>CAVOHP010000008.1:0-18939 GCA_963695715.1 uncultured Chloroflexia bacterium
CGACCGGCTGCCCGGCCCACAGGGCGGCGTCACGCATCAGCCATTCGCCATCACCCCGCCGGGGCCGACTCGCGAGTTCGGCCAGGCCGAGAGCGCCACGCCCAACCGGTCATGCAGATATTGATAGGGCGACTCGGCCAGTTTGAGCGTCCCGTCCACATCCAGCACGGCCAGGCGCAGCGGGGCACAACTCACGTCTTGTCCTATCTCAGGCTCCCATTCGCTGACCATCCACGCGGGCCGGCAGCCAACACCAGGTGCACGTGTTCATCGTGGCCGAAGGCCAGCGCCAGGCCGCCTTCCTTGTCCACTCCGCCGTAATCAATCAGCTCCAGGTTGCCGTCGAAGCCGATGACGTCCTGGATATGGCTGATACCGACGACCGGGTCGGCCTCAGGATCGGGATAGGCCGCAGTAACATACAACTCGATGGCTTGATTGCTTTCGAGGAACAGGTCACAATCGAAGAAAACGCGATCCGCAGGCTTAGGGATATCCTCCTGATCGTCCCCCAGCGTAATCTTCCCAGACCTCAACCCCCAGCACCCGCAGGCCGATCAGCTCGTTGACCTCTTCACGGCGCTCATCGTCCAGCTCCGTGTAGAGTTCATCGTCAGACATCTCCATGTCGTCGTCCATGTCGTCGTCGTGCAAGCCATTCGGCCTATCTCCGGAAAAATCCTTTCTGAAATAGGTGCGCCGCATGTCAGGCGGCGGCGAACTTACGATAAAAATCTACCAGAAACGCAATATGCTGGAAGTAATCGTCCAAGACCAAAGATCCATCCGGCGTGTGCATCGCTGTCCCTGCATAGCCCACCCCCGCCATGACGCCGCCGGGTGTACCAGCCCCTTGTACCAGCGCATATATAGGGAATGTGTGGCGATTATACCATACGCAGCCCAACTATAAGCGCAGAATTTCATTTGTCGCCCACACGGCGAAGCGTGCATTACAGGGTGTTCCCTTCGCGTCACCGGCATCAGTCGTTGGACGCCTTACCGACTCATGCCGTCACTGCGAGGAGGTCAGATGAGTGAAAGGCCCCGGAAGGTGCAACCAGGGACAGACGTGTGGCTAAAACTCATGTATCCTGCATTTCGCCGGCCCGCCCGCTCGCACCAACGGGCGCGACCCTCACAGGAACAGGTTTACAGAAACGAACATTACAACAGCGTGCCGCATGGACGCTGATGGCGCTCTTGCTGGCCCTGAAGGACCGTGCGTGCGGCGGCGAGACGTTCGTCGAAGACGGAGGCGATGCGCCGCCCGCGGGAAGCGACCGGAGTCGCAATCGTGGCTGCTGCGCTGACCCTTCCGCCAACTGCGACGCCCAGCCCGACCGCGACCCTGCTACCGACGGCGACCGCAACCACAGTACCAACCGAACCGCACGCCCCACAGAAACGCCAACCGCCGCCCCCACGCCGCTAAGCCCGCTCTCCATCGAGGCCATGCGCAGAGGGTCCTATCCGGAGCGAAATCCAGATCGTGCAAAGCTCGCCGGGCGTGAACTATCAACGCTACCGCGCCCTATGAATCCGAGGGCAACACGATCAACGTGCTGATCAATTCCCGACGGTGAGAAACCGCCCACAGGCTGGCCGGTCGTGATCTTCAATCACGGGTCACATCCCGCCTGCGCAATATCGCACCACCGAACGCTATGTCGCTGTTACCCGCCACGCCTTCGGCGAAATGGGTACATCGTCCTCAAGTTGGACTATCGTGGGGACGGCAGCTCGGAAGGCGAAGCGCGGGGCGGCTACGGCTCGCCCGACTATACGGTGGACGTGCTCAACGCCGTCTCCTCCATGAAACAGTACCCGGACGCCGACCCAAACCGCATGGGGATGTGGGGTCACTCGATGGCGGGCACATCACGCTCGTCGACGGTCATACAGATGACATCAAGGCGGGGGGGCGCGGATCTGGGCAGGCGTTGTCGCGTCATACGAAGAGTTGATGAACCGGTGGCGGCGGCCGTCTTCGGCGACCACCACGATCCCATCCGGCGCGTGCCGGTGGCGGCAAGACCTGACGGAACAATACGGCGCGCCGGAGGAGAACCCGGAATTCTGGAACTCCATCTCGCCGTCATCCTACGTAGCTGATCTCTCCGGGCCGATACAGCTCCATCACATGGCATGGAGCACGAGCGTTCTCGTTGTTCTCCGACTCGCTCAACCAACGCATCGAAGATGTAGACGGGGTAGTGGAGTATTACATCTATCCCGGTGACAATCACAACCTGTCCGGGGATCTCGCGTACAGCCCTCAAACGGTCGGTGGACTTCTTCGATAAGTACGCTCAAGTAATATCGGATCATGACCAGGGAGTTCCTGATATACCCGGAGCCAGGGCGAAGCTGGTCAGTCGCGTGATTTTTGAAATTCCCGGGGTTCTGTAACCCGCAGTTGTACCCGTCTATGATACAATGGGGTTTCCTGACCTTAATCAGGAAACCCCATATCTTATCCATAGTCCGCACTGGCCGAAACGATGGAGCTCCGGCGAAGGAGTTCATTTTGAGCGATCCGCATCACATAATCGCAGCCGTTGTGGGTGATGGCCGCGGTGAGTACAGGCATCCGGCTCGCCACCATTGATGGCAGCATCGTCAACGTCTCCTCGCCCGCCGTGACCCGCGCCTTCAACACCGATTTCCCCACCGGCGAATGGGGTGGTGCTGGCCTATCTGTTGACCCTGGCGACCCTGTTGCCGAGCATGGGACGGTTGGCCGAATGTCGCAAACGCAAGATCTATGCTACCGGGTTCATCGTCTTCACCGCGGCGTCGGCGCTGTGCGGGTTGCGCCGCGTCGGTTGGCTTGTCGTGGGACGCATCATCCAAGCGGTGGGCGTGGTGATTATCCTGGCGCTAGGCCCGGCCATCGTCACCGAGACCTTCCCGCCCACCGAGCGCGGCCGGCTAAGGCCCGGGCATTCCACCGGCTCGATGGTATCTATGGGCATTATCCTGGGGCCGACGATTGGTGGGCTGCTTATCGAGAATTTTGGCTGGCGCTCGATCTTCTATCTCAACCTGCCTATCGGCATCGTGGGCACATTCCTTGCCTGGCGATTCGTCCCTGCCACCCAGCCGGCGGGCGGCCAGAGGTTCGACTTCGGCGGCGCCTTGACTCTTTTTGGGGCGATGTTTGGGCTGCTGATGGGCATGTCGCTGGGGCAGCGTTGGGGGTTTAGGACGCGCTGCGTGCTGGTGCTGTTGGGGCTGTCGGTCGTCATGATCGCAACGTTCATCTTCATCGAGAAACGCGTTCGCGCAACCGATGATGGACTTGCGATTGTTCCAGAATCGCCTGTTCAGCGTCAACCTGCTCACCGGGTTCATGGTCTTCATCGCCATGTCCGGCACGATCCTGTTGATGCCATTCTATCTGGAGGGCATCCTCGGGCACACGACCGAGCAGGTGGGCCTATTGATGGCCGTCGTGCCGCTCGCCACGGGGTTGATCGCGCCCTTCTCCGGGTCCCTCTCCGATCGCATTGGGACCCGCCCGATGACTGTCGCCGGGCTGGGCGTCCTGGTCATGGGCTTTCTCGCCGTCAGTACGTTGAGCCTGACGACGACCTCGCTTGGATATATCCTCCGCTTCCTGCCGGTGGGGTTGGGATTGGGCATCTTCCAGTCGCCGAATAACAGCCGATCAGGGGCCGCCCCGCGTGACCGGCTGGGCGTCGTCTCCGGTCTGCTCGCACTGACCCGCACCGTGGGGCAGACGACCGGCATCGCGCTCGGGGGGAGCCCGTGCGGGCGAGGCGGCACCCTCGTGCACGCGGGCCAGGTGTATCCCGGCGGCGCGACAACCGCCCCCGCAACCGCGCAGGTGATGGGCCTGCACAACGTCTTGTTAGCGCTGGCCGGGCTGCTGGTGGTTGCGCTGGGCCTGGCTGCGTGGGCGCTGATGGAATCGCGTCGCCAGGCGCAAACCATGGCGCAAACGGTCTCAAATTAGCGTCTACCGGAAAATAGCGCGTCGCTTCTCCTTCGCAGTGACGGCTTCAGCCGTTGGGGGGCACGACAACGGCATAAGCCCGTCACTACACAGTAGCCGGTCAGGCTACGACGGAAAAGACATGATGATCGGAGAGTCTGAAATGGCACAGAGATTATTGGCGGTGTTCGCGCATCCCGATGACGAGGCGTTCGGCACGGGGAGCACTGGCGCACTATGCCGCCGCCGGGGCGGAGGTCACACTCTGCTTCTGCGCCACGCGCGGCGAGGTGGGCGAGATCGCCGATCCGTCCTTCGCATCGCCTGAAACGCTGGGACAGGTGCGCGAACAGGAATTGCAGTGTTCCGTGGGAGCGATGGGCGTGGACCGTCTCATCCTGCTGGGTTATCGCGATTCGGGCATGGTGGGTACGGCAGAAAACGAGGATTGCCGCGCCTACATCAACGCCCCGGAGGGCGAGGTCATCGTGCGGTTAGTCGCCATCCTGCGCCAGACCCGGCCCCACGTGGTCGTCACATTCGAGCCAAACGGCGGTTACGGGCATCCCGATCATATCGCCGCCCACCATCACACGGTCAAGGCATTCCACTTCGCCGCCGACCCGGCGGTCTACCCCGAATTGGGGCCGGCCGGCAGCCCGACCGGCTGTTCTCACCGCCATCCCGCGCTGCCGTTCTTCCGTAAGATGCGCGAAGGCATGGTCAACCTGGGAATGGACACGACCGATTTCGATCGGCGCAGGGGCGATAATGCGCCCGGCTGGCCAGATGAAGAGATCAGCGCGATCCTCGATGTGTCCGATTCGATTGCCGCCAAATGGGATGCACTGCAATGTCATCGCACGCAGTTCGGTCCGGGCAACCTGTTCCGCCGGTTACCCGACGCAACCGTCAAAGAACTGATGTCGCATGAGTACTTCGCGTCTCGCCTGGCCCGAACCGGAACCGGGGCTGTGCATGGCGGACTTATTCGAAGGGCTGGCGAATGAGCGTTAACGGGGCAGGCGCGAGCATACGGACCGCAGTCCTCACGTGGCCGGGTGTCAAGGCGCACCCGCACCGGTTCGGCGGCACGGAATTCCGTGGGCGCCCGCGAAATCGGCCACATCCACGACGACCATCTGCTCGACATTCCATTCCCGAAGAAAGTGCGCGACCTGGTGGTCGCGGAGGGCCGCGGACAGCCGCATCACATCCTGCCCGAGTACGGGATGGATTAGCTTCTACTTACGGCAGGAAGCCGACGTAGAGCAGGCCATTACCCTCCTGCGCGAGTCGTACGAATTGGCGCTGGCGCAAAAGGCGCGTCGCAAGGGAAACAAGTAGACAAATAGGAAAGTCAGTAGGGCGAAAGATGAACCACGCCGATCACGTCGCGCTGCTCTGCGTGATGGGGTCCTCGATGAAGCCGGGAACCCCGCGGGATTGACGTGGGCCGATCTGGGTTCGGGCGGCGGCACGTCTACCCTGGCGTTGGCCGAGCTGCTTGGGCCGCGTGGCGTCCTCTACTCCGTGGATAAGGACCGCCGGGCGCTCGATGCACAGCAAGAGGCGTTGCATCGCCGATTCGGCGCAGCCTCACCGCAGATGCATTACCTGGTCGCGGACTACACCCGTCCGCTCAACTTGCCGCGGCTGGATGGCGTTGTGATGGCAAACACGCTGCACTTCTATCGCGATCCCGCGCCGGTCGTTCGCGCCGTGACGAAGTACGTGCACCCCGGGGGGCGGATGATTGTGGTAGAGTACGGCGTAGATCGCGGCAACGTGTGGGTGCCGCATCCATTCTCCTATGCCGCCTGGGAAGACATTGCGACGCGCTGTGGTCTGATCGGCGTCCGCCTTTTGCATACTGTGCCCAGCCGATTCCTCGACCACATCTATGCATCAGTCAGTTCCCTCCCACCCGTGGAACAGCCATGAACGAGATCGCCCTGAGCGTCCTCCGCATCGCCGCTTTCGCCGCCGGCGTCGTCATCGTTGCTCTCACCCTGCATTCCGCCATCGCGACCTTTGTGGTGCCGCGCAGTACCTCCACGGCACTGACGCGTGGCGTCTTCCTGGGCATGCGCAAACTCTTCATGTGGCGACTACGCCGCGTCACCGAGTATCGCCGGCGCGACGACGCTGGCATTCTATGCGCCCCTCAGCCTGCTTGCGTTAGTTCCGGTCTGGGTCGGACTGATCCTTGCCGGCTACATGTTGATGTTCTGGGCTGCGGGCCAACTCCCCTGGTACCAGGCCTTTCGCGAACTGGGTTCATCGCTCCTCACGCTGGGTTTTGAGCCGCTTGAAGGCCGGTTGCAAACCTTTTTGGATTCACTGCCGCAACCATCGGCCTCACCATCACAGCGCTGCTGATCGCTTATTTGCCCAGCATCTATAGCGCATTCTCTCGCGCCGCGAGGCTGCGGTCACATTGTTGGAAGTGCGCGCGGGCAGCCCACCTTCCGCAATCGCCATGCTCGAACGTTATCACCGGATTCACGGTCTTGAGCGATTGAGCGACCAGTGGAGCGCCTGGGAAACCTGGTTCGCCGATATCCAGGAGAGCCACACCTCACTGGCGGCGTTGCCTCTCTTCCGCTCGCCCAAACCGGAACACTCGTGGGTCACGGCATCGGGCGCGGTACTTGATACGGCATCTCTCACCCTTGCCGCGGTAGACATCCCCAACGATCCCCAGGCGGCTCTGTGCATCCGGGCAGGCTATCTGGCGCTCAATCACATCGCGGGTCACTTCGGCGCAGACTCCAATCCCGACCGTCACTTCCCGGAAGATTCGATCAGCATCACCCGCGCCGAGTTTGATGCGGCATTGCAGGAGCTGGAAGCATCTGGAGTGCCCCTGAAAGCCGACCGCGAGCTGGCGTGGCTCGACTTCGCCGGCTGGCGCGTCAACTACGACGACGCCCTGCTCGAGCTCTGCAACCTGACCTACGCGCCCTACGCGCCCTGGTCGAGCGACCGCGCGGCGAATCCAACCCTTCCGGCGCCACTGTTTCCGAAGAAGTAAGAGCAGCAACTGACGCGAGCGGAGCCGGCGTTATGAGATGCCGACTCCGACGGTGCGAAGATAGTCCGAATGAACGGACGCCAGCGGGAGGACCCGCTGATATCGGTTCATCGGGTTGCGGACGAGTGTCCGGCTACTCCAGGCAGAAGCCGGCGCTGTCATGGCTCCAGTGGCCGACCGCTTGGCTATTGATGATCGCACGGTCCACGGTGACGACGCGGATGACGTAGCCGCACGGGACCATGGGAGTCATGCCGCCGGTGTTCAGCGTCCAGCCATCGCCGGGGGCGGGCGCCGTGTTTACGAGCCCGGAACTGGGGACGGGAACGCCAACGCCGGGCGGGTTGACCGCCGGTTCGGTGCCTAGGCTGTATTGGCCCAGGTACAGATCGGTAGCGACGAAGTTGCCGGCCAGCACATCGCCGATTTTGAACTTGCCGCAATTGCCGGCGCCGGTCGTGATCTCGATGCTCGTGTCCGGCGCGGTGTTGTCAAGCTGGATGCGGTGAGTGTCGGTGCTGACCAGTGATGCGGTGAGGTCGTTAGCCAGCCCATCATAGACCGACAGCCGGACGAACCAGAGCGCATCTCCCGTCGAGTTCCAGTGGGCCAGCAAGCTGTTGACGTTCTCGGTGAAGGGCAGGTAGTCGAAGCGCAGCGTGACAGGATTGACGCTGTGCGGGCTGGTGTTGCCGTCCATGTCCGTCACCGTCAAGGTAGTGAGCTGAGGCGTCCAGATAAACCCGTCCGGACTTACCTCAACCCTGTAGCTGAAGTTGTTGATCGGGGCGCCCTGCGCGGTCACGTGTCCGCCGAACGGGCATGGCCGCCCAAGCGAGTCAGGGGCTATGTTGTTCAGCGCAAACACAGCAGTCGCGGTGGTCAGACCCGTAACGTTGTCGATGTGCGACACGGGTATGCCGCCTAAGATCCGCGATCTTGCCGGCGGGCGCCTGAACAGCAGGCGCGAGTATGAATCAGCGTTTCCTCGCGGTTGCCCCACACCGGCACCTGATTGGGGTTGGCGCAGTTGACGGGCGCATTCCACGAGAGGATAGCCCGCACACGCACAGTCACTGGACCCTCGGCGCACGCTTTGCGATAAGGATCCAGGTTTACCGGCAGGCGCACTGCATACCAGACGCCGCCCGCCGGGAAGTTGCCGGCCAGGTCATACACTCGAACTGAGGCAGTACCCAGGCATGTCTCCAGCGTGCCGTCGCCATTGAAGTCGGCCCAGAACGTGACGTATTCCCGGCTGCCATCGGTGCACGGGCCACCGGAATACCCGACGGGCTGCTTGACCTCGATGGTTCCGACCAGCACGTTGGGATCGTTCGGGTCCAGCCCGATGCAATGGAGCTCTTCCAACGAGGTATTGCCGTCCGTCGGCTTGAGGATCAGATCGCCGATTTCGGGAGTGATTTCGATCCCCGGAAATTGAACCTTGAAGTCCTCTGCACTGAGGGCCGACTGTCCCGAGAAAAAGCTCTGCAACTCTTTGAACGCAAAGCGGTGTACGGGCACCTTCTCCTTGCGGTAGAGCTGCGCCAACTCCGGCGCGCCCAGGGCCTTAGCCTTGGTCGCAATGGGCGCCTCGAGGTCCAGCACCTCCGCGTAGTCCGGTGGCAACTTCACCTTCAATGCCTCGAACAGCTCCAGCGGGAAGATGAAGCGCCGTGGCTCGACCAGGATGTTTTCAGTCACCACGTTCCCGAAGATCGGAAGCCAGTTCGGCTGGTTCGGCGGCGGCGGGTTGTTCCATGAAAGGATCGCCCGTGCCCGAATCACCGGGTTGAAGAAGCAGAACTTACGTGGCGGATTGACCTTCAGCGATACGGCATATTCCAGCCGCTTTGACCCTTCAGTGCCTTCGGGAATGTTGTACGCCTGAAAGCTCGTCAAGCCCTGGTCAACCCATGTAGCCCCATTGTTGAAAGACAGGTAGAAGCGTACGTACTCCGGTGAGCCCGGGCCGCAGATGTCAGTGCCGTAGCCGGAAGGCTGGTTGATGTACACGACGGCCTCGAGCTGCTCCTGTTGCGATTGATACCCGAGACAGCCGAGGCTTTCGTAGAACTGATTGATGCTGATGGGCAGAACAGCCTTCAGGGGGCTGCCTACCAGATTGCCGAAATAGTTGGGGTTGCTGAGCACCAGCCCCTTGAAGGCGGCGCGCTCGCGTGGAAATGCGCGCCCCTCGGACGTGGGTGGCTTCTTCCCAGGCCTGCCAGTAGGATCGGGCATCGACGTGACTCCTTAAAAATGCGATCCAACTGCAATGCCCGGCGATGCGGCAAGAGGTCGCCGGCTTGCGGAGGCTCCGGTCTTCGGACGACGTGCAATTGCCTCGGCAGGCTGTCCCATCCGCCCTTCCCCTTCAGAAGACCGGGTTGAGTACGGCATGGCAGTGGGTCGATGGCGAACTGGGCACCGTCGAGAGCATCGTCATTGTCGCGCAGGATAGCGTACATGTCAAGCACTATTTCGTACATCTACTATACTAAAGCTATACGGTCACCCCACGACAGGAGGGATGCGGGCGCGGAGGCCGAAAAGAACACGCATGAACGCGTAGCGCCGAATGACGAAATGATAAAGGATAAGCGTCAGAACGAAGGCGAGCAGGCCGATCAGGATGAACTTGAGCGCATCGGGGAGGGGCCACTGCACCACGAAATAGCCGACCAGCAGCATCACCGACTGGTGCAGCACGTAGAACGGCAGAACCGCATCGTTGGCATACCGCAACCACGATGCCGGTTTGTTGAGGTGCAGCGTCCCAAACCCCCAGATCGCCAGCAGCCAGCACCACGCATTGATCCCATAGAGCGCCGCAAACCGCGCGAAACCCGGCGCATCGAACGCCGGTTCACCACCCCCAACCCACAGCACGATCACCCACAACGATAAACCGCCCGCCAGCGTCGCGTATCCCCACCGCGCCCGCCGGATGCCCGCTTCGAGCGCCGGGCTTGCGACAAAGACGAACCCGTAGACGAAGAACACCGGGTAGATCAGCACGCTCCAGCCGCCCGCGTCGCGGTTGCCCGCCAGTCCCGCCGGGTCGAGCCACACGAGCAGGACGACGACCGGTACAGCCATCAGCAGCGCCAGGCCGGGCCTCGCCAAAAAACCCGTCATGCGATCGAGCGCCCCCGCGCCGTCGCCGCGGAGCCATTGAAACAGGGGCAAAAACAGGACGCTGAACAGGAACAGCGCGGGCAAGAACCACAGGTGCAACCCCATCCACGCGAAAGCGCCGCCGAAACCGTAGACCCCGTCATAGTAATGCGGGTAGAACGCGAGGAACGAACCCTCGAAATCGCCGGTCGCACGGCGCTCCAGGTAGACTTGCAGGGCCACATGCGTGACCACCCCCACCGCGAAGGGCACGAGCAACCGCGCCGCGCGCTCGTTGATGAAGGCGCGCCCCGTGCGCGACCGCAGCGCGAAATACACGCCCGCCCCTGAAACCAGGAACAAGAGCGGCATCATCCACTCACCGACCAGCAGGCGCGCCAGGCCGGCCAGGGGATAGGTCTGCGCGTTCTTGATGTGCCACCAGGGCGGATCGAAAAACCGCGCCAGATGATAGAAGAAGACGACCCCCACGGCGAAAATCCGCAGCCGGTCGAGGTCATAGCGGCGGTTTGGCGCGGTCATGCGGCTATTGTACCATGCGGCGACAGAGGAGAGAGACATGCCAATGGACACTGAGGGCGTGCGCCCGCTGGCCGCGGGCCATGCCGCGGCCTTGGCCGCGTTCTACAACGGCCTCACCCCGGCGACGATCCGCATGTTTCGCCCGCTGGGCTACGCGACCTCGCTGAAGATCTGCCGGAAGATCGTCCGCAAGAACCTGGAGTCACCGCGAAAGCGGTACGATCTGGTGAGCTGGCGAGATGCGACCATCACAGGCTGGGGCTTCATCGCCGATCTGGACAGGGACAAACCCTATCTGGGGCTCGCCATCGCTGAGGACGCGCAGGGGAAGGGATTGGGAAAGACGCTGCTCACCCGTGTGCTTGGCTGGGCAAGAGAAAACGAGATCGAAAGAGTCTACCTGATGGTCGTGACCGACAACCGGCGGGCGATCAACCTCTATATGAATCACGGATTCGTGACCTACGACGAGGAGTTCGATGAGCGAGATCAGTTATCGTATTACCACATGGTCGCAGAGTTGAAGGTAACAACTCCGACTCCATGACTTGCGCCTTCAGCGACAAGGTAACTCCAGGTACATCCCCACGGCCAATCTCCCTTTATGCTGCTAAGAACCTCTGCCGGCAATTCACGACAAAGGGAGATCATCCATGAACACAAAACCGAACACCGGCCCTGTTTCCCCGTCTGAACTGGCCGCAAACCCTGAAGCGCTGGCGCCGATCAGAGAAGCCTACGAATCTTTCGTGCGCCGGGCAGAGAGTAACCCTGTTGTGATGGCGGCGTTTGTCGAGAACCCCGCCGGCGAATTCCTCAAAGATGCGCCGGCGCAACTTAAGGGCGGCTTTTCGGAGATGCAGATCGCCGCCGCGAACGCCACCCTGCGCGCGCCTCCGAGCCGGTCGCGCAGATGCAATCGGCTCTGCTCGCCGCGCCGGGCGGTGATCAGGGGGCGGCCATGAACGATGTGCTGATGGGCGCGAGCTGGGGTTCGACATGGTGTGAAATCGGGCTATGGACCGCCATCGTCCTGGCGCTGGGCGCGGCCATCGCCTTCTCTCAGGGCGCGGCCATCGCCCCCTTGATCGCGATGGATGCGGGAATCCTGCCGGTGTTGGCCGCGATCACCGGCCTGTCGGAAGGCGCGATTGCAGCTATGGCGGCAGCGGGTGGCTTCACCTTCGGCAAGCTGATCGAGGCCGCCTGCGCGTAAGACGCGCAAAGGCGTCCGCAACGCTCTATTTGCGGACGCCTTTGTTTCCTGGTGCTCAGGAATTCAGGAAATCGTCCAGCGTCTTCTTCGAGATGCGGTAGTCGCTGTCCCGATCTTCTTCCCCTTGACCTCGCCCGAATCAATCAGCGCCTGCACGGACGCCTCGTCAACCTTCAGGTAAGATGCGGCTTCGGCCACGGTCATCACATCAGGCACGGACGCCGCCGCGCTCGACTGGCCCGACGCAGCCCCGGCCATCGCCTGGCTGATCATGCCGGCCATGCCCGCGCCCATCCCCATCCCGGCGCCCAACCCGACGCCGGCGCTCGTCATATTGCCGCCTTCGCCGCCCGGCTGGCTCGCCGCATCGCGCATGGACTTGGCCGCCTGGTACTGGAGATACTTCTGCATATCGCCGATCGCGCCCATCGCCGCGCGCTCGTCAATCGCCTTCTGCGTCTCCTCGGTCGGGCTGATGGTCTGGATGAACATCTGCTTCAGCGTGATGCCCAGCGCCTCGAAGTCCTCCGCGACCTTCGCGCGCAACGCCGCGCTGAACTCGTCGTACATCCCCGGCATATCGAAGAGGCCGACCTTGCTCTCACCCAGCAGATCGGTGAGCCGGCTGATGACGATGCCGCGCAGGTAGTCCTCGATCTCGCTGGTGCGATACAACCCCTGCGTGCCGACGATCTTCGCGACGAACATCTGCGGGTCGGTGACGGCCATCGAATAGCGGCCGTTGGCGCGCAACCGGACCAGCCCCAGATCCTTATCGCGCATGGCGATCGGCTCGGGCGTGCCCCACTTCATGTCAATGAAGTCGCGCATGTTGACAAAGTAGACTTCCGCGGTGAAGGGGCTGCTGCCGCGCCAGCCCATACCGAGGATATCAATCAACAGCGGAATGTTGGCCGTGGTGATCGTGTGGCGGCCCGGCCCGAAAACATCCAGCGCTTTGCCGTCGCGATAGAACACCGCGTCCTGGCTCTCGCGCACGATTACCTGCGATCCCATGCGAAAGTCGCCGCTGCCGTGATCGGGCACGCGCACCACCATCTGATTTGCGCCCTGATCCGGCGCCTGAACGACATCAATAATGCGTGGCATGTGGCTTTCTCCTTATGATTGGACGCCGCGGATGACATCCTGGCGCTGGCTGAATTTCTCGTTAAGGTCGGTGAGTACGGCGCCGGTGGCCCCGATGGCCTCTTTGACGCCCTCGTTGGAACCGACGGCCGTCTCTAGCCCGCCGATCGTCTCATCGAGTTGCGGCAAGTCATTTGCGATCCCACGATCAAACTCGGCGAGCCGATCCAGGTCATCTTCCTTGACGCGCTCGACATCGAAGAAGGGGCCGTAGCCGTAAGACGCAGTCTTGACCCGGTCAATCAGCAACTGAAGCCGGCCGACGACGCGCTCCATGTCATCCATGTAGAGGATGCCCCCGCTCGTCAACAGGTCGTTCTGCAGAGCGGTGATCTTGCGGCGGCGCGCCTCCAGCCGTCGCGCCAGGGCGTCGCGCAGTTGCTTATCAACGCTGCGTCGCATCTCCTTCTCGCGATAGCCTGAAACGCCGGGGAGGTTGCTGAAAAAGCTTTCGAGCGCCCCCTGTTCGGATTTCGCCTTTTCGAGTGGATCCATCTTTGCTAACTCCTATTAGGTAAGAACGCGAACCCGTTCCGGTACTTTCGAATCCGATTCGCTGTTACTGGCGCATCAGCGTCGTCACGTTCGGCAGACGGTTGAGCATGGCCACGCCGATCGGCAGGCCGATGATGGTGACGCACAACGCCCACGCCGTCAGCGACCAGCCCAGGCTGAACCACCAACCGACCAACACAAAGTAGAGCGCCCGCACCAGCCACGAACGCTGCGGTGCGCTTTGATAGGCGCGGGCCACAGTCTGCCCATCCCGCGTCTCCGTCACAGTATAGCCGCGCGTCGTGCGCAGGGTCAAGACAATCGGCGTGCGGTTGAGCATCCACAGCCCCAGCGGCATCCCGATGATGGTGATCACCAGGAACCACGCCGCCAGCACCCACCAGAGCGTCACATGCCAGCCGATGAAGAAGAACCACAGCACGCGGAGGATGAAGGGGACCTTCGGGTCCTCTCGCACATACGTCGTATCGCTGCCTGTCGTTGACAAACTCGTCTCACTCATTACTTTCGTTAGCCTCTATTCCCTTCAACTCGCCACAAATACTTCCGAACCGCAGAACGGGCATTCGATCACGCCCTTACCCACCAACTCCAGCTTCCCGCCGCAATTCGGGCATTTCTGATCGGCCTTGAGCTCCGATGCCTGCTCCGAATACAGAATGCCGTCTTTCCAGTTGATCGCCCCGCTGAACAGTTGCTTCCCCACCAGATCGCGCACCATGTCTTCCACGGTGTCAATCGGTACGTCCAGCTCGATGGCGATATCCGACAGGCTCACCTTGCCCTGCGTCAGCACCATGTTGAGGATCTTCCGCTGCTGGGCGATGTCCGCATACTGCGCCGTCTCCTGTTTACTCTTCGTCAACAGGTACACCCCGCCCGCGCCGATGGGCAACACGAAGATCAGCAACACCAGAAAGAGTCCCAACAACGCGCCGCCGATGCTGCCGCCCGCTTGCAGCGGTTCGACCACCAGCCACAACGAGGCTACGATCAGGACAATCACGGCAATTCCGATCAGAATGATTCCCAGGATGCGACCTTGACCCGGCATATGTGTTCTCCTGTCTGTTGAATGAAGGGAAGTCGCTGTCTCACTTCGCAGTGACGGCTATAAGCCGTCACTGCGAAGCATATTTCACATGGCTCTTGCAATTGGCTCATCCGAAGCTGCTGCCGCCGCCTCCACCGCCGCCCCCGGAAAAACCGCCGCCGCCCGAGAAACCCCCGCCTGAAAAACCGCCGCTGCCGCCGCCGCTCGAAGACGGCGCGCTGGTCAACGTGCTCGACGCCGTCGACAACATCGTGCTCAGGCCCACGCTCATGGCCGCCAGTGAACCGCCCATCCCGCTCGAAATGTCGCCCATGGAAGGCCGCGGCATTTCAGAGGCATGACCCGCCGGCCGAGGCGATGCGCCGGAACCGGAGCCGGACGGATAGTAAGTCGAAGGACCATAGGACTGCCCATAGGGAATCCACCACGTCGGCGGCGGCGTACCGGTCTGCTGGAACTTGCGAATCCACTCATTTTCCAGCCCGAACGCCACCGTATACGGCAGATACTTCTCGAAAATCGCGCCCGCTTCCTTGACATCCGTGTACTTTTCGATGTTGTCAAGATAGCGTTTGAACGCCTCCCAGCGCGCCTTCGCTTCCGCGCCTGCATCCGTGCGCCGGGGCATGAAGCGCGCCAGGGCAATCAGACCCACACCGACCACCCCCAGACCGAGGGGCGCACAGATCGCCGCGCCCGACAGGCTGCTGAGGGCGATCACAAAGAAGAACCCCAGACATCCGGCCAACACCAGCACCCCGATGCCCAGCGCCGAATAGCGGGTACGCGTCTTTTCAGGCGGCTCGATGAAGTAGCCCTCTTTGACGACTTCCTCATAAAGCTGCTGGCGCACAGTCGGGATCACATCGTAGAATTTGTTCTTAAGATCCGAGAGTCTTACTTCGTCGCGCTTCTTCCCGAACATCTTGTCCATCACGGTCTTTTCATACGGGCGCAACTCGCCGGTCTTGTTCGTCTTGTGATAGACGAAGTCGGTCGAGTATCCGATGCCCGCGAAGCCCTTCTCGCGCTCTTCCTCGATCACGATGTAACCCTGTCGCGCGAGGTCCAGCACGGTGGCAAGGACATCCTCTGTATCCGCGCTCTCGTCAATCAACGTCCCGGCGACCGGGGCCGGCAGGTCCGACGGCGGTTCGGGCAGGTATTCGGCGACCAGCCCGATCGGGGCGTCGCGCCCCTTGCGATACCAGAACATATAAAGACCCACGGAGCCGCCAATGGCCAGCAAGCCGCCCAGCGCGGTGAATCCCAGGGTAAAGACCGGCCCCCAGCGGTTGCGCCATTGCTGCTGGGCCGCGGCGGCCAGCGCCTCCTGATCGGCCTGCTGCTGCCACGCCGGGGCAGTCCCCGCGACGACGCCATGATTCCACTCGGCCACGATTTCGACTTCCTGGCCCGCCTGGATCGGCCCCTGCAGCGGCAATTCGATGTTCGATTGGCCGGGAGTGAAGGTTACACCGTCAGCGACTTCGGCCCCGTAAACGTCATAATTCGTGAAGGTCGCGCCTTCGGGCAGATGCACGGAGATGACCGAAGTGCGCACCGGGAACGGATTGCCCGCCGGGATCGCCTTCCAGTAAAGCTGATCCACGCCTTCTTCCGGGTAATATCGCAACGCGCCGGACACCGTATAGGCGATTACGATGGTGCGCCGCGAGTCGCTGCTGGGGGGGAAGTTATAGCGGATGAAAATCGAGCCGTCTTCCTGGCGGACGCTGTAGGTATACGGCTCACCGCTGCCCGACTCCGCGTAATCCGGCCCGCCCTCCTCGCTCACAGTCACATCGCTGATGCCATCCAGCTTGTTGATCGGAATCTCACGCTGGCCGAATCGAAATGTGCCTGACGTGAACACCAGTTCGTTGGTTTCGATCACGCGAAAATCGCCGTTCGTCAGGATGGTGATGTCAACGTCATAGCGCTGCCAGTAGAGCGTCTTATCTTGCGCCTGGGCGACGCCGCCCACCGCAAAGAGCACGACGACCACCAACAGCAGCGCGCCGGCCAGCCGCAGGTTGGCGCCACGCAGCGCGCGTACACGTGCAGAATTCCGATTCGAGGACATGCTTCCTCCTTGCGATCATGCTCCAAACGATTGAGCGCTCACCCTGATGATACCCCGATCGGAGCGCAAATGCCCGATATCCGTCCGACGCATGGCTGACAGTTCGATCGTCAGGCGCACGATATCCTGGGGTCCATACTGCATACGCAAACAAGGCCCGTCGGTTTCACCACCGTATTTCCGATGCTGTCTCAGTTTACCATAAATGCGACAAGTTGTGACAGGCTCTTGGTCGAGAAATCAGTCATAGGGTATAGTATATCCGATAAACGGAGTTCCCATCCATCCACTGCCAGGGGGAAACCAAATGCCTGAGAACGTCACCCTGCCGCCGCCGCCCGGCCCCGGCGCGCGCCCCAACACCGACGAGTTGCGTATCCTGCAACAGGGGCCGCACGAGTTCATCCTCGCCGTTGCACGCCAGTATGGCGGCATCGTGCGCTACCCGGTCGGCCCGCTGCCCGTCTATCTGGTCACTGAGCCGGACTACGTGCGCCACGTCCTGGTAGATAACAACAAAGGTTACAGCAAGGCCACCTTCCAATACAAGTTGCTCAGCAGCATCACCGGTCAGGGGCTGTTGACCAGCGACGGCGATTTCTGGCTCAAACAGCGGCGGCTGGCGCAGCCGGCCTTCCATCGCCAGCACGTCGCCGGTTTCACGCAGATCATGGCCGATGCCCTTGAGGTGATGCTGGCGCGTTGGGATGGCTTCGCGCGGCGCGGCGAGCCAATTGATGTGGCCGAGGAAATGATGCACGTCGCGCTGCAAATTGTGGCGAAGGCCATGTTCGGCGCCGAGATCGGCGATGAAGCCGATGACCTGGCGCAGGCCACGCTCACGGTGCTCGACCACATCATGGCGCGCGCCCGCACCTTCGGCCTCACCCCCACCTTCTTGCCCACGGCTGCCAACCGCCGCTACTGGCGGGCCATGAAGGTGCTGGACGACGCCGTCAACCAGACCATCGCCGAGCGGCGCGCGGCGGGGCCTTCCGAGGGATTTGCTCTCCACGCTGATGCAGGCGCAAGACGCCGAGACCGGCCACCGGATGACCGACCAGAACCTGCGCGACGAAGTGATGACCATGCTCATCGCCGGGCACGAAACCGTGGCCAGCGCCCTGGCGTGGACGTGGTATCTGCTGGCCGGCGCGCCGGACAAAGAAGCGGCTCTGCACGCCGAGCTGGCGGAAATCCTGGACGGACGCGCGCCCACAAGCGCCAACCTGCGAGATCTGTGCTATACGGACATGATTTTCAGTGAAGCCCTGAGGCTCTATCCCCCGGCATGGATTATCACCCGCAAGGCGCTGGAGGATGATGCGATCGGCGGTTATCGCATCCCGGCGAATTCGCTGGTCGTCACCAGCCCCTACGCCACGCACCGGCTGGAATCTCTCTGGCCCGAACCGGATCTATTCGAACCCGAACGGTTCATGGTGGCTGCGACCGCAGCCCGGCCGCGCTTTCGCCTATTATCCGTTCGGCGGCGGCCCCAGGCTGTGCATCGGCAATAATTTCGCGCAGGTCGAGGCCACGATGGTGATCGCGATGGTCGCGCAACGCTTCACGCTGCGGCTCGTGCCGGGGCAAAACGTGGAGGTGGAGCCGGGCGTCACGTTGCGCCCGAAGCACGGCCTGATGATGACCCTGCACCCGCGCCTCGCAGCCACAACCGGCGCGTCGCCGGAGCCTGAGCCCGAACGGGTCACCGCATAGCAAGTACCCGATTAGCCGGCCGGCTGATCGGACACAGGGAGCAAGGATGAGCGATTACCGCGCCGTTTTCTTCGATCTGGACGGCACGCTGCTTGACGTGGACATGAACGTCTTTCTGGGCAAATACTTCCGCATGGCGTCGGCGCGCCTCGCGCACCTCATCCCGCCGGAGCGATTCGTGCCCAGCCTGATGCAGGCGACCAATGTCATGGTGGAGAACGACGGCCGCGCCTTCAACGATGAAGTGTTCTGGGAGGCCTTCACGCCGCTGGTCGGGCGCGAACGGGCCGAACTGGAGCCGGTCTTCGAGGCGTTCTATACCGAAGACTTCCCGCAGTTTCAGGCGTTGACGCGACCCAATGATGACGCGGCGCCGGCGCCGTCGAGACCGCGCTCGACCGGGGGCTGGAGGCGCTGGTCATCACTAATCCCGTCTTCCCGGCGATTGCCGTCAATCAACGGCTGGCCTGGGCGGGGGTGGCCGATCTCCCGTTTCGCCGGGTGACCACCTATGAAAACAGCCGCTTCTGCA
>CAVOHP010000009.1:0-38680 GCA_963695715.1 uncultured Chloroflexia bacterium
AAGCCGCCCAGCGCGGTGAATCCCAGGGTAAAGACCGGCCCCCAGCGGTTGCGCCATTGCTCCTGGGCCTGGCTCGGCCAGCGCCTCCTGATCGGCCTGCTGCTGCCACGCCGGGGCAGTCCCCGCGTACCGACGCCATGATTCCACTCGGCCACGATTTCGACTTCCTGGCCCGCCGTGATTGGCCCCTGTAGCGGCAATTCGACGTTCCACGGCCGGGAGTGAACGTTACATCGTCAGCGACTTCGCCCCGTAAAGTGATATTCGTGAAGGTCGCGCCTTCGGGCAGACGCACGGAATGACTGCGAGTGCGCACCGGGAACGGATTGCCCGCCGGGATCGCCTTCCAGAGAGCTGATCCACGCCTTCTTCCGGGAACATCGTAACGCGCTCGGAGACCGTATAGGCGATCACGATGGTGCGCCGCTGAGTCGCTGCTGGGGGGGAAGTTATAGCGGATGAAAATCGAGCCATCTTCCTGGCGGACGCTGTAGGTATAAGGCTCACCGCTGCCCGACTGCGCGTATCCGGCCCGCCCTCCTCGCTCACAGTCACATCGCTGATGCCATCCAGCTTGTCGATCGGAATCTCACGCTGGCCGAATCGAAATGTGCCTGACGTGAACACCAGTTCGTTGGTTTCGATCACGCGAAAATCGCCGTTCGTCAGAATGGTGATGTCAACGTCATAGCGCTGCCAGTAGAGCGTCTTATCTTGCGCCTGGGCGACGCCGCCCACCGCAAGGAGTACGACGACCACCAGCAGCAGCGCGCCGGCCAGCCGCAGGTTGGCGCCACGCAGCGCGCGTACACGTGCAGAATTCCGATTCGAGGACATGCTTCCTCCTTGCGACCATACTCCAAACGATTGAGCGCTCACCCTGATGATACCCTGACCGGAGCGCAAATGCCCGAAATCCGTCCGACGCATGGCTGACAATCAGCCACATATCCTGGCATACTATACGCAAACAAGGCTCGCCAGTTTCACCACCGCATTTCCGATGCTGTCTCAGTTTACCATAAATACGGCAAGTTGTGACAGGCTCTTGGTCGAGAAACCAGTCATAGGGTATAGTATATCCGATAAACGGAGTTCCCATCCATCCACTGCCAGGGGAAACCAAATGCCTGAGAAAGTCACCCTGCCGCTGCCGCCCGGCCCCGGCGCGCGCCCCAACACCGACGAGTTGCGTATCTTGCAACAGGGGCCGCACGAGTTCATCCTCGCCGTTCCGCGCCAGTATGGCGGCATCGTGCGCTATCCGGTCGGCCCGCTGCCCGTCTATCTGGTCACTGAGCCGGACTACGTGCGCCACGTCCTGGTAGATAACAACAAAGGTTACAGCAAGGCCACCTTCCAATACAAGTTGCTCAGCAGCATCACCGGTCAGGGATTGTTGACCAGCGACGGCGATTTCTGGCTCAAACAGCGGCGGCTGGCGCAGCCGGCCTTCCATCGCCAGCACGTCGCCGGTTTCACGCAGATCATGACCGATGCCCTTGAGGCGATGCTGGCGCGCTGGGACGGCTTTACGCGGACGCGGCGAGCCGATTGATGTGGCCGAGGAAATGATGCACGTCGCGCTGCAAATTGTGGCGAAGGCCATGTTCGGCGCGGAGATCGGCGATGAAGCCGACGATCTGGCGCAGGCCACGCTCACGGTGCTCGACCACATCATGGCGCGCGCCCGCACCTTCGGCCTCACCCCCACCTTTTTGCCCACGGCTGCCAACCGCCGCTACTGGCGGGCCATGAAGGCGCTGGACGACGCCGTCAACCAGACCATCGCCGAGCGGCGCGCGGCGAGGGCCTTCCGGGGATTTGCTCTCCACGCTGATGCAGGCGCAAGACGCCGAGACCGGCCACCGGATGACCGACCAGAACCTGCGCGACGAAGTGATGACCATGCTCATCGCCGGGCACGAAACCGTAGCCAGCGCCCTGGCGTGGACGTGGTATCTGCTGGCCGGCACGCCGGATAAAGAGGCGGCTCTGCACGCCGAGCTGGCGGAAATCCTGGACGGCCGCACGCCCACAAGCGCCAACCTGCGAGATCTGTGCTATACGGACATGATTTTCAGTGAAGCCCTGCGGCTCTATCCCCCGGCATGGATTATCACCCGCAAGGCGCTGGAAGATGACGCAATCGGCGGTTATCGCATCCCGGCGAATTCGCTGGTCGTCACCAGCCCCTACGCCACGCACCGGCTCGCATCCCTCTGGCCCGAGCCGGACACTGTTCGAACCCGGAACGATTCATGGCGGCTGCGACCGCGGCCCGGCCACGCTTCGCCTATTACCCGTTCGGCGGCGGTCCCAGACTGTGCATCGGCAATAACTTCGCGCAGGTCGAAGCGGCGATGGTGATCGCAATGGTCGCGCAACGCTTCACGCTGCGACTCGTACCGGGGCAAAACGTGGAGGTGGAGCCGGGCGTCACGTTGCGCCCGAAGCACGGCCTGATGATGACCCTTCACCCGCGCCTCGCTGCCGCAACCGGCGCATCGCCGGAGCCTGACCCGAACGGCTCACCGCATAGCAAGGACCCGATCGGCCGGCCGATCGGGCACAGGGAGCAAGGATGAGCGATTACCACGCCGTTTTCTTCGATCTGGACGGCACGCTGCTTGACGTGGATATGAACGTCTTTCTGGGCAAATACTTCCGCATGGCGTCGGCGCGCCTCGCGCACCTCATCCCGCCGGAGCGATTCGCGCCCGCTCTGATGCAGGCGACCAATGTGATGGTGGAAAACGACGGCCGGGCCTTCAACGATGAAGTGTTCTGGGAGGCCTTTACGCCGCTGGTCGGGCGCGAACGGGCCGAACTGGAGCCGGTCTTCGAGGCGTTCTATACCGAAGACTTCCCGCAGTTTCAGGCGTTGGCGCGACCCAATGCTGATGCGCGCCGGGCCGTCGAGGCCACGCTCGACCGGGGGCTGGAGGCGCTGGTCATCACTAATCCCGTCTTCCCGGCGATTGCCGTCAATCAACGGCTGGCCTGGGCGGGGGTGGCCGATCTCCCGTTTCGCCGGGTGACCACCTATGAAAACAGCCGCTTCTGCAAGCCGAACCTGCGCTATTTCGACGCGCTTGCGGAAGAATTCGGCTACGCGCCGGGCCAGTGCCTGGTGGTCGGCGATGAAGACATGGACATGGTCGCTGCAAAAGGCGGCTATCCCACCTTCCTGATTCCCAGCGCGACCACCAACCTGCGTCCGACCACGCCCGAACCCACCTATCGCGGCGCGCTGGCCGATCTTCATCGCGCTCCTCTCCCCTTCTCCCCGTGGGAGAGGGCCGGGTAGGTTGGCCAAGGTGAGGGAAAAACATGGACTGGAAAGAGATCAAATGGTTCGGTGAGCAGGTCGGCCATCTCTATCCCTATGACCTGCGCCACGACGCGGGCGACGCCGCGTGCGTCAGCAGGCTGACGGATGGGCGCGTCCGGCTGCGGCTGAAGACTGAACCGATCTTCACCGAAGCCGTGCTGGTCTACAACGATGGCGTCGTCCACGGTGAACCGATGCGCCTGTGGGCTGAAGACCGCCGCTCTCGCTGGTGGGAGGTCGTCATCCGGCCTCACCGCGCGCAGCTCACCTACTCCTTCGCCCTGCGCACCACTGATCGGCGGATTGTTTATTTCGCAAAGAGCGGCGTAGACCATGCCGTCGAACCCTATGACCGCTGGACGCTCGACCTGGATGCAACGCCGCCCATCGAAACACCGGAGTGGGCGCACGGGGCCGTCATCTACCAGATCTTTCCCGAACGGTTCGCCAACGGCGACCCGGCCAACGACCCGCCCGGCGTCGTTCCCTGGGGTTTGCCGCCGAAGTGGCTGGAATATCAGGGCGGCGACCTGGATGGCATTACCCAACACCTGGATTATTTGTGTGGTCTCGGCGTGGACGCGCTCTACCTGACCCCCATTTTCACGTCGTCTTCCAACCACAAGTATGACGCATCCGATTTCTACCACGTGGACCCGGCGTTCGGCGGCGATGACGCGCTGCGGGCGCTGGTCGCCGGCCTGCACGCGCGCGCGATGCGCCTCATCCTTGATGCGTCCTTCAATCACTGCCATCCGGGGTTTTTCGCATTTCAAGACCTGATCCGCAACGGGCCGGACTCGATATACCGCGACTGGTTCACCGTCTATGACTTCCCCATCCGGGTGACCTTCCGCCCGCACAACGCGCCCGTCTGGGCGAGCGGGGAGCGACGCGACGAGTATTTGCGGTGGGTGCGGAGTCTTGAAGCAGCCGGGCTGCCGGTCGTCGAGCGCACGGACGACGGCCCGACCGTCGAAACCAGCTACGAAGCCTGGTACGGCGTGGTCAATATGCCGAAGATCAACCTGAGCAACCCCGAGACGCGCGCCTACTTCCTTGACGTGGCGCGTTACTGGCTGCGCGAGTTCGACATTGACGGCTGGCGCATGGATGTGGCGCGTCACGTCACGCCCGACTTCTGGCCGGAATTTCGTCGCGCAACCAAATCCGTCAAGCCCGATTGTTATCTGCTGGCCGAAATCTGGGGCGACGCTTCCCCCTGGTTGCAGGGCGACATGTTCGACGCCACGATGAACTATACCTTCCGCGATCTGTGTCTCGACTATTTCGCGCGCGACGCCCTGACGACTGCGGATTTCCTGGATGGCGTCACCCGGATGCAGGCGATGTACGCCCCGCCCGTGACGGCCGTCTCGCACAACCTGTTCTCGAGCCACGACACCGAGCGCTTCCTGCGGATGGCCGGTGAAGATCCGCGCCGGTTGCGCCTTGCGACGCTGTTCCAACTCTCGATCCCCGGCGCGCCGGGCATCTACTACGGCGATGAGATCGGTATGACCGGCGGGTTCGACCCCGACTGCCGGCGCGCCTTCCCGTGGGACACGCCGGAGACGTGGGATCGCGAGACGCTGGAAATGGCGCGGGCCTTGACGCGCCTGCGCAAAGCACATCCCGCGTTGCGCTATGGCGAGTGGCGACCTATGTGGTCGGAGTGGAGAGACGTTCGCCTTCATCCGTGAGACAAGCGATGAGCGCATCCTGGTCGCGATCAATCGGGGCAAAGAACCCGTGACCATCGAGCGCGTCGGTCGAGACGGCCGGGCCACAACTGCTATGGGGAGAAGTTCAACATAACGATGGAAGTCGGGGGATTGACGCTCCACAACCTGGGCGCCTGGGCGGGCGCGTTGATCCGGCTATGACGCCCGCCCACACACTGCGTGCGCAGATCGAGGCTTCAGGTTGGGATGCGCAGGACACGCCCAGCGGGCCGCAATTTACGCCGCGCCCATAGACAAGAAATCAGTCTGTCAGTGATCTTCGTGGCCAGGGAAACCAGGGCGAAGGGTGACTGATCATCTGCTTAATCAACTCGACCTTCAGCGATTCTCGATCGGGATGATCGGACCACCCCTCCGTACAACGCTGCCAGTATCGCCAATAGTCTTCATTCCCGATCCCCAAGACTTCTTGATCTGCCACCGGGAACGCTGAGGGCATTACGAAATGGCAAAGCTTACTTGCGAAGACCGGACTACCAACACCTTTGATGCTCTGCGCCAATTCAAACAGCGGACGCAGGGTGACGGGCGTCGTATTCAATAATCCCGGCTCATAACCACCGCATTCTGCTCGAATCTGTCTGGCGACGCGTACCATTTCATCGTATGCGGATGCGCCATTCTCAAGATACCAGGCCTTGTTTCGACCTAGCGTGGAACGCGATACGCCTTCCAAAGGAATAACTCATCAACCAGACGAGCCACGTCAGGCGACCCGTTAGACGCAGCGCTCGCAACTCTCTGTAAAGACGATCATTGAAGTCACTTTCGCCACGATTCGCGCGCTCCGAGGCGGCCTTCAGCACGCGCAGCGCCCGCAACGTCACCCACTTGCTCGGGCTTGCCCTTCACCTCGATTTCCACCCACGTCTTGCCGTTATAGGTATATTCCATCTTCCAGCGGCCCCCGGCGTCCTGCTTGCTTAGAACAAGCCGTAAGGCATTCTCCAGGCGCGGGTCGCGCGCGTATCCCAGCAGGGCCAGCGCCTCCAGGTTTTGCAGCACATCGGTCACGTAGGCGATGGGATAGCCGAACTTGAACCAGCTTCCGTTGGGCTTGTCGCTGTACGTCATCGGGTAATCCGCCACAGCGGGGTCGCGGCTGAGCAAGAATGCCGCCGCCGCATCAACCGCCCGCCCGTGCGTCTCGCCACGCAAGCGATCAGGCGTCTTCGCAAGGGCCAGCGCCGCCTTGACCGCGCCCCAGGCGCAGGGTTGCTTGTCGTTCGCGGCGCAGCAGAAACCCGGCGCGTTGTTTCCGCTGAGGTAGTAGTGAATGGGCGCGTCCTTCTCCGCCGCCGGCGCGATCCCTTCTCCGGTGATGCTGCGCGCCAGCCAGTCGAGCGCCTCACCCAGACGCGGGTCGTCGGCCATCCCCAGGTCGAGCAGCGCGGCGCACAGGTTCCCTTGCAGGCAATGGATCATGCCGGCGTTGCTGGCGGTGGCGGTGAACCCGCCGTAGGGGGCGCGCGGGAATGTTTCAGCACGTATTCGCACGCCGCGGCGTACGCGCGGATCCGCGCCATCTGCGCCGAGCTGCGCCAGGAACGTCACCTGCCAGACGACGGCGGTATACTTGGGCGAATAGCCCGGCCCATGCTCCTGCCAGCCGCCATCGGGGTGCTGCGCGGCCAGTATTATCGGCACAGGCCCGCTCGCCATCACATCTGCGCGCGCCGCAACGACTTCCGGCGCGTCCAGCGCCTGGTCGAGCAGGTCGCGCATGGCGAAATAACGGACGCCCGGATTATCTGCATCCGGCTCCAGCAGCCAGGAGAGGGGGTCGCCATGTACCTGGTTCAGCCAGTTCATTTGCTCCTCCTCGAAACGGAATCTCCTGAAATCAGCGACGGCGCGCGAACGCACGCAGCGTAGCCGCAATCCAGAAGACGTTCCACGCTGCCATCGCAAAGGCCGCCAGCGCCAGGCGTCCGTTGTCCAGGATCGGCTCGTAACTCACTTTGCCGTCCGCGATACGGAGATATCCCATCGGCCGCACACTGCCGCCGCCGCCGCCGCCTTCACCCGCGCCTTCCGCCGCCTGTGGCGGCTCGCCCGTCGGCGACGTATCCGCCGGCGCATCCGCGCGCCCGTATCCCGACCCCTCGCCGAAACCATACCAGACACGTGAGACCGGGATCAGGGTCACGTCGCCCTGGCGTATCGGCGCGCCGAAGACGGCGTCCGTCTTCAGCGAATCAATCATCTTCTCGATGAGCTCATGGCTCCGTTCAGTGGTCTGCGTCATCAGTACCTCCTCTTATTCCCTGAAAACTTTAAGCTCTCACGAATCGCGTCAGTCGGCGCGCGAGCATCGCCGTCACTGAAACCACGGCAACCAAAGCCCCGACTCGCACCAGATTTGTGATCGCCTGATCTGTCGGATCATCAATGGTGATGCGCCGGACGTCCCCGTCCGGCCCCTCGACAAGCAGCGCGGCGGGCGTCAGCCTGACATATGCCCCCGTCATCGTATACGATTCATCGTTACGTTCGTCGCGCCACACGTTCGCATGCGCCACCTGACGCACGGTGTAGTCGCCCGCCGGAATCGGCTCTCCGATAAGCTCTTTCTCGATGCGTTTTTCCAATTGATCTTCTGCCATAACCCCTCCTGACAATCATCATACCACGTCTTTGTCGATGACGCGCGGCGAGTTACTGTAAACAACCCCAACAGCGAGCGATAGCCGCTTGATTGTCGGTTGCCGAACGAGCACAGGCGCGGGTATAATAGCGAAGTCCTACTCGCCGATCAACGCCTTATGGTTCTACTGAACGACATCGCCATCGTCCTGACCACCATCGCCTACCTCGCCCTGAGCGCGCCGGACGTGATCCGCGCGCTCCAGCAGCCGGGCAAGCGCTGGAAACGGATGCGCACCGCCCAGCGCACGAAACGCTACGGGTTGGTGTACTCCGCCGCGCTGCTGATCCCCTATCTGATCGTTGCGCTGCCGGGGCTTGTCGCCGACCCCCTTCGTTTCGTCCGCGAGCTGCTCCTGATGGCGCTCTACCTGCTGATCCCCATGCTGCTGCAAGCCGCGGGCGGGCGCCGCACGCCGCCCCGATGGCCTGGATCTGATCACGATCCTGCTGATCTGGCTGCCGGTGGAATTTGGCCTGTTGCCCGAATTGCCCGGCATGGCCGCGCAGGCGCCAATGCTTCTCGGCGCGGTCAACGCCCTGTTGATCTATCTGGTCGTCGCTCCCTGGAAGACGCCGAGGAGCGGCAAAGGCGACATCGGCTACACCTTTCGCCTCACCGCCCACGATGTCGGCGTGGCCGTGCTGGCGCTGCTGGCCTTCGCCGTCGTCGTAGTTCCTCTGGGACTGGCGACGGGCATCCTGCAATTCACGGTTAAGATTCCACCCGTCGGCGAGGCTGCGCTGGCGCTGGTCACGGGCTACCTGTTCATCGCGCTGCCCGAAGAGCTGCTCTTCCGCGGGCTGATCCAGAACGGGCTGGAGCGGCTCTTCCCGAAGGCCGCGATCGCGACCCTGATCGCGGCCGCTCTGATCTTCGGCCTCGCGCACCTGAACAACGACGGCTTTGGGTTCGTTGCGCCAAACGGCGTCTATGTGATCGTCGCGACCCTCGCGGGTCTGGCCTACGGCTACGTCTGGCGCAGGACGGGCAAGATCACGGCGAGCGCGATCACGCACGCGCTGGTCAACTTCATCGGGCTGCTCTTCCTCGGCGCATGATTCAAACCCACGCAACCCTCGTTGCTCGCGAAGTCCTCGGCCCGGGCCAGGAGCTGCGGCTCCATGCCCCTGAACTCGCGCTGGCAACTTCGCCCGGGGCAGGCCGTGCTGGTGCGCGGCGGGTGGGGCGCCGATCCTTATCTCCGGCGCACATTTTACCCCATCGCGCTGGACGACGAAACCTGGACGCTGCGCCTGCCGCCCAGCGGTGACTGGGCGCACGCCTGGCTGCGCGTTTGCGCCCGAAGGCGCGGAAGTGGATTGCATCGGACCGGTGGGCAACGGATATCATCTGCGCCCGCAGGCCCGCAACGTGCTGTGCATCGGCGAGGGCGACGCGACCTGGGCGCTCTTGCCCGCCATCCTGGACGCCGTAGCAGCCGGGCTGACCGTCACATTCGCCATGGAAGCCGATCTCGAACGCGACCTCATCGCCGCGGCGCGGCTGCCCGCCGCCGTGGAATATCACACCGCCACCCCCGACGCTGCCGGGCGGGGACGACTGCCGCTGGCCGATATGCTGGCATGGGCCGATATGCTGTTATCTGCCGGGTCGCTCGATTTCTACGAGCGACTGGCGACGGAGATCGAAACCGCGCGATTCGGCGTGGTCGAAGGCTTCGCGCAGGCGCTCTACCCGGCGACGTTTCTCTGCGGCTACGGCGCATGCCAGGCGTGCGTCGCCGACGTCGCGGGCGGGCGGCGGCGCGTCTGCCGGCGCGGCCCGGTGTTCGACCTGAAGGACGTGACCCGTGCCCGTTGA
The DNA here is from genome assembly GCA_963695715.1 of uncultured Chloroflexia bacterium. Lineage (GTDB taxonomy): Bacteria > Chloroflexota > Anaerolineae > CG2-30-64-16 > CG2-30-64-16 > JBBQRS01. The sequence goes on from CAVOHP010000009.1 coordinate 9,551, forward strand.
GCTTGCGCCCCGCAACAAGCGCGGGCTGACGTTGGCTTCGCCGTTGGTTGCAGGCAGCGGGGCCATCGGCTACGCCGACTCATGGCCGCCCGGCGTGACCGCCCGAATGTTCGGCGCGGTCGTCACGGGGCCGGTGACGCTGCGGGCGCAACGCGGCGCCGCGCCCGCGCCTGGCCGAGATTACTGCGGGGTTCGCGCTGGATGCGGGCGACCATAACCCCGGCTACCATCGCGTCCTGCGCGACCACGACGCCGCGTGGCGACGCCTCGGCGTCCCGGTGATCGTCGCGCTGGGCCAGAGCCGCCCGGAAGATTGGGCGCGGTTGGCGCAACATCTCGAAGAGGAAAGCGGAGCCGCCGGGCTGGAGTTAGCGATGCCGCCATTCGCGGGGCGCGCCGAGGCTGGAACGTGGGTCGCCGCCGTCCGGCGAGCAGCCACGCTCCCCCTCCTGATCAAATTGTCCACCGCATCCGCCGAAATGCTCGCGGAGGCGTGCGTCGAAGCCGGCGCAGACGCCCTGGTCGTCGGGGGTGGAACGCCTGCAGTGGGGCGGGCCGTGGGGCCGGAAGGGCAGGGCCGCGACGCGCTGTGGATCGAAGGCGCGGCGGGCGGGCCGGTCGCCTTCCCATTCACCCTCCAGGCATTGCGCGTGGTCGCCGCGCTGGAACTTCAGGTTCCGTTGGTCGCGGCGAGAGGCGTCACCCGGCTGGATGACGCCCGCCGCTGCCTGGGCGAAGGCGCATCCGCCGTTCAGGTGCGCAGCCTGTGTTGGATTGACCCGGCGCGCGTGGCCGCCATCGTGGAGGCGCTGGGGCCGCTACCATTTGCCATCGAGGAGGATTCATCATGACCATCTATCGCACTGATTCGGCCGATGCAGGGCGCTCGGACAATCCGAAAGACTGGCATGAGGCCAACCGGCGCGGCTGGGACGCGGTTTCCCCCGGCTGGCAGGAGGGCATTGACGCACGAGGCATCTGGCGGCGCTGCCACCTCGAGCCGGAGTTGATCTTGCTGCCGGAAGAGCTGGGCTACCTGGGCGAGCTGCATGGCCGAACGGTATGTGTGCTGGGCAGCGGCGACAACCAGGCCGTTTTCGCGCTGGCCGGGATGGGCGCGCACGTCACCTCGGTGGATATCTCGCAGTCACAACTCGATATCGCCGCCGGGCGCGCCGGAGAATTGGGTCTGGATATCGCTTTCCTGCGCGCCGACGTCACCGACTTGAGCGCCTTGCCCGACAATTCGTTCGACATCGTCTACACCGGCGGGCACGTCGCCGTGTGGGTGTCCGATCTCAAACGTTACTATGATGAAGCCGTGCGGATACTCAAGCCGGGCGGCCTGTTCATCGTCAACGAATACCATCCATTTCGGCGCGTCTGGGCCTATGATGAAGCAAAGCTGGAGATGGAGTTCGGCTACTTCGACCGCGGCCCGCACGCATACGACCGGTCGGATGAGGTTGAGGGCGCAGAACCGGGGTCGTTGCCCGGCTATGAGTTCCACTGGACGATCAGCGATTTCCTCGCCGCAGTGATGGGCGCGGGCTGCGAGTTGGTTACGCTGATGGAGCTGGGAAACGCGCGACAGGGCTGGGAGACCCCCGACCTAACCGGTCTCCCCGAACACCTGTTGATCGTGGGCAACAAAAGGTAGGGGCAAGGCATTTCATCCAGCGACTCGCGTTGCGAAACTGCGACCGATCGAGGAATATATGTCCGCATCCTGCGTATCGCGGGGAAACGCCTTGCCCCTACATCAGTGCAATATAACCCCCAGCGCCAGCAGGGCCGAGAATAGTGCGGCCAGTTGCGCCGTACCGCCCAGCGCCTTGTTAAGCGGCCGCCCCAGGACCGTGAACACCTGCCGCGTGAGGCCCACCGCGAGCGGCAACGTCAACCAGGGCAGCAGAATCCATCCCCCCTGATCGAACCACAGCAACAACACGACCGGCGTAAGATAAGCAACGCCCAGCAAGATCACGAACTCGAAGCGCGCGCCGCGCCGCCCCAACAGCACGGCGAGGGTGCGCTTGCCGGTCTCCCGATCCGTGTCCGCGTCGCGGATATTGTTCACCACCAGGATCGCCGTTACCAGCGCGCCCACGGGGATCGCGGCGACCACGGAAAGCGCGGTGATATCCAGCGCCTGCACGTAATATGTCCCCACCACGCCGACCAATCCGAAGAAGATGAAGACCGCCAGATCGCCCAGGCCGTAGTAGCCCAACGGGAACGGCCCCAACGTATAGGCCAACCCTGCCAGGATGGACGCCGCCCCCACGAGCAGCGCGGGCCAGCCGCCGCGCCACACGAGATAGAGGCCCGCCGCCGCCGCCGCGCCAAACGTCAACCACATGCCCGGCGGACATCGCGCCCGGCGAGATCAGCCCGGCGCTGGTGGCGCGCGTCGGTCCCACGCGACCCGGAACATCGGCCCCACGCTGGAAATCGCCCAGGTCATTGGCGAAGTTCGCGGCGATCTGTAACGCGATGGCGACGAACAACGCCGCGAGCGCCGCGGGCCAGTAGAACTTACCGGCTTGCACCGCCAGCGCCGAGCCGACGAAGACCGGCGCGACGGCCGCGGGGAGAGTACGGGGGCGGCTGGCGAGCAGCCAGGCCTGATGTGCAGGAGTCGCGGTCATGGCAGGCGCGGGGTCAAATAGTAGAGCCCGGTGCTGCCATATTTACGCTCATCCACCAGGTCGAGATGCACGAGCGCGGGCGTACTCCACTCTTTCGGGAACACCTGGACGATCACCAACCCGTCGGGCGTCAGCAGTTCGGGCCGGGCGTCAATCAGGGTGAGCGCTTGCAGCCACAGACCCTTATACTGGGGCGGGGCCACGTAAATCACGTCGAAAGGGGTCAAATCGGGGCGGGCCAGATACTTGAAGGCGTCGCCCGGCATGATCTCCGCGCGATCCGCCAGCTTGGTCGTCGCAAGGTTACTGCGCAGCACGCGTAACGCATTGCGATCCATCTCACAGAACACCGCTTCCGCCGCGCCGCGGCTCAACGCCTCGATCCCCACCGCGCCGGTGCCGCCAAACAGATCGAGATAGCGGCAATCCTCGACCATGTCGCGCGAGATCAGGGTGCTGAACAACGCCGACTTGACGCGGTCGGTGATGGGGCGTGTGCTGTCGCCGGGGACCGACTCCAGAGTGCGGCCCCTGGCTGTGCCTGCAATCACACGCATAGACAACGCCTCTTCAAGCTGAGCGCGGCCCAGGTGAACTCGACGTGCCCCGTGGGAAGCATTACGAGGCCGTTTTGCGGACGTTCGTCCGAAAGACGGGGCTATCCACGCCGCCGAAGCGATGCTTGTAATCCTCGTCGCCTTGCAGAAAATCAAAGCGGCGGTATCCTTCTTCGATGGCATACTGAATCGTGCGGCTGAGCAGCACCCACCCCAGGCTGAGTTGCGGGTTGAACGCGGGGTCGTAGCCGGAGTTATAGACCAGCATATCGCCGCCGTAGGCAAAGCAGAAATAGGTCGAAACAGCCTCGCCGTCCGCATCGAGGAAGAAGAGCCGGAGCCAACCCTGTTCGGCGGTCACGGCGGCCATCTCCCTGAAGAATCCTTCCATGTCATCCGTCATGAAGTCATCTTTGTCGGCGGAACTGAGCCGATGCAGGCGCAGGAAATCGTCCATCGCGGCGGGCAGATCCTCGCCGCCCGTCACCACGCGAAACGCCAGATCGGGGATTTCCCGCTCGGCGCGCCGCATCTTCCGGCGGATCTCATGACGCTCCTTCTTATCGAGCCCGGCCAGATATGTTTCCCAACCGTCATCTTCCCCGGTCGGCAACTCGATGATCGGGCAGACATCCTCCTGCGCCACATCCGCGGTCCACCCGCGCGCCCGCGCCAACTCCGGCAAGAGGGAATGAGATAGCGATGCGTCGGGCTGATTGCACAAATTGAGCAGATCCCACGCGGGCGCCGTCCCTGCGTCGGCCAGCCAGTCGAGAAAAGCCGGGTAGACGGCTTCTTCCGCGCCCGACTCCAGGATCAGGTCCAGATAATCCGCCACTTCGATGCACCCGACGACGTGCAGGACGTTGCCATCTTCCTCTGCCGTCAGGTACAACGGCAGAATGCCGACCGGCCCTTCATCCCCGCGCGCTGAGAGCAGGTAGAGCGGGCCGCGGGCCGCGCCCAGGCAACGCCACCAGACCTCCTGCCATTCCCAGGTCAGGAAGATCGTATCGAAGCGGCTGCGATGCAGCAAGTCATTCCATTCGCCTTTCAGATCGAGAAAGGCTGTCTCACCCGGTTGAAGTATAAGTTCCATTGGCTCCTGAGCGCCCGATCGGGGCGCGAACTTGCCGATGAGGATGCCGTGGGCATCGATCAGGGTCCTATTTTCTGGATTGTCTGGCAAAAAACCAGAGCAGCACAAAGATGGCGATGAACCCGATGGGAATCAACCACCAGAATCTCGGCCACCTGTCCATGATGCTGGTGCGGTTGCTCACCGGGGTCGGCGTCGTAACGCGCGTCGGGGCCGACGTCGCATTGTCGATTTCAGCCGGAATCGTCGGCTCCACAGGCAACGGTGACGCCGGCAAGACCGTGACAACCAGCGCAATCCGGGTCACCGAAGGCTCAACCGTTTCGTCGCCCGCAACAATCACATTCACCTCAGGGGCATCGGCCGCGCCCTGGGCTCCAGGTTCTGCCATCCCCGTCGGCAACGGCACAACCACCGCGGGCGCCGCCGACAGATCGAGGATGCCCGGCTGGAGCGCTTCCGACTCCGGCGCGATCACGATGATGGCAGGTTGCGCGCCCTGTGCAGCCTGCGGCTCAATGATCGCCGGAGTAGATTGCGGTTCGACAATGACCGGCGCCGCCTGCGCCGCCCCTGGTGTGATGATTGCCGGGGCGGCCTGCGACTGCGGTGCGGCAGTCGCTGCGTTGGGCGTCGCAGTGGGCGCCTTGCACGGCAAGATCGGATTGGGGCATGCGCCACGCGTCGGCGTGATTGGGACGACGGTCGGCAAGACCGGCGTGATCAGCCCACAACCGCTCCCGCCCGTCTCACAGCCCCCACCGCCGGTCGAGCACGCCGCCAGCGAGACATCATCCAGGTACATCTGCGCGATGCCGCCGACGCCGTCATTATAGACGTTGAAATAGAGCTGAAACGATTGTCCTCGCCACACGGAGAGATCGAAGACCAACCGGCTCCAGGGGCGGTTGCCGCTCACCTCACGCCAGAGTCTCGCCAGGGTCGTTGCTCCATCCGGCGAAAGGAGCACCGCCTCCACGTAATCGGCGTCCGGCGCGCCCGATTCGAGCGTATTCACCCAGAACGAAAGCGTCGTTGTTTGTGCGCCGGCTGGGATGGTCACGGTCTGCCGGGCCGACGAAAAAGTCTGGCGATTGACGCCATCCGCGATGCCCATGCGCAGCGACCAAGCCCCGCTGTGTGGATTCGTGGCAACGTATTGCGGCGGTGCAGTGGTCGCCCCCAACTGCCAGACCGCCGTCGTTTCAAACCCGCCGTTCTGCACCAATTCAGTGCATCCCGTCGGCGTTTGCGCCAGCGCCGGCGCGGGGCCAAACCCCAGGGTCAACATGACCACCAGACAAAGCAGGCCCGGAACCATGCGTGATGACTGCATCCTGCGAGTCTCCTCGATGCCGTAAACCGCCCATGCAGCGTCGGACTTATCGCCCAAGCTACGCAAACCATTGTAACATGAAGACTCACAACCGGGCAATGAAGTTACGGGAGTTTTGACCCCCCTCGCGGGGATGTGCTATACTGGCGCCACGACTATGCAGACCGACGCACCCGGCCCGACCGATCTGGCCATTGTGATCGTCAACTACAACACATCCTCCCTCCTGCGGGACTGCTTAAACTCGGTCTATGCCGGGCAGGGGGGAATTTCATTTGGCGTGTGTGTGGTAGATAACGCATCACCGGATGATAGCGCGGCGATGGTTCAGGCCGAATTCCCGCAGGTTCATCTCATTGCCAACGACGATAACCGCGGCTACCCTCAAGCGAACAATCAGGGGCTGCGACTTTTTGGGTTCCGTAATCCCGGCGAAGAAGGGCCGAGCCCGGCCCAACTGCCGCGCTTTGCCCTGTTGCTGAACCCCGATACCGTCCTGCCGTCAACCGCCCTGGCTGAGATGCTTGATTTTATGTCCACTCAACCGCGGGCAGGGGCCGCCGGCCCCAAGTTGGTGCGGCTCGATGGGTCGCTGGACAAAGCCTGCCGCCGATCGTTCCCGACCCCGGAGAGTTCGCTCTGGCACATGGCGAAGGTGGATAAACTCCTCCCAAAGAGCGAGCGGTTCGGCAAGTACGATCTGACCTACCTTGACCCTGACCTGGTGACCCGCGTAGATGCGATCGTCGGGGCCTTCATGCTGGTACGCCGCGAGGCCATCCTCCAGGTGGGCCTGCTCGATGAACGCTTCTTCATGTACGGCGAAGACCTGGATTGGGCCAAGCGCATCACAGATGCGGGCTGGGAAGTGTGGTACAATCCGGCGGTCGTGGTGACCCACATCAAGGAAGCCGCCAGCCGCCACTCTTACCGGGCGCGCGTCGAGTTCTCATCGCGCCCTGACGCTCTTCTATGAAAAGCATTACAAGCAGACAACGCCCTTCTGGATGGATTGGATGATCCGCAGCGGTATCGCGGTCTTCGGCAATATAGATCTCCTGGGCCGCCGGCTACAGGGCGTCAGATAGACGGATGGCGAATATGAAGCAAGGTCGCATTCTTTTCGTCCTTTCGCTGGCGCTGATGGACGCGCTGATGGTGGCGCTGGCATTCGGGCTGGCGTACATTGTCCGGCGCACCATGCAAGGGCCGGCTATTGGGCCGATCACGAACTATCTTCCGTTGGCGCTGATCCAACTCGCCGGCACACTCATCGTCTTCTTCTTCTACAAATTCTATCATCGCCGTTCTTCGGCGGCGCTCCTCGATGAGTACTACCGCATCTTCGGCGCGGTGTCCGTAGCCACCCTCATCACGGTCGCCATCGTCGGGTTCGCGACGCGTGATACCGTGGCCTACCAGCGGTCGTTGGTGTTCCTGACGTGGGCGTTCTCCCTGATCACCATCCCCTTCGGGCGGTGGCTGCACAGCCGGATCCAGCGCGCGCTCCAACGGCGCGGCATCGGCACGGAGCGTGTGCTGATCATCGGCACCGGCGAAGTGGGACGGATGATCTTGCAGAAAGTACAGCAGACACCCGGGCTGGGCTACGAGGTCGTCGGGTTTGCCACAAACAACGGCGCCACAGGGACCCAGGTGATGGGCTTGCCGGTGTGGGGCCAGATTGACGACTTGCCGGAGATCATCGAAGGCCAACAAGTTGATGAAGTCATCATCGGCCTGCCCGAAGCGACGCATCAGGAGTTGGTCGGCATCGTCTCTCAGTGCGAACGCGAGCGCGTCAACATCCGCGTCTTCCCCGACGTGTTCCAGATCATGGCCTCGGAAGTCACCATCAGCGACCTCGCCGGGTTGCCCCTTCTCACGGTGCGCGATGTCGCGCTGCGCGGCTGGAAGCTCACACTGAAACGCGGCGTAGACATCAGCCTCAGCGGCCTGGCCCTGCTGATCCTCTCGCCGTTGATGATGCTCACGGCCCTTCTCGTCAAGATGGAATCGCCGGGGCCGGCCTTCTTCGTACAAGAGCGCATGGGCCTCGACGCCCGGCCCTTCAAAATGATCAAGTTTCGCTCGATGCGGGCCGACGCCGAATCCAGCGGCCCCGGGTGGACCACCGCACAGGACGCCCGGCGCACGCGCATCGGTGTGCTTATCCGGCGTTTTTCGATAGACGAGTTGCCGCAATTCATCAACGTGCTGATCGGCGATATGAGCCTCGTTGGGCCGCGCCCCGAGCAACCCAACTACGTCGAGCAGTTTCGCCAGAGCATTCCCCGCTACATGGATCGACACCGCGAGAAGGCCGGGATCACCGGTTGGGCGCAGATCAACGGGCTGCGCGGCGACACCTCCATCTCCGAACGCACCAAATACGACCTGTGGTACATCGAGAACTGGTCGCTCTGGCTCGACTTCAAGATCATGCTGCGCACCGGCCTGAAGGTGCTTCTGGACAAGTCGGCCTATTGACGCCGCCCGGCCCACTCCAAATCAATCATGACCACCCGCTTCTTCGACCGCCGCCTTGCCGGTGAGGCGGCCCGCTATCGCCGCCCGCTCGCGCTCACCATTGTGCTCAGCCTGGCCGGCGGCGTGCTGCTGGTTGCCCAGGCCCGCCTGCTGAGCCTGGCGATCGTGCGCCCGTTTCTGGAGGGCGCAAACCTCGCCGCGATTCGCCCGCTCCTGATCGGCCTGGCAGCCGTCGCCCTGTTGCGCGCCGGCACGGCCTGGGGCGCGGAAAACGCAGCGGCGGAGCTCTCGACCTGCGCGCGCGCCGACCTGCGCGAACGGCTCTTCACGCACCTGATGCGTCTGGGGCCGGCCCACGCGCGCGCTGAACGCTCCGGCGACCTGGCCCACAGGGTCACAGAGGGCATAGACGCTCTCGACCCCTATTTCAGCCAATACCTGCCGCAAATCGCCGTCTCGGCGCTCGTCCCGGCGGCGGTGCTGGTCTTCGTCCTGGGCGTAGACCCACTTTCGGGCCTCATCCTGTTGCTGACCGCACCGCTGATCCCGCTGTTTATGGTTCTCATCGGGAGCGTCGCGGACGGCCTCACCCGCCGCCAGTGGACCGAGCTCAGCCGCCTGAGCGCGCATTTCCTCGATGTCCTGCAAGGCCTGCCCACCCTCAAGCTGTTCAATCGGTCGCGCGGCCAGGCTCGCATCATCGCCGGGATCAGCGAGCGGCACCGCGCGGCCACGATGGATGTACTGCGCGTCGCCTTCCTCTCCGCCCTCGTGCTTGAGTTACTCGCCACCATCGGCACGGCCGTGGTCGCCGTTGAGATCGGCCTGCGCTTACTCTACGGGCGGCTCACCTTCGAGCAGGCGCTTTTCGTCCTTATCCTGGCGCCCGAATTCTACTTCCCTCTGCGACAACTCGCCGCGCGCTTCCATGCGGGTGTATCCGGCTCCGCCGCCGCCGACAGCATCTTCGCAACGCTGGATACCGCGCTGGAGCCGTCATCCACCAACCCATCCACCCCCGCGCCGTCCGGCGCGCCCGCTATCGAATTTACCGATGTCACCGTGTCATTCGAGGCCGCGGGCGCGCCGGCGCTGGGCAACGTACAGTTAAAAATATCGCCCGGCGAGACGCTGGCGCTGGTCGGGCCGACCGGCGCGGGCAAATCCACAGTGGCCCGGTTGCTGTTGCGCTTCCTCGCGCCGACCGAGGGCGCAATCCGGGTCAATGGGGGAGCCTTACAAAGCATCCCCGCCGACGCCTGGCGCGCGCGCATCGCCTGGGCGCCCCAACGCCCGCATCTCTTCAACCGCAGCGCCGCCGACAACATCCGGCTGGGCCGCCCCGACGCCAATGATGAGGCCGTTCGCGCCGCCGCCCGCGCCGCCGGAGCCGACGAGTTCATCATGCGACTGCCGCAGGGCTACGACACGCCCCTTGGCGAGCGCGCCACGCGGCTCAGCGGAGGTCAGGCCCAACGCATCGCCCTCGCGCGCGCCTTCCTGCGCGAGGCGCCGTTCGTCATCCTCGATGAACCCACCGCCAACCTCGATCCGACCACCGAGGCGCAGATTCAGGGCGCCATCGAACGCCTCCTGCAAGACCGCACCGCGCTGTTGATCGCTCACCGGCTCAATACCATCCCGCGGACCGCTCGCGTGGCCGTGCTGGACGGCGGGCGCGTGGTGGAGACGGGCGCCCCGGAAGCGCTGATGACCGCCGGCGGCCCCTTCGCGCGGCTTGCCGCCCGGGCCGATTGCGCCCTCCCGCCCCTCACAGAGGAAAATAACCACGTCATTCTGAGCGGGTCCGCCCCGGAACGTTCGTCACGGCGAGATTCCAGCGAAGAATCTCCGAGTGGCGAAACCGAGATGCTTCGCTCCGCTCAGCATGACACACGACATCACGTCATTCTGAGCGGGTCCGCCCCAGGAAACTCGCCGCAAGGAGACTCCAGCGAAGAATCTCCGCTGGCCTTTCTGCTGCGTGCGCTCAAACCCGTTGCCGGCTGGGTCGCGCTCTCGGTGCTGCTCGGTTTCGGGGCCATCGGCGTGGGAGTGGGGCTGCTTGCGGCCTCCGCCTGGCTCATCTCCATGGCCGCGCTGCAACCCTCCATCGCCGTGCTGCAAATCAGTATCGTCAGCGTGCGCTTCTTCGGCATCGCGGCGCGATCCTGCGATACGCCGAGCGACTGGCGTCGCACCAGGCCACCCTCCGCGTGCTCAGCGGGCTGCGCAGCGGCTTCTACGACGCCGTCGAACCGCTTGCGCCGGCGGGGCTGGCGCGCTTCCACAGCGCCGACCTCATGGCGCGTGCCGTCTCCGATATCGCCGCGCTGGAGAACTTCTATATTCGCGCCGTCGCGCCGCCGCTGGTCGCGCTGCTGGTGATAGGCGCGACCGGCCTCTGGCTGACCCGTTACGGCTTGCCCGTCGCGCTGTGCGCCGGATTCTTTCTGACGCTCACGGCGGTGATCGGTTCTCTGGTTGCGTGGCGGATGGCGCGCGGCCCGGGGCAGGTCGTGGCGTCGGTGCGGGCTCGCCTCTACGTGGAGTTGGTGGACAGCGTGCAGGGCATGGCCGATCTGCTCGCCTTCAATCGCGAGACCGACCAATTCGAACGCGTCCGGGGTTTGAGCCGCGAGCTCGGCCGCCTGCACGGCCGCTATGCGCGCGTCACGGCATTCAACGGAGCGCTTACGGCGCTCATGCCTGCGCTGACGGCCGCCGCCCTGCTCATCGTGGCCGTCCCCAGGGTCAGCGCGGGCGAACTCAGCGGCGTCTCACTGGCCGTCATCGTGCTGGGCGCGCTCGCCGCCTTCGAAGCCATCTGGCCCCTGCCCGCCGCAGCGCAACATCTCGAATCCAGCCTCGCATCGGCGCGCCGCCTCCTGGAGATCACCGCGCCGGCTGCATCGCCCACACAACCCGGCAAGCTCGAGCCGCAGCCTGATGCGCAACCGGATTCGCCGCCCGAGATCCGGTTCTCCGACGTGCGGTTCAGCTACGACCGATCCGATCAGCCGGCTCTCGATGGGGTCACGTTCGAAGCCGCGCCCGGCGCCCACATCGCCATCGTCGGCCCCAGCGGCGCGGGCAAATCCACCCTGGTGAACCTGCTGGCGCGCTTCTGGGACCCGGATGGGGGTTGTATCACGATCAACGGTCAGGACTTGCGCAACGCCGACCCCGATGCCGCGCGGCGCCTGATTAGTGTTCTTTCACAGGACACGCATCTTTTCAATACCACGCTCCGCGATAATCTACTGGTGGCTCGCCCAGACGCCTCGCAAAGCGAGCTCGAGGCGGTCGTCCGCAGCGCGCGCCTGGATGACTTCGTGCGCGCCCTCCCGGACGGCTACGACACGTGGATCGGTGAGCAGGGCCTCCGGCTCAGCGGCGGCGAACGCCAGCGACTCGCCCTCGCACGCGTCCTCCTGAAGGATGCGCCCGTCCTGATCCTGGATGAGCCGACCTCCGGCCTCGACACGTTGACCGAGCGCGACCTCTGGACGAGCATCCGTCCGTTGACCGCCCGGCGAACCGTGCTCCTCATCACCCATCGGCTCGCTCTTGCCCGCGACGCCGACCGCATCCTCGTCATGCTGGAGGGACGCATCGTGCAGCAGGGCGTACACGTCGAACTGATCGCGCAACCGGGGCCATATCGCGCGCTCTGGGAAAGCCAGTGCCAGGAACTGCCCTGAACGATCATTCCGCTACCGCCTCGCCCGCCCCGCTCAACTGTTCCAGAGTGCGCCGTTATTCGGCGCTCGGTTCAATGCGTTGTAATTTGCTCATAATCAGGAGTCTACCCGTTGCAGATGCGCGGGCGGCGCGCGGCGATGCGATCGGCGCGCTCGATGACGTCGCGCAGGGCCAACGCCGCTTCGACCACCTTCTCCGTGGCGACCTGGGCCATCGTGTCATCCGGTGTATGCGCGATGTGCATCCAGATCTCTACGAACTCCTCGGAAGTCAGAGCGAGCGCCGGGCATCCCTGCGCCAGGAAGACGCTGTGATCGCCCTGCACCCAGGGGCTCGCCCTCCATCAGACCCGGATGCGCGGCCAGCGCCGCGCGCACTGCGGATTCGATCTCTTCCGGGCACTCGTAGAATGAGTAGGCCGTCTTGCCGGTGTGATAGCCCGCGCCGTCAATGTTGATGAGCAGCGCGATTTCATCGAATCGGCCCGCGTTCTGGCGCAGATAGAGCAGCTCTCCTGCCGCGGAGTAGTGATCTTCGCCGTTCATCGCGAGCAGTTCGATGCCGGCGCGCCCATCGTAATCGGCCAGCAGCCCGGCGAGCAGAAGTAAGATCGTAACCCCGGTCGCGTTGTCCAGCGCGCCGGGCGTCCCCGGTTTGGCGTCAATGTGGGCGCAAACGACGATGCGCCGCTCCATGCTTCGCCCTCGGGTCGCGACCACGTTGGCGCCCACCGCGGGGCGGCGCTCGGCGCGGATTTCCAGGGTTGCGTCCGAGCCCGCGTGGGCCAACAAACGCGCGCCCTCATCTTCCGTTATATATGCCGAAGGGATATCGAAGGCGCCGTCTTCGATCAACGGGAACGGGTAGAGCGCGCCCGCAGTTGCGGCGTCGCGCGTCGTCGCGGCGATGATGGCCGCGGGGCGCTGCGCCTCCAAAAGCGCGATGATTCTTTGGTGGTCTTCCGGGTTGTAGAACGGGTAATTCTTCGGCATCAATTGTTCGGCGGTCAACGCCCCATGTAGCAACAGCAAGCGCCCCCGCGCCTCGATGGTCTCCAGATCGTCCAGATCAGCGCAGTTGGTCAGCGGCGCAGTGACGGCGCAGGCGAGAGAGTAGGGGCCGGGATGGACCGTGAAGATCTCGTCGCCAACGCGCAAAGCGGCCCCATCGGAACGCCAGTCTATGCACTCGAAGACGGGCGTATGCACTTCCCAACCGAGATCGGTCGTAAGGCGCGCGAATAGATCGGTCGCAGCCCGATTGCCGGCGCTGCCGACCGTGCGCGTTGATATGTCCATCGTGAGCCGGCGCAGGTAATCTTCCGCTTGCATGATCAGCGCATCAGATGTCATTGTTCCTCCACAGAGTGCTATGCTGCCTGCCGTGATGGTATACTACTCGCATGAATCTGGATGATAAGGCAGCTGACCCCCAACCCGGCGAGGTTGCCATGTGGCACCGGCGCAGCGGCCTGCCGGACAACGTGACGGAGGACGGCGAAGTCATCGGCGCGCACGCCGGTCAGCGCGCCCAGATCGCCAAAGATCAACTGCGTCGCGAGATCGCGCGGCTGCGCGCCGTGGGCGAACCCGCCGAGGTCGCCATCCTGGCCCGGCTGGCGGCCAGTTACCTGCTGGCCGGAGACGCCGAGACCGCGCGCCGTTATGTCGGCAAGGCGCAGGATCTCCTCGCGTTCGGTGAAGAATAGTGTTTGCCCGGCTGACGGGGACGCCTAAAATCTCGCATCTCGTCGGAAGTCTTCCGCGTCCGCGATCTCGTTCTCGCGAAGGTCGTCCAGCAATTGCATGAGCATGTTCCACGCCTCGATATCAATGATGACCGATTCGGGCTGGCCTTCGCTATTGACCACGAAACGCAGGGACTTGAAAATATCTGACGCTTTCATAACTCACCTCCGGCGCGATTCTAGCACCGACCTGGCGACACGTCAATCGTACAAGTTATGTAAACTTTAGTTTCGTGCGCAACGAGCGCCGCCTACCACGGGAGGCCGCAGAGATGGACGGGGCCGGATGGCCAGGGGTCGGGGCCGAGGAGCAGCACCATGTTGACGCCATCGCTGACGAAGATTCGATCGCCGGGCTGGTCGAACGTGACGGCGCCGGCGATGACGCGCCAGCCGAGGCGCCCGTAGAATGGGATTTCCTCGTCGCCGGTGACGAGCAGGCCAAATGGCACGGCCAGATTCTCTCGAAGGAAATCGGCGGCGACCCGCAGCGCCGCGGTGCTGTGGCCGCGACGACGGTAATCGGGGTGCGTGCCGACCCCACCGATGCCGCCGACGCGCACCGGTTGGCCGTCCACCGTCACGGTGCGCTCGAGGATTTCGATCATACTGGTCAGGATGCCGTCGAGGTTGCGCACGAGGACATACCATTCACTGGCGGCCCAGGCGAGATCGTCAACACCGTCCGCGAAAGCGGCGGCGAACAGAGCGTCCACCTCAGCCCGTTCGGTGGGCGACAGGTCGCTGCGAGCGCGTAAAGTGATCGTGGTGTCGGACACTGTGAGAGCCTCCATGACAAGAGAACACCAAAAACGCCCTGCGACGTCATTGTCACAGGGCGTTGGTCAGGACAGGAGAGTCACTAACGCGACCCTACGATTCCTGTGGCGACGCCCAGACTCGAACCGGGGACCGAGCGGTCTACAGTGAAAGTCTACAAAGTGCATAGTTTTGGAGGTCTAAAAGAGCAAAAAGCGTGACAGGTGTTCGGGAAGTATCCCACAGCAACCGGAAAGCCCGAAATAGGGCAGGAATCGCAAGATAACCGGGAGATAGCGGCAGCAATCTCCGCGAAGCCCCTATTCAGGTGTATGGTGACTGTCGGGGAGATCGAACACATGGCAAAAATCAAAATGACCCGTGAGCAAGTAATCCGAACTGGGCATCTGTTACACATGCGCTACACGCCCGCGGAACTTGCGCAGGAAATCGGCTGCAAGATCGAGACGGTGTATCGTTCCTTCGTGCCGGCGGGATGCCCCCACGAACGGGACGCGGCGGGCCGACTCTGGATTGTCGGAACTGAGTTTCGCGAGTGGGCGAAAGCATCGCAGGGCGGCAATCGAACGACGCTCAGTATGGAGAGCGATCAGGCATGGTGCTTCATATGCCGTAAACCCGTGCAAATGCTTGAGGTGACGGTAACGACCACGAACCGGCATCTATGCCTGCTCAAAGGCGTATGCGCCGAATGCGGGCGGGCCGTGAATCGGGCGGCGCGGAAAGAGGTATCCCGTGATTAACCGTGACAACTATCATGCGGTCATGGGCTGGCTTAAATACCTTGCCGATGTGAAGCAGGTTTCACCGGCAACGCTCAAAGTGCGGCGGGCGCAAACCCGCCATATCCTCGAATGGGCCGACGAAACGCCATTCGCAGACGCGCCGAAGATCAAACCCAGTCTACCCCGCTACCTTGCGCAGGCAGACGGCAACCGCGACGGCAAACCGCTTGAACCCCAGACGGCGGCGCGCGATCTGTCAGACGGCGCGCCGATTCTTCACCTGGGCGCGCACTGGACGATAGCCGACTCGCGGGGCGCTCTCCGAACAGTGGCTGACGACGCTTGAACCCTTGCGTACGGTTTCCGGCTCAGTAAAAGAGCGGCAAGCCTACACGCTTGAGCAAGTGCGGGCGCTCTTGGAGTTGCCCGCGGATGATCTTCTCACGCAACGCGATCAGGCGGCAATTGCTCTGCTGTTTCTGTCGGGAATGCGCGGTCGGGCGCATTCGTGACCCTGCATATTGATTGTCTGGACGTGCAAGCGCGGAAGGTCTACCAGTGGCCGGATAAAGGCGTCAAGACAAAGAACGGCAAGGCGGCCACAACCTACCTGCTTGAAATAAACGACTTGCTTGACGTTGTCCGGCGCTGGCAAGCTCTGGTAAGTCTACAGTTGCCCCCGAGGCGCTTTGGTATGCGACGCTGAATCAGGACGCGACCCGCTTGACCGGCGCGACCGATGCCCAGACTTCACGTTCGAAACACCTTGCAACTGGGCTGCGCAGGTTGTGCGAACGGGCGAACGTACCCTATCTGAGTCTCCACAAGTTGCGGCATGGACATACCATGTATGCCCTGCAAGGCGCGCAAACGGTCGCAGACTTGAAGGCAATCAGTCAGAACTTGATGCATTCCAGTCTAACAATCACCGATCAGGTGTATGGCGTTCTCACGGCGTCCGATGTAGGGGCGCGGATTACGTCCGTCAGTGCGGGCAAGATCATGCCCGCGGAAAGTGAAGACGATCTGCTTGACCGCTTGGCCGAACGGCTCTTGAATCGCTTGGAGGCGCGCAAATGACCCGCAAAAGACAGCATGAGGCGTGTGTAGCATGGCAACCGTGGGAAGTGGCATCAGACGGCGTGACGGTGCGGTGTAGTGGGTGCGGCGCGGTCATGGCGCGTTGTAAGACGAACGCAAACGCGGCCATGATTGCCCACCTGCCAACCTTGCGCCAACAAGCCGAAGGCGCAAGACGCATCATCGGGGCGGCATCTGAGATACTCAGCGAGGCGTTGAACCCCGAATAATTGACATAGTAGACATAATGAACATAGTGTGAACATGCGTTGACGTGTGAAAAGCTGATTTGACACACG
Organism: uncultured Chloroflexia bacterium; assembly: GCA_963695715.1. Classification (GTDB taxonomy): domain Bacteria; phylum Chloroflexota; class Anaerolineae; order CG2-30-64-16; family CG2-30-64-16; genus JBBQRS01. The sequence goes on from CAVOHP010000009.1 coordinate 26,020, forward strand.
TCAACGCATCTGCTAAGATAGCTTTGGAGGTGCGAACATGGGCGAATCGTTGACGGTTGAACAAGTGGCCCCACAACTGCATATGAACCCCGCAGGCGTCCGGCGCTTGATTCGCCTGGGCAAGTTGCAAGCTGTGAAGGTCGGCAAGCGGTATCTGATTGCTCAGGAGGAAGTTGACCGAGTCTTGCGCGAGGGAACCGAACCAATCATCTTGGCGGGCGGGCGCGCGTACCCACGGAAAGGCGGTGAAGCTCATACTGAGTGACGCAAAAACGCAAATCGCCCAACCGTCAGGCGGTCGGGCGATAGGCCGGTACACTGTGGGGATGTACAACCGAGATTGTACCCCGTAACCCCATTGTCACGAAATGCAACCCCAAAACCCCCAAAACAGTGGCGACGCCCAGACTTGAACTGGGGACCGAGCGATTATGAGCCGCTTGCTCTGCCACTGAGCTACGTCGCCATTCTAATGAGCCAATCATATATCTGAAGACTTTTGCTGTCAAGAAAAGCGCCCTTACGCGTAACTTGTGGTAGAATCCACACTGGTCGCGCCTCTGCGACGCATACCCTCATTTCACAGGAGGCACCCCTGGTGTCAAAGCGGTCAAATCGTCGGAATAATAGGAAACCCGGCAGCCAGCACTCGAGTTCGAGTAGCCAGCCGACAGGCTCGAGCAATCAGCCCAAGAGCACGAGCAGTCAGACCAAAAGCACGAGCAGTCAGACCAAAAGCACGAGCAATCAACCGAAAAAGGAACGTGGCGTTCTCCTTGCGACCTTCCTGATTCTTGTGATCGCAAGCGGTATTATCCAGGCGGTGCTTTATGTCGCGCAGCGCAGGCAAGACGCGGATCTCGCGATGCCGATCATATTGGCGCTTGGCATCGTGCACGCCGTACTGAACGTGATTGCCGCGTTCGGCATATGGAACTGGAAGAAGTGGGGCGTCTATTTGTACATCGGCTCATCGGTGTTGGGCGTGATCATCGGCGTGATCGCCGTCGGCCCGATCGCGTTCTTCAGCATGCTCCTGCCTGTGATCCTTCTCGGTTATCTGATCGCAACGAAGTGGTCCTGGTTCGAATAAACTTCGGGGAATGATGATCTAGTCCTTCGTGGACACTCGCGCAACACGTCTGTAAGGGGCTAGACGACACGCCTTCGGGTAGAGTCTGGCCCCTTGCTCTTAAGTTCGGAGGAAACCCATGAAATTCACGGATGGTTACTGGCATATGCGTCCGGGCGTCTCGCCGTATTGGGCGGCGCAGGTACACGATGTCGAGGTGGAAGCCGACACGCTGACCGTCTACGCGCCGACGAAGAAACTCATGGGGCGCGGCGACACGTTGAACCTGCCGCTGCTGACGGTCCGGTTCTCATCGCCCGCGGAAAACGTGATCCGCGTGCAGATGTGGCATCACCGGGGTGGGGTGTTGCGTAAGCCGGAGTTTGAACTCAAGTCCCAGTCGAAGCCTGAAGTGATGGTGCATGACGCGCCCGATGCCGCCAGCCTGACCAGCGGGCGGCTCACGGCGCGGATTGCGAAGGGCGATACGTGGGGTGTGGCGTTTCTCGATGGCGAGGCGCCGGTGACCGAGAGCGGCTGGCGCAGCATGGGGATGATGGACACGCCGGATGGTCGCTACATGGTCGCCGAGCTTGGGCTTGGCGTGGGCGAGTTGGTTTACGGCCTGGGCGAGCGTTTCACGCCGTTCGTCAAGAACGGGCAGGTGGTGGACCTCTGGAACGAGGATGGCGGGACCAGCAGCGAGTTGGCCTACAAGAATATCCCGTTTTACATGACGAATCGCGGCTATGGCGTCTTCGTCAATCACCCCGAAAAGGTATCCTACGAGGTCGGGTCGGAGAAGGTCGAGCGGGTGCAGTTCAGCGTGCCCGGCGAGTATCTGGAGTACTTCGTGATCTACGGCCCTACGCCGGGCGAGGTGCTGGCGCGCTATACGGCGCTGACGGGGCGGCCTGCGTTGCCGCCGGCCTGGTCATTTGGGCTGTGGCTCACTACGTCGTTCACCACGGATTACGACGAGGAGACCGTCACGGGGTTCATCCAGGGGATGGCCGACCGCGATCTGCCGCTGCACGTCTTCCACTTCGACTGTTTCTGGATGCGCGAGTTTCACTGGGTCAACTTCGAGTGGGATCGCCGCGCCTTTCCCGACCCGGAGGGGATGTTGCAACGGCTCAAGGCGCGCGGGCTGAAGATTTGCGTCTGGATTAACCCCTACATCGCGCAACGATCGGCGCTGTTCGATGAAGGGACGGCGCGCGGCTATCTGGTGAAACGCGCCGACGGCAGCGTGTGGCAGTGGGATCGGTGGCAGGCCGGGATGGCGCTGGTGGATTTCACGAACCCTGACGCCTGTCGCTGGTACGCGGACAAGCTGCGCGCCCTGGTGGATATGGGCGTGGACTGCTTCAAGACCGATTTCGGTGAGCGCATCCCCACGGAGGTCGTCTGGCATGATGGCTCCGACCCGCTGCGGATGCACAATTATTACGCGTATCTCTACAATCGGACCGTGTTCGAGGCGCTCGAAGAAAAGCCGGGCGCGGGCGAGGCGGTCGTCTTTGCGCGCTCGGCCACGGCAGGCAGCCAGCAGTTCCCCGTCCACTGGGGCGGCGATAGCACGGCGACCTTCGAGTCTATGGCGGAGAGCCTGCGCGGCGGGTTATCACTTTCATTATCGGGCTTCGGATTCTGGAGCCATGATATGGGCGGGTTCGAGCAGACGGCCTCCGCCGACGTGTACAAGCGCTGGTGCGCCTTCGGGCTGCTCTCGTCGCACAGCCGCTTGCACGGCGCCGGCTCCTATCGCGTGCCGTGGCTGTTCGATGAAGAAGCCGTGGATGTGCTGCGCTTCTTCACGAAGCTCAAGTGCCGGTTGATGCCGTATCTGTTCGGCGCGGCGCTGGAGGCGCGGGATACGGGCGCGCCGACCATGCGGGCGATGATGTTGGCTTACCCGGATGATCCGGCGTGCGATACGCTGGATCGGCAATACTTGCTGGGCGACGCGTTGCTGGTTGCGCCCGTCTTCACATCCGAGGGGATGGTGGACTATTATCTGCCGGCGGGGCGCTGGACGCATTTCCTCTCAGGTGAGGTGGTGGAGGGCGGGCGCTGGGTGCGCGAGCGGCATGATTATCTGAGCCTGCCGCTGATGGCGCGCCCCAATTCGGTGATCCCGGTGGGCGCGCTGGATGACCGCCCGGATTATGACTATGCCGATGGCGTTACGCTGCACATCTTCGAGCCGGAGGATGGCGGCGTCGCCCGGGCCATCATCCCGTCGGTGGATGGCAGTGTGAGCCTGCGAGTCGAGGCGCGGCGGATGGGTAAGACGGTGCATGTGGCGGCCCACCCAGAGGGCGGCGCGGCGGTCAAGCCCTGGCGGGCGCTGTTGCGGGGCGTCACGGCGGTACATCAGGCGGCGGGTTGCACTGTGGCGGCCGATCCGCTGGGGATGTTGCTGACCCCGGAAGCCGGCGCAAACGAGTTCACCGTGCGGCTGGGCTGAGTTCGTCTTAATTCCGCATACTCATCACCGTTGACGGCAGTCGCCCGCCGCGGCGCATGAAGTCGCGCGCGGAGAACGGGTTGACGCGCATCACCGGCGCGCTGCCCAGCAGCCCGCCGAACGTCACCAGATCGCCGGCGACTGCGCCCGGCGCGGGGATCACCCGCACGGCGGTGGTCTTGTCGTTGATGATGCCGATTGCCAGTTCATCGGCGATGATCGCCGCGATGGTCTCCTCGGGCGTGTCGCCGGGGATGGCGAACATGTCCAGCCCGACGGAGCAGACCGCAGTCAGCGCCTCGAGCTTGTCCAGGCTCAGTGCGCCCTTCATCACCGCTTCGATCATCCCCGCATCCTCGCTCACAGGGATGAAGGCGCCGCTGAGACCGCCGACGTTGCCGCTGGCCATCGCGCCGCCCTTCTTCACGGCATCTATCAGCAGGGCGATTGCCAGCGTCGAGCCGTGAGCGCCGATATGCTCGATGCCGAACGCTTCGACGACGTTGGCGACGGAATCGCCGGTCGCGGTCGTGGAGGCCAGCGAGATATCCACGATACCGAACGGGACGCCCAGATCGTGCGCCAACTCGCGGCCGATCAGCTCACCGGCGCGGGTGATCTTGAACACGGTGCGCTTGATGACCTCGGAAAGCTGGGTTAAATCGCAGTCGCGGTTTTTCTCCACCACGCTGCGCACGACGCCCGGCCCGCTGATGCCGACGTTCAGCGCCACATCCGGCTCGCCCACGCCGTGGTACGCGCCGGCCATGAAAGGATTATCCTCGGGCGCATTGACGAAGGCCACGAATTTGGCGCAACCGATGGCGTTCGGCGTACGGCGCGCGGTCTCCTTGAGCATCGGCCCCAGCAGGTTCACCGCGTCCAGATTTAAGCCCGGCGTGCGTCGAGCCGACGTTGAGGAACGCACAGACGCGCTCGGTGGCGGCCAGCACGGCGGGCAACGCCTCGATCAGGGCCGCGTCCGACCGGGTCAGTCCCTTCTGCACCAACGCGCCGAACCCGCCGATGAAGTTGATGCCCGCGTCACGCGCGGCCCGGTCGAGCGTCTGCGCCATCGCCAGGTATTTTTCCGGGGTCGCGTGCGTCTCCATGATCAGACTGACGGGCGTGACTGAGATGCGCTTGTTGACGATGGGAATACCGTACTTGATCTCCAGCGGCCGGGCGTGCTCGATCAACGCGCACGCGTACCCGTGCACCCGGTCGTAAACCTGTTCCTGGAACGTCGCGAAATCGGAGTGGATGCAATCCTTGAGGTTCAGCCCCAGCGTCGTCGTGCGGATGTCCAGGTTTTGATAGAGCGTCATGCCGGCGGTTTCGAACAGTTCTTCGACGTCGAATCTCATGGTTATATCCTGTGCATCATCTTGAACACGTTCTGGTGCTGGATCTGGATGCGCATCCCCATTTCGTCGCCCAATGTTTGCAGCGCTGCACTGAGCGTCTCCAGGTTCCGGTTGGCCTCACTCATGTCCACGGCCATCGTCATCACGAAGAAGCCTTCCATGATGCCCTGGCTGATGTCCTCGATGTTGACGTCGGACTCATAGAGCAGGCCGGAGATGCGAGCTACGATCCCCTTCTTGTCCTGGCCGATCACGGTGATGAAGAGCAGTTCTTTATCCATGTGCGGACGCCTCAAAGATTGCGAGAATGAAAAGCCGGCGCAGGTCGGGGCCACCTTTGCCGGCAACGATAGAACGTAGTATAACCGCGCGGGACGGATGGTCACAAATGACGCGGACGGGCGGGAAACACAAAAGAGCGCCCTGAAGGGGACGCTCTTTGTGCTAGGTAGCGGGGGTTGGATTCGAACCAACGACCTTCGGGTTATGAGCCCGACGAGCTGCCACTGCTCCACCCCGCATTACATTAAGAGGAGTATAACAGACCTGGGGGGTTGTGTCAAACCTCGGCGGCGATGTCAGAAAAAGGGGCAGGTAATCAAGGAAACAAGTGGACAAGGAGAAAGGGCAGGAGTTCCAGATGTTCCCGGAGTCGAAGAAGATGCCTGCCGCGTTTCGGGGGCAACAAGCTCACCCGAACGCGCAGGGAGTGGGCTTCAGCCGGTCATTCGAGTAATACGAGCTATGCGCTTGACCGGCTGAAGCCTCAACTCTACTGCCCCAGTGCGTGTGTTCTCAATAGCCGCCGCGGAGCGCGCCGATGATGAAGCGTTGCGCGAACTGGAGCACGAACAGCGCGATGATCGGCGAGATGTCCAGGCCGCCGATGCTGGGGATCACCCGCCGGAACGGGGCCAGGACCGGCGTCACGATGGTATGCACCGCCGCCAAAATCTGATAGACGAAATCGGGCAACTTGACGTTCAGACGCGACCAGCCAACTTGCCATGATGTCCACGAAGATGAGGATATAGAAAATCCGAAACAGCATATCAATGACATTGATCAGCACATAGTTCACTTGTTTGCCAGCTCCCCCAGGGTCCTGGATCGTTGATAGGCGGCCCACACGGCGCGTGAAATGACCGTGCGCAATCCGCCTTTTTCCAGTTGATAGAGCGCTTCCGCAGTGGTGCCGCCCGGCGAGGTGACCAGGTTGCGTAACTCTGTCGGGTGCAGCCCCGTCTGCCGTGCGATCATTACGGAACCTTCGACGGTCTGATAGACCAGCTCTTGCGCCACGCGTCGGCTGAACCCCATGTGTACGCCCGCGTCAATCAGGGCCTCCATGAACAGGAAGACGTAGGCCGGGCCGGTGCCGCTGAGCGCGGTCGCCATGTCGAGATAACTCTCATCGTTGACATAAATCTCCGCGCCCAACGCGCCGAGGATCGCCTGCGCCTGTTTGTGCATTACATCGGTCGCGGCCGGTGTGGCCGTCCAGACGGTCATGCCGTGGCCGATCTGGCCGGGTGTGTTGGGCATGGCGCGGACGACGGCCTCGACGCCCAGGTCGCGCTGGATGACGGCGATGGGCGTGCCGGCGACGATGCTGATGACCAGGCTATCGGAGGCCATCTCTGCGCGGATTTCCGGCAGCACCTTCGAGACGGTCTGCGGCTTGATGCTGAGGACCAGTATCTTGCCGTCGCGAGCGGCCTGGCGGTTATCGGTGATGCCCCTGACGCCGTAACGGGTATGCAGTTCCTCGACGCGTTCGGCCAGCGGGTCGCTCGCCGTGATGGCTTCGGGCGCGATGAGATTCTGGGTCAGGATGCCCCGGATCATGGCTTCACCCATGACCCCGGAGCCGATGAAGCTGAGGGTGGTGTCGTTGAGCATGAATTCAAACAGTCCTTTCACCGAAAATCGCCCGTCCAATCCGCACCAGCGTTGCGCCCTCTTCGATGGCGACCTCGAAATCGTCGGTCATCCCCATGGAGAGGTGATGTAAATCGTACTGCGGGAAGCGTCTCGCCAGATCATCGCGCAGCGTGCGCAGCCCCGCAAACACGGGTCGCACCGCTTCCGGGTCGGCCGCGATGGGCGCCACCGTCATCAAGCCTTCCAATCGTAACCCGGGCAGCCCGCCGACCAACTCGGCGAACGCCGCAAGCTCGGCAGGCCGCACGCCGTATTTGCTCTCTTCTCCCGATACGTTGACTTCGATCAGCACCGGTAGCTCGTGGTTCTGCTCGACGCAGAGGCGGCTCAGCCGCCGCGCCAGTTTCTCGCTCTCGACCGAATGCACCATGCTCGCCCAGGCCAGCGCATCGCCGGCCTTGCGACTTTGCAGGTGCCCCACCATGTGCCAGGCGGGCGGCGTTGCGGGCGCGAGCAGGGCGGCGACGGCCTGCGCTTTCGAAGCCGCTTCTTCGACGCGGTTCTCGCCGAACAGGTGCAGCCCGGCGACGTAGGCCGCGGCGACGGTAACGGCGTCCTGCGTCTTGCTCACCGCAATCAGCTCGACATCCGCCGGATCACGGCCCGCCCGAAGCGCGGCGTCTGTGATGCGAAGTTGCACTTCTGCAACGCGTTCCGCAAGCGTGGTAATTTCGGGCGCAGAGATTAGATCGTCGGGGGTGGGGCCGTCCGTCATGTCGCCTCCGCCTGTCTGTTTTCGTGGCGCATCCCTATTCTCGCAGAGCCATGACCGCGCCGAAGTGACCTGTCTTCCCTTTGTTTGCCGCGATATGAATAAAACTCATCGACGCGGCAGGCGGTGCACAGGCCGCCGACCTCGATCTGGCCGACGCCGGCTTCTTCCAGCCAGCGCCGGTTGGCGGCCCACAGGTCGAAGTGCTTTCGACCGTTTGGGCCGTCCGTCAGCAGGCCATGCGTCTCACCGAAAGCCGCGTGCGCGGCGTCTACCACGTCATCCCCCACTTCGTAGCAGCACGGCCCGATGCTGGGGCCGATCCCGGCCACCATGTCGGCGGGGCGGCTGCCGTAGGTTGCGGCCAACGCCTCGACGGCGACACGGGCGGCGGCCTGCATCGTGCCGCGCCAGCCGCTATGCACCACGGCGAACGCGCGGCGCACCGGATCGTAGATCAGGATCGGGGTGCAATCGGCGAAGCGCAGCAAGATCGGCACGCCCGGCGCATCGGTGATCAGGGTGTCGCAACCTTCGCAGATGGCGCCGCGGTCGCCCGTGTCCACGCGTTGCACGTTGGCCGTGTGGCGCTGCGTCGGGCTGACGAGATCGGTGCGCGCGAAACCGAGGGCGTGCGCCACCCGGCGCAAATTCTCTTCGACGGCTTCCGGCGCGTCGCCGACAGCCTTCGTGAGGTTGAGCGTGCTGTATTGACCGTTGCTGACGCCGCCATGCCGGGTGGTGACGCCATGCACCACTTCGGGAAAGCCCTCCAGCAATGAGAAGGTGTAGTAAGCCAGGCTGTTATGCTGTTGCCGATTCAAGATGCGATCCTATCACGTCGCCGCTTGCAGGGCGAGGTCTGATATCAACGTAATTTCCGTGCTGCATACGCCGCACGTGACGCAATCCACCGCGCCGGGCGGGCAGTGCAATCCCGGCTTATCCTTCGCGGCCATGTTGTACTCATAGCGCAAATATTGAGGACGGACGCCGCTTTCGACGATGTCCCACGGCAGCGATTCGCCGGGAACGTGCGCCCCCAGGAACTCCTGGGCGGAGAGGCCGTGACGCGCCAGCGCCGCACGCAGTTGCGCCGGGCCGGGTCGCTCCATATCCAGCAAGACCGGGGCCAGCCGCCGATCGCCGCGCGAGAGTACGCCCTGCACCTCGGCCCAGGCCGCCGAATCCGCGTTCACCCGGATCTGGCTGCGACCCAGCGCGCGCTGGAGCTGCTTCTGTCGCGCTCCGATCACATCCGCGGGCGTCATGGCGGCCCATTGGAACGGCGTATGCGGTTTGGGCACGAAGGGCGTTGCGTTGATGCTGACGTTGCGGCGGAAGATGGCCCGCGCCTTGAGCGTCAGATCTATGATGCCCTGGATATCTTCTTCCGTTTCGCTCGGATGCCCGATCATGAAGTAGAGCTTGAGCTGCGGGAAGCCGAGTGATTGCGCCAGTTCCACGGCGGCCAGCAGGCTTTCTTCGCTTTGCCCCTTGTTGATCACCGTGCGCAACCGCTCGGTGCCCGCTTCGGGCGCGATGGTCAGGGTCTGCGTGCCGCTTTCGGCCAGCGCCCGCACCATCGGTACGCTGATCGGGTCGGTGCGCATGGAACTGATGCTGATGCGGGCGTCCATCGCGCTGGAGCGCCTCGGCCAACGCGTCAATCTGGCTGTGATCGGAGACTGCCGCCGAGACGAGGCCGACGCCGGCCAGGTCGCGTCCTTCACTCCGCGCACGCTCGATGCCCTCGCGCGCCCAGGCGAGGATATTCTCGATGGGTTGCTCGCGTGGCGGGCGGTAGACATAACCGGCGAGACAGAATCGGCATCCTCGCCCACAGCCGCGTGCAATCTCGATCAGATGCCGGTCGCCAAGCTCGGCGGCGGGCGTATAGAGGCACGATACCGGCTCGACGCGTGACAGGTCGTGTACCCATAGCCGCTCGATGCGGCGCGGCGAGCCCGGCTCAACGCGGGCGGGCACATAAACGCCCGGCAGCATGTCGAGAGCATCGAGCAGACGCTCGCGCTCGTCGTCGAGGATGCCATCATGCATCAACTCGATCAGGCCGGGCAGCAACTCTTCGGCCTCGCCGATGATGATGGCATCGAAGAAGGGGGCCATCGGCTCCGGGTTCATCGAGACGGCCGGCCCACCGGCGATCAGCAAGGGCCAGCCCTCATCGCGACGGTCGGCGGCCAGCGGCGGCACGCCCGCGCGCCGTAACATGGCGATGATGTTGAAATAGTCCATCTCGAACGAGACGGTGAAGGCCCACACGCCGAAGTCGGCCACCGGGGTTTGTGATTCGACCGACAGGAGGTCTGCGCCGGGTGCGGCGTCCGCGACGCGTCCCAGAAGACGCGCTCACATACCACGTCGGCGCGACGGTTGAACTCGCGGTAGAGGATGTGAAGCGCCAGGCTGGACATGCCCACGGCGTAGGTATTCGGATAAGCCAGCGCGACGGTGAGCTTGCCCCCGTGGTCTTTATGGATCGCGCCCGTCTCGTTCGCGAGTTGCGTGCGAGCGGACGCCGTTTGTTTCCAACGACGCATGCAGTATCCTACAATTCGCAGAACCGCGGGTGCGGCTCAGGGCAGGTTGGCGCTCCAGTTTTGGAGCCTGGCGATGACCCCATCGGGTACGACGCCGAAACTATCCAGCGCCGTCAACAGGACGGCCCCGGCCTCGCGCGTGGCGTACCACAGGCGCAGCGGCCAGAAAATGCGCCCGGTTTCCGTGCTGGTCGGGCTGGTGACGGCGCTCACGCCCGCCCGGTCGAACAGCCAGCGCGCCCGAAAAAGATGCAACGGATGGCTGACCAGCACCACCGAGCGCCACCCGTTCTGCAGCACGATCTCGGCAGTGCGCCGCGCGTCCTCGTCGGTATTGGTCGAGCCGTCGGCCAGCCAGATGTTCTCACGCGGGACGCCCAACCCGGCGATGAAGCGCCCACAAACCGCCGCCGCAGACAATCGTTCGTCCTTGTAGCCGCCGGTGCAGATGATGTTGGGCGCGAGGCCGGCCTGCCACAGGTCCACCGCGTGATAGCTGCGGCTGGTCAGGTCGGAGCCGGGGCTGCCATCCGCGTTCACACGCGCGCCCAGCACGACAATCGCATCGGCGGGGCGGGCTTCATCGCGCCGGCCCAGCGCGTCGACTTGCCAGACGAGGACGGCAAAGGCTGCCAGCACAACGCCGACGACCAGCACCACAGTCCGCACGACGACGCTGACAGCCCGTCTCATGCGGGGTATTATAGCGTAGAAACCCGGTTTCCGGCGAAGCCGAGAATCCGGGTTTCTGGCAGGCGACAGGACGCCGGCGATTGGCGGGTCACTTGCGTCTTGTGACCGCACGTTTGGCGCGGCGATCCCAGGCCTTCAGGATGTAGCTCGATGCATCGGGGGTCTTGCAACCGGTCTTCAGGTGATCTACATTCACAACGCCTACCCGACCCGCGCTGGAGAGCGCGGAAGTCTCCAGTGCCCGGTTGCGCAAGCCGATGGCGATGAGCGCGTTGTTCATCGAGTAGCGCACGCGGTTCTTGCGCCCGTGAATTTCGCGCTCGATCACGTCGAGATAGGGCAGAAAGTAGGCATCGGGCAGCGTTTCGTCGTTCAACGCCAGGTGCGCCATGATGTTCCAGCCCGCCGCGCCGATCCATTCATCCTCGTCGCCGATCCAGGTTTCCATCTTCGGCCGCGCCAGCGGGCTTCGTGCGACCAATCCGCTGAACGCGTCCGTGACGATGTAATTGTCGAGGTCGCGCGCCCACGCATCGAGGTCGGCGCTGTTCAGCGCGGCGGGGTCGGCGATGCGGGTTGCCAACAGGCGCGCATCCTGGTTGCCGGTAGCCCACAGTTCGACGGCCAATCCATGATCGCGCTTGATCTGCTTCGCCAGCTTGTCGAGGGCGGCGATGCTTACGCCGAACTGGTCGCCCTGCACGCCGTGGTTGACATAGGTCTTGCGGTTTTGCTCGGTTCCAGCGGCCTCGAGTTGGGCCATCGCTTCGGCCAGTTTCATCGGTTGCCTCACATATAGAGAAATGGCGCTGGTCAGGAACGATTATAGCACAATCATCCTTAGATCGGCTCGCACCCCAACTCGAAGAAGCGATTGGGGTTGTTGAATAGCCAGTCTTTCGCCAGCCCCAGCGCCTGCGCTTCGTCCAGCCAGCGACCTTCGACCAGCCCGGTCAGCGCCGCGGCGATGTTCCGGCGCGCCAGCGTCAGGTGCGCGCCGACGTATTCGGGAACGTCGCCATAGTCGCCGCCAAAGCCGTGAATCTTCGTGTGCGGCAGGGTGAGGACGCCACGTTCGAGAAGCTCGATAGAATAGGCCGGGTCAATGATATGCAGCCAACATAGATCCAGCGCCACATTGGGATAGTTTTTGCCCAGGAAGAGCAGATCACCGAGATAGGGCCAGTTGCCGTGGAACAGATCGAAGCGGACTTCGCGATGCAGCTCGAGCACCGTTGTCAGGTGCGCGGCGTTGGTCTTGTCAACCCGATTGTAGATTCCCGCCATGTGACCCGTATGTAGTTGAACCGGGAGTTTCAGGTCACGCGCGAAGCGCATGTACTGGTGAAACAGATAGTCATTGAGCGGCTTGCTTTCGGGCCAACCCAGCCCGTTCAATGGATCGGCCAGCGCCCGGTTGAAGAGTCGCTCAGCGTCGGCGCGCGGCGGCAGGTCGTAGGATAGGCTGCGCTCGTAGGCCGATTGGTCTTTTAGCCCGACTACACCCTTTTCAATCGCGGCCTGGAAGATCACGTAGACGGCTTCCAGATATTCATCCAGCGATGTGACGTGCCGATCTACCAGACCGCCGATTGACTGGATTTCGGCCCAGGAGAGTTTGGTGGGATGGAAACCCGGCAGCGAGATCAACGGACGCCACTTGGCGGGGAAGATGGTCTTGCCGGAGAGGAAGTCTCCCATGCCGCCGGGTATCCAGCCGAGTACATCCACGAGCATGAGTTCGATCCCGGCGTCGTCAATGAATCGGAAGTAAGCCGCCTCATCCATAGCCGCGAGCTCCTCGGCCACACGGTCGAGCACAGCGCCGCGTCATCT
>CAVOHP010000010.1:0-160156 GCA_963695715.1 uncultured Chloroflexia bacterium
AGGACCTCGACCTGTACGCCTGCATCCGCCCGGTGAAATGGTATCCCGGCGTGCCCAGCCCGCTGCGGCGACCCGATCAAGTTGACGTCGTGATCTTTCGTGAGAACACCGAGGATGTATACGCGGGCATTGAGTACAAGGCCGGGACGCCTGAAGCCGCCAAGGTCGAACGCTTCCTGAAAGACGAAATGGGCGCGAAGTTCTTCGAAGGGTCAGGCATCGGCATCAAGCCGATCAGTGCGTTCGGCACGAAGCGGCTGGTTCGCAAGGCGTTGAACTACGCCCTGGATAACGGTCGCCGCAGCCTGACACTGGTGCACAAAGGAAACATTCAGAAGTTCACCAAAAGGCGCGTTCATGCAATGGGGATACGAGGTCGCCCGCGATGAGTTCGGCAATGTCACCATCACAGAGCGGCAACTTTGGGATGAATTCGGGGGCAAACAGCCCGCCGGCAAGATCGTTATAAAAGATCGCATCGCAGATATCATGTTCCAGCAGATGCTGTTGAGGCCGGCGGATATGACGTGATTGCCACGCCCAATCTCAACGGCGATTACCTGAGCGATGCCGTGGCAGCCGAAGTCGGCGGCGTGGGCATCGCCCCCGGTGGGAATATCGGCGATCATATCGCCGTGTTCGAGGCCACGCATGGCACCGCGCCCAAATACGCAGATCAAGATAAGGTGAATCCGGGCAGCGTGCTGCTATCCGGCGTGATGATGCTGAACTACCTCGGTTGGAAAGAGGCCGCCGACGCCATCGAAGCCGCCTATACCCGGACCGTCGCCGACAGAATTGTGACTTATGACTTCGCCCGCCAAATGGAAGATGCGCATGAGGCGAAGAGTTCGGAATTTGCGTCCGCGGTGATTGATAGACTCGCATAAGCAAACGCTTGACTTGCAGGTCTTGCATCGGTATAATCCGGCCATTCGTTCTCATGTGGCCCGAAGCACAATTGACCTTTTCTCGTCCAGGAGGCCATTCGAATGTCGGAGCAACATTCCTCGGTGCAAAACGAGGAGATGGGCCGGCGAGTTTCTGACGGGCGTTATCGCACTCATTGCCGGAGCGGTCTGATTTGTCGTTGGTTTGCCCGCCATCGGCTACGTCATTGCGCCGGGCGTCCGCAAACGAACCGGAGAAGGATGTTACACCCTCGGTACCATCGGCCTGACGCCCGGCGTGCCCTCAGGGTTTCCATTTTCCTACCGCGTGCAGGACGGCTGGACAGAAACGAACGTCTCGGGCACTGCCTGGGCCGTCACAGACGATGGCGTGACGGTCACAACCTTCTCGGATGTCTGCACGCATCTGAGCTGTCGAGTCAACTGGCGTGATGACCTGGATGCCTTCTTCTGTCCGTGCCATGACGGTGAGTTCGGCATCAATGGTCAAGTCGTGGCAGGACCGCCTCCAAGACCTCTCGATCAATTCGAAAATCGCATAGAAGACGGGCAGATTCAGATTCTGCTGAAAGTATAAGACGTGGCCGAAACGCCTTCCCCGACGCCCGGCAAAATCGAAGCGACGTTCCACTGGCTCGATGAACGCCTGGGCATCACGACAATCTGGAATACCGTCTTTGCGCGTATGGTTCCCGAAACCAACTGGCTGTATACCCTGGGCAGCGCCAGTACGATCCTGGCCGTGCTTCAACTCATCACGGGCATGCTCGACAATTTACTACGTCCCCAGCCCCGACCAGGCCTACGACAGTATCCAGTTCATCATGAACGATGTGGCATTGGCTGGCTGATCCGCGTGGATCCACCATGCTGGGGCGTGACCTTGACAATGGTGCTCGTGGTATTCCTGCACATGCTTCCGCACTTTCTTCGTCGGTGCATACAAGTATCCGCGGGAGTTGACCTGGCTGACCGGCGTCGCCTTACTGGCGATCGTGATGGTGCTCGGTTTCAGCGGATATCTGTTGCCCTGGAATCAGCGGGCCTACTGGGCCACCTCGGTCGGCACGAGTATCATGGGAGCGGTGCCCGTGATTGGGCCTCTGCTCCTGCGGATTGCTCGCGGCGGCACAGAGATCGGCACCCTGACTCTCGCCCGTTTCTATGGTCTGCATGTCTGGTGGATGCCGCTGGCCCTGTTGTCCATCATCGGCGTCCATCTCTATCTCGTCATCAAGATCGGCATCACCTCGCCGCCCAAGCGGGATGAGTAGGAGTAATCGCACCGATGAATGATGCCGAAAAGCAAGAATATCTGGCGGAATATAAAGAAAAGAAGAAGAACGGCGAACTATTTTTTCCCGACGCCATCGCCAAAGATGCGATTGTTTCCCTGCTGGTGATTTGTCGTCCTGATCGGCCTGGCCGTCTTCGTCGGCGTGCCCAACGAACCGCCCGCCGACCCGACCGATAGTTCCTATATCCCGCGGCCAGAATGGTATTTCCTGTGGACGTTCCAGTTATTGAAGTACTTCCCCGGCCGCTTCGAGGGGATCGCGATCGTCGGTCTGGGCGTGGTACTCGGAGGCTTGTTGTTGGGGCTGCCCTTCTTCGATCGCAGCCCGAAGCGCCATCCGCTGAATCGGCCCATCGCAACTGTTGGAATGTCGCTGGCCGTACTTGGCATCATCTTTCTCACTATCCAGGCCGTGCTTGCGACGCCGCCACAGGTAGAGGCAACCAGCCCCGGTGGAACCCTTGAAGAGCGGGTTGCCGTAGGGGGGACGCTATACGCCGAGAATTGCGCCAAGTGTCACGGCGAGGAGGGTGAAGGGGCCGAAATCCCGGACAGTCCGGGCGATTTCACCGATCCAATTAACTCGGACGATTTTCTACTGACGCGGTCTCATGAAACGATTTTCGAGGTCATCAACTACGGGCAACCGGGGCTGGGCATGCCGGCGTTCGGCCTGGCGCACGGCGGAGGGGTCCACCGATCCGGAAATTCGGGCCATCGTAGATTTCATCGAGGCATGGAATGCGCCGCCTGAAGACGCCGGCGCTTCTGAGGAGATGGCGGCCCTGGCTGCCATCGAGACGCCTGGTTTCACGCAAGACGTCAAGCCGATTTTGGACAAGCGCTGTGCAACGTGTCACGGCAACCGGCTGAAGGGCGGCTATAGCGTTGCGGATTACGATAGGGTGATGAACAGCGGCGACAACGCGCCGGTGATCATCCCCGGCGACGCGGCCAACAGCATTCTGGCCCAGATGTTGCGGGGCATCGAAACGCCCGCGGGCGGAGAGATGCCGCCTGGGAAGGCCGCTCAAGGAAGAGCAGATCCAGTTGATCGAACGATGGATTAACCAGGGCGCTCAGAACAACTAGGGAATTAACCTGCAATGCAAAAAGCGCAGGAGGGATAATGAGTACGATCTCACGCGTGGGCGTGGTGCAGGCTTTACGCTATCGCGGCGGCCAATCTATGTTGGCCTGGCTGCTTCACCGCATCAGCGGCATCGGCATCGTGATCTTCGTCTCGATGCACGTGGTCGCGGGCATTCTTCTTTATTCGGTCGAGCCGCAGAGCATCACGGGCCAGATTTCCCAGGCGCTGACGATCTTTTACGAATGGCTGCCGATGCAGATTTTCATCTTGTTTGCCGTGCTATGGCACGCGATCAACGGCGCACGGATCGTCGTCCTGGACATGTGGCCCTCCCTTATGACCTATAACCGCGAGGCGATGTGGGTACAATGGGCGCTGTTCATCCCGCTGTTCCTGTTGCCTTCGATCCTGATGATCCTGGAGGCCCTGGGATGACATCACAAGCCAACACCGCGCCCGCAGCCGATCTAGCGGTCGCTTCGAGTTATACGCCTGGTTCTTCACCCGCGTCACCGGCATCCTGTTCCTGCTGATGGGCGCGTTCAATCTCGTCTACGCTAACCTGGTGGGGGGACAGGGGAACATGGATGTCGCCGCGCAGATGCGTTGGGCGTTCTTCCCGATCCCGTTCCACGTTGAATCAAGCGCCGTCGAGGTGACGCCAAACTTCTCGAACCCCTTCTGGCAAATTTACAGCTTCATCCTGGTTGCCTTTGCGGCCACGCATGGCTTCAACGGTTTGCGCGTGATACTGGAAGACTACGTGCATAGCTCGTTGGCCCTGAGCTGGCTGCGCGCCATCCTGGTCTTCATCTGGCTGTTCGTACTGCTGTCGGCCATTTTCTTGATCTTCGTCTACGTTTAGGGAGCGGCCATTCATGTATCATCGGTATGATGTCCTCGTCATCGGCGCCGGCGGCGCCGGCCTGATGGCCGCGCTACACGCCTCACGTGGGGCCAGCACAGCCGTCATCAGCAAACTCTACCCGACCCGATCACACACGGGGGCGGCGCAAGGCGGTATCGGCGCCGCGCTCGGCAACCTCGAAGAAGATCACCCGGAATGGCACACCTTCGACACCATCAAGGGTTCGGACTATCTGGCCGATCAGGATGCCGTGCAGATTCTCTGCAACGAAGCCATCGGCATGGTCTACGAATTGGAGCACATGGGGTTGCCGTTCGACAGGACGCCGGAGGGACGGATCGCGCAGCGACCTTTCGGCGGACACACGAACAACGAGACCAAACAGCCGGTGCGCCGGGCATGTCATGCCGCCGATCGCACCGGGCACATGATCCTGCAGACGGTCTATCAGCAGTGCATCAAGAATAACGTCACGTTCTACGATGAATATCAGGTCATTGATCTATTGATCAATGACGAAGGCCATGCCTGTGGCGTGGTTGCGCTGCACATTGACAGCGGTGAGTTTCACACGTTCCACGCCAAGGCCATCGTGTTCGCCACGGGTGGGTTCGGGCGCATCTGGAAGATTACCTCGAACGCGTATGCGCTGACGGGCGACGGCGTGGCGGTGGCATATCGCCGCGGCGTGCCGCTCGAAGACATGGAGTTCTATCAGTTTCATCCCACCGGCATCCTGGGCCTGGGTATCTTGCTGACGGAAGGCGTGCGCGGAGAGGGCGGCGTGCTGATCAACAGCGAAGGCGAGCGTTTCATGCCGCGTTACGCGCCGACAGTCAAAGACCTCGCCTCGCGCGATGTCGTGTCGCGTTCCGTCTACCAGGAGCTGCGCGCCGGGCGCGGCATTGACGGCAAGGACTATGTGTATCTCGACGTGCGACCCGAGACCGTCAACAAGTATTTCGAGCAGGATGGAGTGGTGAATCCGGACGGCAGCCCGCGCCGGATCACCGCGGACGACATCCGCAGGAAGCTGCCCGATATCTCGGACTTCTGCAAGACCTATTTGCAGGTGGACCCGATCAAGCAGCCGATGCCGGTACAGCCGACGGCCCATTATGCGATGGGCGGAATTCCCACCAATATCCATGCTGAAGTGGTGATCACCCCGGAGAACAGGGCGCTGCCGGGCCTGTATGCCGCAGGCGAGTGCGCGTGCGTGTCGGTTCATGGCGCAAACCGCCTGGGCACAAATTCGCTGGTGGATATCCTGGTCTTCGGGAGGCGCGCCGGGCAAAATGCCGCCGCCTACGCTGCTCAAAACGACCTGCCCGCACTGCCGGCCGAGCCGGAGGCCGCCGAGTCGGAGCCAGCTTGAGAGCCTCCGCGACAACCCCGGCGGCGAATCGGCGGCGGAGATTCGCAAAGAGATGCGGAACATGATGATGGATCACGTCGGCGTCTATCGCACCGCTGAATTACTCACGGAGGCGCTGGCGCGGCTGGAAGGGCTGAAACGGCGTTACCGGCACATCTCCATCATGGACAAGGGCAAACGATGGAACACCGAGCTGCTCGAAGCGTGGGAGCTGGGTTGTCTCCTCGACCTGGCCGAGGCCACGACGGTGGCTGCGCTCGCCCGCACCGAGAGCCGGGGCGCGCACTATCGGGAGGACTTCCCGGAGCGCGATGATGTCAACTGGCTGGTCCATTCGCTGGCCTATCTCGAACCCGAAGGCCAGGTTCGTATGGAGACCAAGCCGGTTACGCTGGGGCTATATGAGCCCAAACAACGTGTTTACTAAAATCACAGCAACGCGGCGGGCTTACAGAGCCAGGCATTGGGGGCATGGATGAAAGTACGGGTCAAGATCCGCAGGTTCAACCCCGAAAAGGATCGCAAACCCTATTGGGGTGAATATACGGTGGAAGCCGAACCCACCGCACGTGTGCTCGACTTGCTGACGGAGATCAAGGGCTATCAGGACGGCTCGCTGACATTCCGGCGATCCTGCGCCCACGGCGTCTGCGGTTCAGATGCGATGGTGATCAATGGCCGCAATCGTCTCGCATGCAAGGAACTGGTGCAAGACATCGGGAAACAGGTGACGATTGAACCATTGCGCGGTCTGCCGGTGATCAAGGACCTTGCGGTTGACATGGAACCGTTCTTTGCGCACTTCCGCACCGTCCGGCCTTATCTGATCAATGACGATCCGCCGCCCTTCAATGAACGGTTGCAGAGCCCGGAAGCGAGGGCGCGATTCGATGAGACGACGAAGTGCATTCTCTGCGCGGCCTGTACCACCTCTTGTCCGAGCTTCTGGGCGAACGGCAGCTACTTCGGCCCGGCCGCCATCGTGCAGGCGCATCGCTTCATCTTCGATGATCGTGATCAGGGCGCGCAAGTGCGGCTCGCCATCCTCAACGGCAAGGATGGGGTGTGGCGGTGTCGCACGATCTATAACTGCGTCGAAGCCTGCCCGCGCGACATTGACATAACGCGAGCAATCGGTGAGGTCAAAAAGGCGATGCTGACGGGCGACGTAGAATAAGCCCGGAGCAATTGTTTGCCCGGCAATCACGCCCGCCAGCAGAAACATGCTGGCGGGCGTTGATTTTTGGCTCCATGCCAAAATCTTCGCGCCAGATTTCACTATTGACGCCAACGAAGTAGTGTGATATGATTCACATTAACTGAAATGTTTTTCTCGCAGTGGAGGAGGCGCGTCATGGTTCCTTGACCATATTTATTCCAGTTCTGATTTCGATAACGTATTACTGGCGGATTGCTCTGAAGAAAGTCGCGCCGCGCTGCTGGCGCAGGGGCGCCTCCGTGATTTTGAGCCGGGAGACATCCTGTTCGTTGAAGGAGAGTCGGGCGGCATGATGTTGTTGCTGTTGGAAGGCAATGTTCAGCTCGACAAGACAACCGCACGAGGCCGCCGCCAGGTGATGTGCGATGCGACGCCAGGTCGTTGCGGGGGAGTCTGCATGATGTTCATGAACGATCCTGTTCTGGCGGGGTTGCGCGCCGCGACCACGGGTAGGGCGCTGACCATTGACGCCGCCGCCTTCCAGGATCTTGCCCGCAAAGATATAGTGCTCTGTCATGCGGCATGGAATAGCACCAAGACTTGCCTCAAGCACATGAGCGGGCTGATCGAACATCTATCGTTCCGCAAGGTATCTGAACGCGTCGCGCTTGCGCTGCTGGAAAATACGGATGCCAACGGCGACATGGTGCGGTGGACTCAAGCGGAACTTGCCGCCGAAGTCGGCACGACGCGGGAAGTCGTCGCGCGATGCCTGGCCGGATTGCAGATAGATGGCGCGGTTCGCCTCGGCCACGGGCGCGTCACCGTGCTGGACCGCGACAAGCTGGCCGCCGAAGCTGCGTAAATCACTCATCGGGGCGCATCGAATCCGAATCCGCTGCGCCCCAACATCTCTCACCCCCTGAAGCCGCCTGCGGAATCCTCTGCCACGCTTTCATATATCGGGGTCGCGCGCTATAATTTGATTCTATTGCGCCGGCTTGACGCGCCGAATCCCTTTCGCGGTGTACCGATGGAACAACAACAAATTCGTAACTTTTGTATTATCGCCCATATTGACCACGGCAAATCTACATTGGCCGATCGGATGCTGGAGCTTACCGGCACGATCTCCGATCGGGACATGATGGCGCAAGTCCTGGACAGCATGGATCTGGAGCGCGAGAAGGGCGTCACGATCAAGGCGTCAGCAGTTCGCATGTATTATACCGACAGCAAAGGGGACAAATACGAGCTCAACCTGATTGACACCCCCGGCCACGTGGATTTTGCCTACGAAGTCAGCCGCGCGCTGCAAGCCTGTGAAGGCGCGGTGCTGGTTGTAGATGCGACACAGGGCATCGAGGCCCAAACCCTGGCAAATCTGTATCTCGCCATGGAGAACGATCTCGATATTATCCCGGTTGTCAACAAGATTGATCTGGTCTCCGCACAGCCGGAGGAGGTCGCCCAGGAGGTCGAAGAGGTCATTGGCGTGCCGGCGGAAGATGTGATCCGCATCTCGGCCAAAGAAGGCACCAACGTCAACGCGTTGCTGGAATCCATTGTGAAGCGCATTCCGCCGCCGCACGGCCAGGCAGGTCAGCCGCTCCGCGCATTGATCTTCGATAGCCATTACGACTCGTATAAAGGCGTGATCGCTTACGTTCGCGTGGTGGACGGACACGTTCGGACGGGCGAGACTCTCCGCATGATGTCCACCGAACTGACGGTCGAACCGATCGAGATCGGCGCGTTTGTGCCGAACATGCAGCCCACCGGTCTCTTAAGTGCAGGCGAAGTGGGCTATATTGCCACAGGACTCAAGGACGTGGCCGATTGTCGTGTTGGCGACACGTTCACCTGGAACGCCAACCCGGCCGAGATCCCGCTGCCCGGTTACACGCCGATGAAATCCATGGTGTTCGCCAGCGCGTTCCCAAGCGACGCGAGCGACTACCTGGCGCTGCGTGATGCGCTCGCCAAGCTGCAACTCAACGACGCAGCGTTGAGCTTTCAGCCGGAGACCAGCCAGGCGTTGGGTTATGGATTCCGGTGTGGCTTTCTCGGCCTCTTTCACATGGAGATCATCCAGGAACGGTTAGAGCGCGAATATGATCTCGATCTGGTTTTCACCGCGCCGAGCGTCGAATACGAGGTGACCAAGACGGACGGCAGCGAGATCATCATTGATAGCCCGTCCGAGTTGCCCGACCCGACGACCATCGCCGAAATTCGCGAGCCCTGGATCCAGATAGATGTCTTCACCCCGACCGAATTCATCGGGTCCGTCATGGATCTGGTGACGACCCGGCGCGGCCAGTTCAAAGCGCAGGAGTATCTCGACCAGCGCCGGGTCCTCCTCAGCTATCACATCCCGCTCGTCGAAATCCTCACCGACTTCTACAACGAGTTGAAGGCGCGCACCAAGGGCTACGCCAGCCTGGATTACCACCTCGAAGGTTATCGGCCTGCCGATATGGTGCGGCTGGATGTGCTGGTGAACAAAGACCCGATTGATGCGCTCAGCATGATCGTGCACCGGGATCAGATCTTCACGAAAGGCCAGAAACTGGTCAGTAAACTGAAGGACGTGATCCCGCGTCAGCAATTCGATGTGCCGATCCAGGCTGCGGTGGGTAACAAGATCGTCAGCCGCGCCAACGTCAAGGCGATGCGGAAAGACGTCCTGGCGAAATGCTATGGCGGCGACATCACACGCAAGCGCAAGCTGCTGGAGAAGCAGAAAGAAGGCAAGAAGCGCATGAAGATGATCGGTTCGGTTCAGGTGCCGCAAGAAGCCTTCATGACTATCCTCCGGCTGGACGAGGAATAGGGTGAGCGGATCGAAGCGGGGCGGGACGGCCCAGCCGGACAGCGCCAGATCCGTGCGCCCCAGGAAGGGGCTGGGGCAACACTTCCTGGTGGATGCCGTCCACCGGGCGCGCATCGTAGAGGCGGCAGAACTCACGAAGTCGGACGCCGTGCTGGAGATCGGGCCGGGCCGCGGCGAGATGACGGAGCTGATCGCCGCAGAAGCCGGTAGGGTGATCGCGGTCGAGCTGGATGACCGGCTGGTTCCGTTCCTGAGGGCGCTCTTCGAGGATCGCCCGTGGGTCACGATCAGGCACGGCGACATCCTGGAGATAGATATCGGCAGGTTGATGGTCGAGGCTGACGCCGCGAGGTATAAGGTCGTCGCCAATCTGCCCTACTACATTACCGGCGCGGCCATCCGCCGGCTGCTTGAAGCCGAACCGGCGGCCATAGCCCTGGTCTTAACGGTTCAGGCCGAAGTCGCCGAGCGAATCGTTGCGCGCCCCCCGAAGACGAATCTCCTGGCGACCAGCGTCCAGTACTATAGCCGGGCGCAACTCGTTCACCGTATTCCGGCGGGCGCGTTCTACCCCGTGCCTAAAGTGGACTCCGCAGTGGTGCGCCTCGAGCGCATCGAGGATCGCGCAGGCTCGGATGTCACGGATGATCTCTTCTTCCACACCGTGCGGGCGGGTTACAGCCGACCACGAAAGCAACTCCACAACAGCCTGGCCGCCGGGCTCGCGATGTCGTCACAGCAGGCGACCGAACTGCTCAGTGATGCCGGCGTTGACCCCAACCGGCGCGCAGAGACGCTCGATATCGAAGAATGGCAAGCGGTAGCCCGGCGCGTCGGCCCGGTTTCAAGATTACTCGATTCGCAGTAGTGATCGGGGAGGGAAGTTACTCGGGGATACGATCCCTGTAGTGACCGCGATAGGCCGGCGGCAGCATCCGGGCCATCTCCAACATCAATTCATCGGTATACTGATTAAGCTCCTCACTGCGCGCTCGGCTCGCTTCCGGCGGCAAGCAGATCGGCCTGCCGATACGCACGTGAATCCGCGGGCGGCGCAGCCGCCGCCAGTCTCCCAGGGCGCGCTCCTGACCCCACACGACCACAGGCACAATCGGCGCGGGTCCACGGCTGGCGAGATAGACCGGGCCATTTTTGCCGGGCAACAGCCCGCCTGAGCGACTGCGCGTGCCTTCCGGGGCCACCGTTAATGACTGGCCGGTCTTCAAAACTGCCAGGGCCTTGCCCAGCGCGACGCGGTCCGCCTCGCCACGCGCGACGAAGATGCTGTTCGTGAAGATGCGTAGCATCAGGCCTGCGACGGTTCCCTGCCATTTGTCGGCGGCGAGCACCGTCTGACGCCGGGGAATGACCGCGCCCACGACGGGGCCATCCAACACATGCAGATGATTCGGCGCGATGATCAGCGGACCCTCCAACGGAACGTTCTCAATCCCCTCCACATCGAGACGCGTTACAATCCGCATCGCGCCCAGGACAACATTGCGGATCAGTAGATAAGGCAGGGGTTCACGCGTTGCTTCGCCCATAAGTCACCAACTCAACCGGGTGTAGGGGTGGGGGTAGGCACTCGTCGGCCCATCACATCCACGCGAAAATGGTCCACCGGCCCACCGGCCGGGGTAAGGTCCAGCGTGAAGGTCGTCTCGCCGCCGCGCGGCACCACATTGTGTTCAGGCGCGCCCCGCCGCGTCGCGATCACGCGTCCCAGGGCGTCATAGAGCGTGCCGACGACTACCACATCCACGGCGTCTTCCGGGCCGATATTGGCGACTTTCCCGGTCAACGTATAGGCGGCATAGCGTTCGCCGTCGCCGGTCACCTCACGCGCTTCCAGGTCACGATAATAGCTGCCGACGTAGCCCTGGATGCCCGATGCGGGCAAGGCGATGTAGCCGGCAAATGAAGCCGGGGGCGATTCGAATCGCGCGCCGAACGGCGCAACATCATCGAGGCCCAGGAGGTCCTTCTGGACGGGCGCGCTCACCTCAGCGATGACCTGGTCATCCTCATCCAGCAGGCGAACGACGACGCCGACCTGCTCCAATTCGATCCCGGCCGTATTGCGAACTTCCCCGAACACCCATAGCCCGCCCAGCGATGACCGGCTGAAGGACACGTTCTCTACCTGGAAGGCGACGATCGTCGGTTGCGGCGTCGGGGTGCCCGCCTCAACTTCATCCCGGCTCGGGATGATCAATTCTTGCCCCACGCGCAGGCTGCGCGGGTCCGTGATCCCGTTGGTATCCTGGAGGTCGCGCAGGGACACGCCGAACCGGGTGGCAATCGCCATCAGATTATCGCCACGCTGAATCGCGTAGATGACGGGCGTTGGCGTAATGGTCGGCGTCGGAGTCGGGGCCGGCGTATACGGCGCAGGCGTGGCCGTGGGTCGCAGCGTCGCCGCGACGGTGACGACGACGGTAGGGGTCATGGTCGGGGTCGGCGTTTGCAGCGTAATGACCTGACCACAACCCGAGAGCGCGACCAGCGTGAAAACCACAGCCGAAAATAGGGTGATTCGGTTTAATACAGAAGTTCCAACGGGTGAAAAACGTCTCAAACGAATGAGTAACTCTTGCATATCGGCTAATCATAGTCGAAACGATGCGGAAGCCCAAAAAGTCACTTCACAATGCGCTCCGGGAACGGCATAACCATTATGCCATATGCACTATCTCGGCGGAACAGGCCCGATTGCGTGTAGTAAGCTAAAAAGCCGCGTTTAACGACCAATTTTGCCATTCTGTTGACATAGCATATTGACAGTTTATTGCATAGCGGTTATGATGTAATTGTCGCGGGGCGAACAAAAGTGTCAGCAAAGCGCCGATGCACCGGAAGAGGCTCGCTCTGCCAGACGCCCGGAGGACTTGTGAGGCCAACGAGTCTGCAAGGGCAAGACGTGCATGGACGCATATCGGGTACGGACAATCTCAGAAGTGTGGAAAGGAGACACCCATGGCCGGTTCTGTTGGGCGCCGGTTGAGCGCAATCCTCGTCATCGTCATTTTGTTGAGTGTCTTGTTGGTACCGGCGGCCTCTGCCGGCGGATGTGGCGTCTACTATCGCGTGCGCGTCGGTGATTCTCTGACCAGTATCGCGGCCAGGTATCACACCAGCATCTATGCGATCGCCCAGGCAAATAACATCACGAATATTGACCGGATTTACGCCGGTCAGGTGCTTTGGATCCCCGGCGTGTGTCCTCCGCCGCCACCGCCGCCCAAACCCCCGAAACCGCCCATGCCGCCGCCGCCAACCACCGGAACGCCGTGGGTCGCAACCTATTGGAATAACACGGACCTCGGCGGCGCGCCGGTCGCGCAGGCTGTGGTTCCCGCCGTCAACTTCAACTGGGGCTGGGGCGCTCCGTGGCCCGGCGTCAACGCCGATAACTTCTCGGCCCGCTTCATGAGCACCTGGTACGTCGGCGGCGGCCTCTACAGGGCATTGGTCCGCTCCGATGACGGGTTCCGACTCTTCGTTGACGGTACGCAGATCCTCTCGGATTGGACCGTCCGGCCGGTGCAGGGGTCTTTCCGAGACTTCTATCTCCCGCCCGGCTACCACTCCTTCACGGTGGAGTACTTCGAAGCCGAGGGGCTGGCGGAAGTGCAAGTCGGGTTCCAGCGGCTCAAATAGCGATTCAAGCGGCCTGACCGCCGCCTGATCTCTGACGATCTTTCACGAATCCTCGGTCTAAGCACATGACCGGGGATTCGTGTTTTCTTTTGACAAACCGCCGCTTTCGGCGTAAAATGGCCTTAATGCACGCGCCGGGACCACCGGCGCGTCTTACTGTTACTTCAGGATGATAACATGAGCAATACTGAGATTCCGTCCAGCGGCCAGGTGCGCCAGCAGTTCCTCGATTTCTTTGCATCCAAAGATCACGTCATCGTACCCAGCGCCTCGCTGGCTCCGATGGATGATCCCACCCTGCTGTTCACCAATGCCGGGATGAACCAGTTCAAAGAAATCTTCCTTGGCTTGCGGATTCCCGAAGCGCCGCGCGTGGGCGACTCGCAGAAGGTCATGCGGGTCAGCGGCAAACACAACGATCTGGATGACGTCGGGCGCTCGCCTTATCATCACACCTTTTTCGAGATGCTCGGCAACTGGTCGTTCGGCGACTACTACAAACGCGAGGCCATCTCATGGGCGTGGGAATTGCTCACAGGGGTGTGGGGCCTGCCCAAAGAACGGCTCTGGGCGACCGTCTTCGAGGACGACAAGGGCGACCTGGGCCAGGATGCCGAGGCCGCCGGTTTCTGGCGCAGCGAAACCGATATCACCCCATCGCAAATCCTTTTCTTCGGCCGCAAGGACAATTTCTGGGAGATGGGTGATACGGGGCCGTGCGGCCCGTGCAGCGAAATCCACATGGACATGGGTCTCCATGCGTGTGACCGCCAGGACGAGCCCGGCCACGTCTGTCGCGTGAACGGGGACTGCCGGCGGTTCATCGAACTGTGGAATCTCGTCTTCATCCAGTACAACCGTGATGCGGACGGCTCGCTTGGCGCTCCTGCCGAGCAAGCACGTTGACACCGGCATGGGCTTCGAGCGGATCGTCAGTGTCCTCCAGGACGTGAAGACGAACTACGATAACGATCTCTTCCTGCCGATCATTCGGCGCACTCAGGAGCTGCTGGGCGCGTCCGACGTCGAACGCGACGCCCACATCGTTTCCTATCGGGTCATCGCCGACCACGGACGAGCGATCACCTTCCTGATCGGCGACGGTGTGTTGCCGTCCAACGAAGGCCGGGGCTACGTCCTGCGCCTGATCCTCCGGCGCGCGGCGCGACACGGCCGGATGCTCGGTTTCACGGAGCCATTCCTGGCGGAAGTCGCCAGGGTCGTCATCGAAATCATGGGCGACCATTACACCGAGCTACGCCAGCGACAGGATTTCATTCTGGCGACCATCGAGCAGGAAGAGGCGCGATTCAGCCAGACCCTGACCGCCGGCGTCGCGATCCTCGAAGGACTCATCGCCGATCTCAAGCGCCGCGGTGAGCGGGTGATCCCCGGCGGCGAGGCCTTCCGCCTCTACGACACGCATGGCTTCCCGCTCGACCTGACGCAGGACATGGCGCGTGAGAACGACATGACGGTGGACATGGCAAGCTTCCAGGCGGCCATGTCGGGCCAGCGCGAGCGCGGCCGGTCTTCGGCGCAGTTCGCGGCAGGCTCGACCGAAGGCGCGCAGGTCTATCTGGACCTGCTGCGCGATCTGCAGCGCGGCGGGCAGCGTCGGCCCGGCCGGGGTCGCGCACGAATACATGACCGATGCGCCCCTGCCGACCACGATCGTCGGGCTGGTCAAAGAGGGTGCGGTCGTGTCCTCGGCGCAGGCGGGCGACCCCGTCGAAGTCGTACTGCCTGTAACCAATTTCTATGTCGAGTCCGGCGGTCAGGTTGCAGACACCGGGATGATCGTTTCCGTCCCCGGCAGCGAGGCCCCCTGGGAAATCCGCATTCATGACGTGCGCCGCCCCGTTCCCGGCCTGATCGTGCACATCGGGGAAGTGATCGAGGGCGTTGCGACCGTGGGCGCACCGGCATTGACGGGGGTAGACCGGTCGCGCCGCATGGACGTGCGCCGCAATCACACCGCCACCCACTTGCTCGATCATGCGTTGCGCGAAATTCTCGGCAAGCACGTCCAGCAGGCGGGTTCCGTCGTCGCGCCCGATCGGTTGCGCTTCGATTTCACCCACTCCACCGCCCTGACGCAGGAACAATTGGACGCCATCGAGCGTTCTATCAACGAAGCGGTCTTGCTGGATTCGCCCGTGAACGCGAATCAGTCCTCTTATCGAGAGGCTGTGGCCGATGGGGCCATCGCGCTCTTCACCGAGAAATACGGCGATGAAGTGCGCGTCGTCAAGATCGGCGAACGGGGTGAAGAATACAGCAAGGAGCTATGCGGCGGCACGCACGTAGATCATACGGGGCAAATCGGCTTGTTCCGGATCGTCTCCGAGGAGAGTGTCGGGGCAGGGGTGCGCCGCATCGAGGCGATCACCGGACGCTCGGCGCTGGAATACGTCCAGCGCAATCTGAATATGCTGGATCGCATTGCCGAGACGTTGCACGCGCCGGCAGGGGAAGCCGAGACGGTCATCGAATCGTTGCGCGGCGAACTCCATGCGGCGCAGAAGGAAAACGCGCGCTTGCGGGCGCAGATGGCTCTCGGCCAGGCGAGCGGGCTGGCGCAGGGGGCCGTGCAGATCAACGGCATCGCCGTGGTCGCAGCCCAGTTGCCCGACGCCGATTCCGACACACTGAGAGAGGTGAGCGACCAACTGCGCGGCGAACTGGGCGCATCCATCGTCGTCCTTGCCACCATCGTAGGGGGGAAACCTCAATTGATCGTCGCGGCCACGGAAGACGCCGTCAAGCAGGGCGCGCACGCAGGCGAACTGGTGAGAGCCATCGCAAAGACGGTGGGCGGCGGCGGCGGCGGCAAGCCGACGCTGGGCCAGGCGGGCGGGCGTGATGCAGACAAACTGCCCCAGGCGCTCGACCGCGTCCCCGATCTGGTTCGCCGTCAACTGGCAGGTCAGAAGCTCGACTAGATGATGACCGAAACGGTTCAATTATCCTCCGGCGATACGCTGCCCAGCTTACTCGCCCGGATTCATACATCGGCAGCCCAACAGGGAGCAGGCGCAGCCCGTTTGCTGTTTGTGACGCCGCCCCGCTTTCGTCTCAGCGCGATTGATCTTTCGCGTCTTGCGGCGAGAGGCCAGGGCCGCGGGCGCCGGGCTGGCGTTCGTCACGGCCGATCCGGAGTTCCGCGCCGCCGCGGCGGCCGAGGGCATCAGCACCTTCCGCTCGGTGAGCCGCGCCGAGCGCGCACGCTGGCACAAGCTGCCCGATGACGTGCGCTTGAGGACGCTTCAGTCGCGCGAGGCTGCGGTCATCCCGCCGCCGGATTCCGGGATTCTGGGCCGGCATTCCCCGACAGGCTTTCGACCGACCCGCTTCACACGTTCATTTCGCGCGCGGGGCGAGCCCGTGGTGGGCGACCCTCCTCCTCGTGATCGTCCTGGCGGGCCTGTTGGCGGCGCTGGCCGGCGCGTTCGTCCTGCTGGTGCCCAGTGCAACCATCACCATCGCCCCGGCCTCCGACTCCACACAGGTGACCGTCTCATTACTGGCCGTTCAGGATGGCGAAGCCGATGCGGAGACCGGCGTTGTCCCTGCCCGCGTACTCAGCACACAGGTGTCGGGTGAGGCGCGCACCAAGACAACCGGGCGAAGCCTGGAAGCCGCCGGCAAGGCGCGTGGGCAGGTGCTCTTCGTCAACCGCACCGGGACGCCCGTCACCGTACCGGCCGGCACAGTGGTTTCGACGGCTACCGGCAACGATGCGCGCTTCGTGACCGCCATTGATGCGCCGCTGGTCCCCAACGGGCGCGCCGAAGTCCCCGTGGAGGCCGTATTGCCGGGTCCCACGGGCAACGCCCGCGCCGGCACCATCACCCGGGTGGACGGCCCGTTATCGCTCTCGGTGTTCGTCACCAACAACGCGCCGACGGCAGGCGGCGCCACCGCTCAGGTGGGCGTGGTGGCGGAAGAGGACAAAGAACGACTCCAGGCGGAGTTGTTCGAGAAGCTGAAGGAGCAGGCCTACGAACAGTTGAACGAACGACTGGAACCGGGCAGCTTCATCCCGCCGGAGACGGTGTCTTTTCTCGCCCTGTCGCCCACTTTCGCGCCGTTCGTCGGCGAGGTCTCGCCGGACCTCTTCCTGAATATGAGCGTTCAGGCCGTGGGGCTGGTGGTAGATACTGAAGCGGGCCAGTCCGTGGCGCTGTCGCGCTTACAGGACGCCATGCCGCCCGGCACGCGCTTGATTTCCGATACGCTGCGCTACATCCCCGGCGGCGTCGCCGTCAAGGACGCGCAGACGGTCAGCTTCAGCATCACCGCCGATGGGGTGCTTCTGGATGCCGTTGACAAGCGCGCGATCCGCAATGCCGTCCTGGGGATGACGCCGGAAGAAGCGAGTGAAGAGTTGATGCGACGCTTCTCATTGGTTGAACCCCCTGAGATTCACCTGGGGCCGGACTGGTTGCCCTATATTGTCCCCACCAACCTGCCGCTCGCGCCCTGGCGGATCAGGGTCAACATTGATTGGGACACGGCAGCCCGGTTGGCGAGACAGCCTTGAGAGGCGACGCATACACCATGCCGCTGCTGAGCAATCCCCTCGATTTGCCGACCGGTCGTCTGCTGGGCCTCGATCTCGGCCAGGCGCGCCACGGCGTTGCGGTGTGTGATGAGCTCGGAATGCTGGCAACCCCACTGACCACATTGGCCCGCGCCCAAACCCACGCCGAAGACTTCGCGGCCATCGCCGCTTTGGTCATCAGGGAGAAGGCCGGGGGCGTCCTGGTTGGGCTGCCCGCGAGCAGCGGCGAAGAACCTTCCGCCCAGGCCCGTTGGGTCAAGCGCTACGCGGGTCGCCTGGCGGGCAATTTGCCGGTTCCGGTGGCGTTTTGGGATGAAACCCTCTCTACCCATGACGCCCTGCAGATTCCGTCGGTGGCGAGTGGTCGCACCGGCGTAGACGCCGCCGCGGCGGCGCTCATCCTTGAGAGTTTCCTGGAGGCGCGGCGCGCCTCCGGCCGCGGCGATGCGCGATCGGGTGCATCACGGGAGGAATCGTGAGAATCATCCAGCGAATCCTGCATTTCATCCTGCGCGGGCTGGTCTTCCTCGTCCCGTTTGCCGCGTTGGCGCTGGTGGGCTTCATCATGGTCAGTTTCGTCCAGGCGCAATGGAACGACACGCCGGAAACACCGCAGGTCGCCCTGTTGCGCCCCACATCGGAGCAACCGCTGGAATTGAGCCCGGAGACGCTGGAACAACGCGTCCTGGGGCTTTACCTCCGCATGCAATCCCCGTTGGTTGAAGCGGCCGCAAGCGCCGATGATACGCCGCGCCTGTTCGAGATCAACTCGGGGGAAACGGCCGCTTCCGTGACCGCACGATTGCAGGAGGACGGCATGATCACGGACGCCGATCTTTTCCGGCTCTACATGCGCTATCACGGGATTGATCGCCGCCTGGCAGCCGGAACCTTCGAACTGGCAGCCAACCTGTCCATGCCTGAAATCGCCCAGCGGTTGCAACAGGCCCGCGTGGAAGAAGTGATTGTGACCATCCCGGAAGGGATGCGTGCGGAGGAAGTCGCAGATATGATGAACATCCAGGGCATCCTGGATGGCGAGGCGTTCCTGGCGCTCGTGAAGGGCGGCAGCGCCTCGGCGCAGGCGCTCGGCGATTATCCCTTCGTACCCGCCGGGCTATCCACGCTGGAAGGGTTCCTCTTCCCGGATACCTACCGGCTGCCCGCGCCCGCCACGCCAACTGATCTGCTCACCCGTATGCTCGACAACTTCGGCCAACGCGTCACGCCGGAAGTGATGAGCGGCGCAGATCAGGCGGGGCGCGGCATGCAACAGGTCATCACGATGGCCTCAATCGTCGAACGTGAAGCCACTCAGGCTGACGAGCGGCCCATTATCGCCAGCGTCTACTGGAACCGCATCAGCGGCGCGTGCAGCCAGGAGACCGGCGGGGCCTATCTGCAGGCCGACCCGACCGTGCAGTATGCGGCCGGTCGCCCCGGCGAATGGTGGTGGAAACCGCCATCGGTCGAGGCCTATCAGGAGATCGTATCGCCGTACAACACCTATCTGCATCCCGGTCTGCCGCCCAGTCCCATCGCCAGCCCGGGCGTCTCGGCCATCGAAGCGGCCGCGAATCCCGCCCAGACGCAATACTGCTTCTTCCTCGGTACGGGAGACGGACGCCACGTCTTCGCGGAAACGCTGGCCGAGCACCAGGCAAACATCGCTCAGTACCAATAGCCATGGCGGCGCGCCCTGTTCGGCTTGTCGCGCTCCTCTCATTGGCGATCTTCCTGAGCGCATGTGTCCCCATCGGCGACGCGGCGCCGGTCGTCAAGATCGGCCTGATCGCGCCCTTTGAGGGGCTGGGCCGCCCGCTCGGATACGCCATCCTCCCCGAAATTCGCAACGCCATTGATGACGCCAACACCGACGGCTCGCCTGGCGCATACCGTGTGGCGCTCGTCGCCCTGAATGACGAACTCTCCGGGGCCGAAGCCGAGGCGCAGGCGCGTGCGCTTGCGCTCGATCCCGAGGTGGCGGCGGTGCTGGGTCCCTGGACCGGCGCGACGCTCGAGAGGGCAGCTCCCATCCTGGCCGGCGAGGGGATCGCCATCATCGGCGGCGCACCGATCGCCGCATCGGCCGGCGTCGCCAACGTATGCCCGGCGGTGAACACGCTGGCCGAGGCGATGCTCGCGAGGGCAGCGATAGGGAAGATCATCATCGCCGGGCCGGAGAATGCGCTGGCGGCGGCGCTTCGCGCCATCGAGCCGCGTGCGACGCGTTGGCTGCCCGATCAAATCAGCGCCGAGGCGCCGGGATCAACGGACGTCGTGATTCATACGGGGGAAGCGGAAGCGGCGGCGAGTGACCTACGCGGGTGGCGTGCAGCGGGGTGGCGCGGCATGATGATCGGCGGCCCCGATATGGCGCAACCCTGGTTTGGCGACCTGGCAGGCTCGTCAGCGGAAGGCGCGCTGGCGTTGGTTTGCGGTCCGGTGTCAGGTGAGAGCCGGACCCCTCAACAACAGACCGCGCAACAGGCCGTCGAGGCGGCGCTCCAGGCGATTGCGGGCGCGGTTGAGGCTACGGGAGAACCTTCGAGGGCAGCCGTCGCTCAGGCGCTCGCCGAGCGCCCCCTGGAAGCGCAGGCGCACTGGCTTTACTTCACGGGTGACGGCTGGCGCGCCGATGAGGATGCGCCATAACCTGGCATCAGGCCGGATCGCTGCGGATGGTCGTGTAAATCAGCGGCGGAGGCTCGACCGGTTCATCCGTCACGCGAACCGCGGCGTGCAGACGAGATTTGGCAGCCGCCAGGCTTTCCGCATCGCGTGCGTGGATCCACATCAGCGGGTCGCCCACGTGGACAGGATTGCCCACCTTCGCCCCTTCGGCCAGCACCACCCCCACCGCCGGATCCACCGGATCGCCCTTGCGCTCTCGTCCGCCGCCCAGGTCCACGACCGTGTAGCCCACCTCGCGGGCGTCAATCTCGGCGAGATACCCGCCGCGCTGCCGCGAGCAGCGGCTCGACCAGCGGCGCGGGGCAGCCGGGTCGGGATCGTCGACGCCGCCAGGTCGCCGCCCTGGGCCGCGACGAACTCGCGGAACTTCGCGCCACGCCGAGCCGTCCTCCAGCGTCGCTGCGGCCATCGCCCGCGCCGTCGTCCGGGTCAGGGGCCTTCCCCGCGATCAGCAGCATCTCGCCCGCCACGTCGATGCAGTGCTGGCGGAAGTCGGCCGGCCCGCCGCCGTGCAGCGTCTCGATCGCCTCACGCACCTCCAACGCGTTGCCCACCGCAAGGCCCAGCGGTTGGCTCATATCGCCGATGCAGCGCCGTCATCTGCCGGCCCAGCTCGCGCCCGATCTCGACCATCAGCTCCGCCAGTTCGACCGCCTCCGGGACCGTCTCCATGAACGCGCCCTTGCCCGACCTTCACGTCGAGCACGATCGCGTCTGCGCCCGCGGCGATCTTCTTCGACATGATCGAGCTGGCGATCAGCGGCAGCGGCTGGGGACGGTGCCCGTCACATCGCGGAGCGCGTACAGCTTGCCGTCGGCGGGGGCCAGCTCCTGCGTCTGCCCCGCGACGACCAACCCGACCTCCGCGAGCTGGCGCTTGAACTGCTCGATGGTCAGATCGGACGCTGAAGCCGGGGATCGATTCCAGCTTGTCGAGCGTGCCGCCGGAGAACGACAGCCCGCGGCCCGACATCTTGCCGACCGGCACGCCCAGGCTGGCGACCATCGGCCCGACGACGAGCGTGGTCTTGTCGCCCACGCCGCCCGATGAGTGCTTGTCCACGATGAAGGGCGCCACGTCGTGCAGGTCGAGCGTGTCGCCGGAAAAGGCCATCGCCTCGGTCAGGTCGGCGGTCTCGTCTGGCGTCATGCCCCGGAAGAAGACCGCCATGGCCCACGCCGCCGCCTGGTAGTCGGGCATGCGCCCGCGACATACCTCGTTGATGAAGAACTCGATCTCTGCCTGCGTCAGCTCGCCGCCGTCGCGTTTCTGGGTGATGATATCTACGGCTCTCATGGTGCTCAATATACCACAAGGACGCCTGCGCCACAACGGTGTCATGGCAGGGAGAGGGGTTGGCTGCCAATATTGACTATTACGCGCGTGTGACGTACAATCTATGCACGATCACCACAATAGCGCGGAGGAGCGCACGTGAGTAACGGGCAAGGCGCCGGTATTGTCGTCATCGGCGCCGGGTTGGCCGGTTCGGAGGCGGCCTGGCAGGCAGCGCAACGCGGCATGCGCGTGCTGCTCTACGAGATGCGCCCGGAACGGACGACGCCGGCCCACCAGACCGGCGACTTCGCCGAGCTGGTATGCTCCAACAGCCTCGGTTCGAACGCCCCCGACCGCGCCATGGGCGTTGCTGAAGACGGAATTGCGCCGGTTGGGCTCTCTCAATATTCGCCTGCGCCGACGCAGTCGCGCTGCCGGCAGGCGACGCCCTCGCGGTGGACCGCGAGGCGTTTTCGACCCTGGTGACGGAACGCCTCAATAATCATCCGAACATCGAGATTCGGCGCAAGGAAGTCGCCGTGATCCCCGCGGATAGACCCACAATCGTTGCCACCGGCCCGCTGACTTCCCCCGGTTTCGCCGATGCGATCCGCGACCTCGCCGGTCAGGACTATCTTTACTTCTTCGACGCGATGGCCCCCATTGTCACCGTCGAGAGGCATGGACATGAGCATCGCGTTCCGCGCCAACCGCTATAACCGGTCACGATCCAATGAGGGCGCAGCGACCGCGGCGCGAAGAGCGAGGGCGATTACATCAACTGCCCGCTGTCGAAGGACGAGTACTTCGCCTTCGTGGAGGCGGTCAACGACCGCGGAGAAGATCAGCCTGCAGCGAGTTCGAGCAGGACGAAGCAGCGCGCCGTTACTTCGAGGGGTGTCTGCCCATCGAAGTGCTCGCGGCACGCGAGCCGATGGCGCTGGCCTATCGGGCCGATGCGACCGGTCGGGCTGCCGAGATCCGCGCACCGGCCGCCGGCCTTTCGCCGTCGTTCAGCTTGCGCCAGGACAACGTGGCGGGCACCCTTTACAACTGGTCGGCTTCCAGACCAATATCAAGTGGGGCGATCAGGAGCGTGTCCTGCGGATGATTCCCGGGCTGGCCGAGGCGGAGTTCGTGCGCTTCGGGCAGATGCACCGCAACACCTTCATCAACAGCCCGGCGCTGCTGCGCCCGACGCTGCAGTGGCGCGCCCGGGACGACCTGTTCTTCGCCGGCCAGATCACCGGCACGGAAGGCTACGTCGGCTCGACCGCCGGCGGGCTGGTTGGCCGGGCTGAACGCGGTGCGGGCTGATGTCGGGCGAGCGCGCCGCTTGACGCTGCCCGACACCACCATGATGGGCGCGCTGTTTCACTACATCACCCATGCTGAACCCGACAGACTTCCAGCCCATGAAGGCGAATTTCGGCTTGCTGCCCGAGCTGGACCCCCCGGTGAGAAACAAAGCCGCCCGGCACACGGCGCTGGCGGCGCGCGCCGAGGCGGCGCTCAGCGAGATGAATATTGTGAGTTGACGAATTTATACCGTATCTTTCGCGCGACCATTGCGTCATGATATTCGAGTTGTAGACCATAGTGCCGTTCGAACGAGGAGGACATCATTATGAAGATCGGCATCCGAAGGCAGCGTCTGGTCTTTGTGGCCCTCTTGTTGGCGCTGCTGGCAAGTCTGTCTCTGGTAGGCGGCAGCACCCTCGCCGTCGTTGATCAGGAAATGCTCACCAACGGAAACTTCGAAAACGGGTTCAGCACAATCGCCGGCTGCGGGTCAGTCGGTCAGGGCTGGGGCTGTTTCACCAACGGCGGGAGCATCGCATACGGGTTCTATGACGACCAGTGGGCGCCGGTTGTCGCCGATGGCGCGCACAGCCAGCTCATCGAACTCAACACCAAAGGGCTCGCCGCATCTGAGTCCGACCGCTTTGCAGGCATCTACCAGAACGTCCATTTGGTCCGCGGCGGCACGTATCAACTTCGTTTGAGCGGGTTGATGCGTGAGCACGAACCGAATGCCGCCGAAGACCCCTTCCGCTATCGCGTCCAATGGGGTTACACCACCAACGGCAGCACCGACTGGACCACCGTCGCGAACTGGGTAGAACTCCCCTGGGACAAGATTGACAATCGCCTGTCGCCGACCGGGATGGAGAGCTACAGCACCAGTTTCATCGCGCCCGGCCCCAACATGACGATCTTCTTCCGGGTCTGGAAGAAGTGGGGCACGCCCGGCAGGGAATTGGACGTCAATCTCGACGCCATCAGCCTGTTCGGCCCCGGCCCCAGGCATCCGCCGATGCCCGCGCCGCCGATCGTCATCCTGCCCGGGCCGATTGAACTCCCGACATACCCCATCGCACCGGACAATACCATCCCGATCCTGCCGCCTTCCCAGGTCGCCTGTGTCGGCCCGAATCAGATTCAAAACGGCAGCTTTGAGAACGGGTTTACCAATGGCGTGGGCAATCACTGGACGGCATACACCACCGGCGGCGCGGCGGCCTACGGGTTCTACGATGAGATGTGGCCTCGCGTCATCACCGATGGCGCGCACGGCCAACTGATCGAGATCAATACGTGGGGCCTGGCCGCCTCCGACCCGGATCGTTTCGCCGGCATCTCTCAGGTTGTACATGGCCTGAATCCGCACGCGACCTATGAGTTCGCCCTCACGGGATTGATGCGGGAAGCAGGGTTACACCCCGGTGAAGATCCCTTCCGCTATCGGGTGCAGTGGGGTTACGCGGCGGCCGACGCCGATCCCTCGCAGGCCGACATCACCAACTGGGTCGAACTGCCGTGGGATGAGATTTACCTGCGCACCGATCCCGGCCCGATGTTGAGCTATAGCACGCGCATCCGGCCGCCAGGCAAGCATGTCATCATCGGCATCCGGGCCTGGAAGAAGTGGGGGACTGCGCAGCGCGAGCTCGACGTGAACCTGGATGCGATTCGTCTGTCCGGTTGCCCCGGCGGCGTGCCGCCGGCCTGGCCGCCGACGCCTCCGAACCCCGACCCGAAACCGCTGCCGGTGTGTGTCCACGTGGTCGCCCGCGGTGAAACCCTGGGCAAGATCGCGGCGCAGCATCACACCACCGTGCAGGCGCTTGCTCGGGCCAATCACATCGCCAACCTCAACATCATCTTCGTCGGGCAGAAGTTGATCGTGCCCTGTGAGGGTCGCACGCTCGCGCCGTCGGTGATGGTCGTCCAGCCGAAACCGCCCGTGCAACCGGTCGTCGTGGTCGTCGAAAAGCCGGTTGTCGTGGTCGAGCAACCCGCCGCGCCGCCGGCCGCGCCCGAAGGGCCGGCATGCAGCGCATGGCACATCGTGGTGCGAGGCGACACGTTGAACAAGGTCGCGGCCAGGTATGGGTCATCTGTGGCAGCGCTCACCAGCGCAAACAACCTGGCCAACCCGAATGTGATCTACGTCGGCCAGAAGCTGTGCATCCCAAACTAACACTCCCGTAAAGTAAACAAAGGACACCGCTCGAAAGGCTGAGCGGTGTCCTTTTGCGTTCAGGAATGGATGCGGTTGGGGCTATTGATCCGCGTAGCTGCCGTCAGGCGAAAGGGTCAAGGGGATCATCGAGGCGGCCCCATCCGCCGGGATCACTGTCCCGATCATAGACCAGGGGCCGGTCCAACCGATGCGTACCTGCGCCAGTTTGCCCCGCCAATCGCGGGGGTCATCAAAGAAGACCAGCTTATTCGTGCGCGTCCGGCCGCGCCAGCGCCCCTTGTGCATCCCTTCCACCAGCACTTCCAGCGTCTCGCCCAGCAGCCGGCCGTTGATCTCGCCCACGACCTGGGCCTGGAGTGCATCCAGGGCGTCCCAGCGGCGTTTCTTTTCCTCTGCGGACACGTCGTCTTCCATCTTGCGGGCGCTTACCGTGCCGGGGCGGGGCGAATATGCCGCCAGATGAACCTTGTCCAGCTTGAGTTCCGCCAGAAGATCGTAGGTCTGCTGGAACTGAGCGTCGGTCTCGCCGGGGAAGCCGACGATGATATCCGAATGCACGGCGGCGCCGGGGATGATGTCACGGATGTGACCCACCAGCCGCCGATACGCATCACGTGTGTAGCCGCGTTTCATCTCCGCGAGCACTGCATCATCCCCCGACTGCACGGGAACCTCGATCTGCTCGCACACCCTGGGCAGTTCGGCCACGGCGCGCAGGATGCGATCGGTCATGTAGTTGGGGTGACTGGTGAGGAAGCGGATGCGCCAAAGGCCCTCGACCTCGTGAATCGCGCGCAGCAAGTCGGCGAGATCGGGCTTCTCGCCGGAGAAGTCCTTCCCGTAGCGGTCTACGATCTGCCCGAGCAGCATCACCTCGCGCACGCCTTGCGCCACCAGCCCCTCGACCTCGCGGACGATCTCATGCACGGGCCGGCTCCGCTCGACGCCGCGCCGGAACGGAATGATGCAGAACGTGCAGGCGTGAGAGCAGCCATAGACGATCGGCACGTTGGCCGAGACGGGCGCTGCCCCGTGCAGCGAGACGTGGCGCGTGCTCTGCAGAACCGGCTCCGCGCCCCGCACAACCGCATGCGAGTTTATCCCCCGTTCATCCCACAGGTTCGGCGCTTCCTCTTCGTCAATCAGCCCGATTGCGGCAGCCTCCGGGCTGGCGTTGTCCTGGAACAAGAAGCGGGACGCCGTAACGTCCGCCTCCAGATCACGCGCTTCCGCCTCCAGCGCCCTCCCGCCCAGATAGCCCACCAGGGGCGCCGGGTCAGACGGGGGCATGAATACGTCTACGAAGGGAAAGCGCGCCTGCAACGCCGGATTTGGCTTGACCCCGACCATGCACCCCATCAGGGCAATCACACGTTCCGGATTGCTGTCTTTGAGCGGACGGAACGACCACAGCCGGCCCACTGCGCGGTCTTCTGCACTCTGGCGGACGACGCACGTGTTGAGCACGATGACGTCGGCCTGCTCCGGCGTCGTCGGTCGGCGCGTAGCCCAGCGCGTCCAACTCGGCGGCCACGCGGCCCGAATCGGCCTCGTTCATCTGGCAGCCAATCGTCCAGATGTGATAACGCCTCATTCGACCATCCCTTGCGAGCGCATGGCGCTCATCTTAAGTGTCATCTGGCAGATCAACGCTGCTTTTCAACAGCAACGCTGCGGCGAGCGCGCCCGTGCCTCGATCACGTCGGCAGGCTGCATCGCCTCCCGATTCGTCAGCACCGGCGCAAGATACTGCCCCGTGTAGGACTTGAGCGTCTTCGCCACGTATTCCGGCGTCCCTTCGGCGATCACGTAGCCGCCGGCGTTGCCGCCTTCCGGTCCCAGGTCAATGATCCAGTCCGCAGACTTGATGACATCCAGGTTATGCTCGATGATGACGATGGTATTGCCCTGGTCGACAAGCTGGGACAAGACCTGCAAGAGCTTCTTGGTATCCTCGAAGTGCAGGCCGGTGGTCGGCTCATCCAGGATGTAGAGCGTCTTGCCGGTCGCCCGGCGGCTCAACTCACGGCTCAGCTTGACGCGCTGCGCCTCGCCGCCGGAGAGCGTCGTGGCCGACTGGCCCAGCCGCACGTAGCCCAGGCCCACGTCTGCCAGCGTCCCCAGCTTGTTGCGGATGGACGGGATATTCTGGAAGAATTGCAGCCCCTCGCTGACGGTCATCTCCAGCACGTCGGCGATGGACTTGCCCTTGTACTTGATCTCCAGCGCCTCGCGGTTATAGCGGCGACCGTGGCAGACCTCGCACGGCACGTAGACATCGGGCAGAAATTGCATCTCGATGCGAATGATGCCGTCGCCGCTGGCAGGCTTCACACCGGCCGCCCTTGACGTTGAAGCTGAACCGACCGGCCTTATAGCCGCGCATTTTCGCTTCGGGCAACGAGGCGAACAGGTCACGCACATCCGTGAAGAGATTGGTATACGTCGCCGGGTTGGAACGGGGCGTCCGCCCGATGGGCGACTGATCAATGTCGATCACCTTGTCCAGGTGCTCGATCCCCTCGATGCTCTCGAAGCTGCCGGGGCGGTCTTTGGCGCGATACATCTCCGCGGCCAGCGCCTTGTACAGCACTTCATTCACCAGGCTGGATTTGCCGCTGCCGCTGACGCCGGTCACACAAATCAACTTGCCCAGCGGGAAGCGCACGTCCAGGCCCTTCAGGTTGTTCTCGGTCGCTCCGCGCACGATCAGATACTCGCCGTTGCCGGGCCGGCGCAGTTTGGGGATGGCGATTTCCTTCTCGCCGCGCAGATACTCCGCCGTCAGGCTATCCGCACACTGAAGGAATTCCTCCGTCGGCGCGGAACAGACCACATAGCCGCCGTTCTCGCCCGCGCCCGGCCCCATGTCTACGATCCAATCCGACGCGCGCATCGTTTCTTCGTCATGCTCGATGACCAGCACGGTGTTGCCCAGGTTACGCAGATCCAACAGCGTCTGAATCAACCGCGCGTTGTCGCGCTGGTGCAACCCGATGCTCGGCTCATCGAGGATGTACAGGACGCCCATGAGCTGTGACCCGATCTGCGTCGCCAGCCGAATGCGCTGCGCCTCACCGCCGGAGAGGGTCGCCGCGGCGCGATCGAGCGACAGATAGTCAAGCCCGACATCGCGCAGGAAGCGAATACGGGCGTGAAGCTCCTTGAGAATCTGCCGGGCAATCGTATACTGGCGTTGATTCAATGGCGAGCCGGGCGGCGCTTCTTCGGAGGAGCCTATTTTGGCGTCGGCAATTGGCTCCACGCCGTTGTCGCCCCTCGGCTTCGATTCGCCGCGCAGCCCGGCCAGGGTTTCGACCCACCACAGAATTTCCGTGACCGAGAAATGACTCGCCTGATCAATGTTCTGATCCAGCACGGTGACGGCCAGCGCCTCGGGGCGCAACCGCTTCCCCTTGCACGTGGGGCAGGGCCGCTCGGTCATGTAGCGTTCGAGATCGCTCCGCACGTAGTCGGACGTCGTCTCGCGATAGCGGCGCTGAAGGTTAGGGACTACACCCTCGTAATGGGTCTGATAGCGTCTGGAGCGCCCATCCTGATTGACATAACTGATCGTAATTGTGTCATCCTGGCGGCCGCCATTGAGGATCATGTTGAGCTGATTCTTGCTCAACTCGCTGACGGGCACGTCGAACGGAATATGATAATGCGCCGCGGCGGCTTCGACCAGCGAGTGGTAATAATTCTGCGTCTCACGATCCCACGGTTTGATCGCGCCCTCCGCGAGGCTTTTCGTCTTATCGGGAATGATCAGATCCGGGTCGAACTCCATCTGGCTGCCCAGGCCGGTGCAGGTGGGGCAGGCGCCGTGCGGACTGTTGAAGCTGAACGTGCGCGGCTCGATCTCCGGCAGGCTGATCCCGCACGCGGGGCAGGCAAAATGCTCAGAAAAGAGCCGGTCGCGGGCATGTTCCTCATCCGTGATATCCGAAACCAGCATCACGCCGCCGCCCAGATTCAGGGCCGTCTCCACCGAATCGGCCAGGCGTGTACGCTCATCATCCTCGGCGCCCGGCTCCGGCGCCCGCACCACCAGACGATCTACAACGGCTTCGATGGTGTGATTCTTGTAGCGGTCCAGTTCCGGCGGGTTCTCAACCTCAAAGGTTTCGCCGTCCACGCGCATCCGGACGAAGCCGGCCTTGCGGATATCCTCGAAGACGCCTTTATGCTCGCCCTTGCGATCCATGATCAGCGGGGCGAGGATGAGCAACCGGCTGCCTTGCACATACTCCATGATGCTGTCCACGATCTGCTGGACGGTCTGCGCACTGATCTCCCGTCCGCACTGGGGGCAGTGCGGCTGACCAACGCGAGCATACAGGAGACGAAGATAGTCGTAGATCTCGGTGATCGTCCCGACCGTTGATCGGGGGTTCCGGCTCGCGCCGCGCTGATCAATCGAGATCGCGGGGCTCAGGCCCTCGATCTGGTCTACGTCCGGCTTCTCCATCAAACCGAGAAACTGGCGCGCGTAGGCCGAAAGCGACTCGACGTAACGCCGCTGACCCTCCGCGTAAATCGTATCAAACGCCAGGCTCGATTTGCCCGAGCCGGACAACCCCGTGACGACGACCAACTGGTCGCGCGGGATTTCGAGATCGAAATTCTTCAGGTTATGCTCGCGTGCGCCGCGAATGATCAGTTTATCCTGCGCCATAGCAAACCTCAGCAGGTGAATACAGAACAAAAGTGCTAACTCAGCATAGCACAGTTGCCGCGCCGACGCAATAGTCAATCGTCGTCTATGAGAACAAGATGGAAGATTAAACGGCGTCTTCCGGTCCGCTGCCGTTGCGACAAGAGGTTATTCTACCACAGAATACCCGGGGCCGGCGATTTTTGAAGTGGGTCTGCCAACAATTGCCGAAGTTCGGCGCGGCGGGGTAGTGGGGGAGCAGGGAGACCCTCAGCCGGCGGCGGGTGAGAGCTCTCTTTGCATGACGAGGAAGCGCGGCGCATAATCAGGCAACTCACGCCGGTATTGCTCGCCGGTGAACTCGAAGCCCTGGGCGCGCCAGAACGCCTGCTCGTGGGGGTCCTGCGCCAGGACGGCGACCTGCACGCGCTGCACGCCCGATCCTGCGAGCCAGCGGATCAGGATACGCGCCGCGAGACCGGCGATGGCGTCATCATCGTAGGGTGGTCGCAACAACAACAGCCCGATGTGCGCGAGATGATCCAATTCATCGTCGAGTTTGCAATCGGCGAGGCCCACCATTTGCTGATCGAGCAAGATCGCAAACTGATAGCGCCCCGGCGTTTGCAATGCCTGAAGGACATCGTTGCCGGCTTGATCCGGCGGCGCAGGCCGGCCGATGAGCTTGCGAAAGACATCCGGCGTCCCTTCGTACAAAGCCTGCACGGTCGGGATGTCATCAATTTCTACGGGGCGCAGTGCAAAGAGAGCAGGGGGCGGCTCAACCGATTTCGTCATCAATCCGCCGCTCGAGTTCGCGCGTCTTCGCATCAATGGCATGGAGATTCGTCGTCAGTTCGGTCAGCTCCGCCTGCTGCGTTTCGACGAATCG
The DNA here is from genome assembly GCA_963695715.1 of uncultured Chloroflexia bacterium. Taxonomy (GTDB): domain Bacteria; phylum Chloroflexota; class Anaerolineae; order CG2-30-64-16; family CG2-30-64-16; genus JBBQRS01. The sequence continues at coordinate 30,785 of CAVOHP010000010.1, forward strand.
CGTATACGGACGGATCGCACTATGCACGCGCGTCAACGACCGCTCAAGCTCACGCTCGAATTGTGCGTTCAACGCGGCGCTGAGCTGCGTCCGCAGATCGTTGATGCGGCTCTCGAGTTGGCGCTTGGCCTGGTTGCGCTTGTAGGGGATAATATAGAGTCCCAGCGTGGCCAGCGCCCCCGCGGCAAGGATGCCGGTAACATCAGCCAGCGAGGCGGCCAACAGCTTCACCAGCAGCGCGCCTAACCCCACCGCCGATATCTCAACAATGGCGGCTTGCGCCACCGAGCGCTGAAGCGACTCGGCCAGCGCAGCCGCTTCCGCCTTCGCATCATAACTCGCTGAGATGCCTTGCGCGGCGCGCCGCACCGATTCGAGCAGTTCACGCCGATTATAGTCGAACTTCGTCAGCAAGAGTTCTTCGGGCCCCTCTGCACCGGCCCATTCATTGGTTGGATCATTCCTGCGTCGCGCGATGCGCTGGTTGAGCGCGTGCGTGATGGCCTGCCACTGTTGCAGATCTTCACTCACCATCCAGTCAATCAGTTCCTGGGTGTAGAGGTCTATCTGCGCCGCCGTGTCGCTCACCACTTCTTGCTGGAAGAGCATCTGCACGCGCTCTGGGCGCACCAGGTCGAACACCCGCGTCAGGCGGATCGTCTCGTCGAAGAAGCGATCGCCGCGCTCTGCCAGCGCATAGAGGACGTTATCAATGTGGCTGAGGCGATATTTGAAGTCTTCCCGCATCTGCCTCTCGTGCGCGGCAAGGTCCGCTTCGATGCCCTGGACGATAACAATATCTTCTTGTAAGAGGGTCTGCTGGCGTTCGAGAATGCTTCGGGCGAGCGCGGAGAGCCGCGTGGTCACCCCCAGCGGGGTCGCAAGCTTCAGGCGCATCCGTTCCTTCGCGTCGAGGGTGGAGATGATATATTCTTCCAGCGGAGCCATTCCGCTGACGGCCAGATACTCGGCGCGCTGTTCGGCCGTGGTCGCCTGCTTTGCCCGTAGACCCGCCCTGGCGGAGATGGGGAAGATGCGCGGCTCGATGCCCAGCAATTGGCGGGCGTTGTCATCTATGAAACGCAAGACCTGCGCCAGTTCCTGCTCGTCGGAGAACAGATCGATCTTGTTCAGCACGAATACGATTTTTTTGCCCCATTCACGGATACGGGCGAGAAACGCGCGCTCGCTCTCCGTGAATGGCCGATCGGCGGAGGTAACAAACAGGACCAGATCGGCCCGCGGGACGAAATCCTCGGTGATCTCCTGATGCCGTTGCACGACAGCGTTCGTGCCCGGGGTATCCACCAGGTTCACATCCTGCATCCACTCTACCGGAGCGTGAACGATCAGCGCATCCCCCTGATGCGTTTGCCGCGCCTCCGGGCCATACTTCAGGATGTGAATCTGAGCCGTCGTCGGCGTCACGCCTTCAGGGAGAAGGCGTTCGCCCAACAGGGCATTGATGAAGGCCGATTTGCCCGAGTTGAACTCGCCCACAATCACCAGCAGGAATAACTCATCCATCTGGAGCAGGGCGCGGTCGAGCAACGCGATATCGGGTTTGGGGGCCTCCAGGCGCGTCTGCACATCGCGGAGCGCCAATAAGAGCGCCCGCTCCTCCTGAATGAGTTGCTGCTCACCCTCTGAGATGAACTTACGCATCACCAACGACTCGACGCAAAGATCGTCTTGAGCACGCCGACGCGCTCTTCCGGGGTTGCCCAGCGAAGCTGCATGTCCGGCTCGATCACGGTGACCAGGAGTTCGGTGTTCATCAGCCGCCCATCATAGATCGCGTGCCGGGGGATGAGACCCGTGCGAGTCCGCCAGCTCCACGTCTGATCGAAGTAGAGATTGCCCAGGCCATACAGGATGATGCCATCATCGCGCAACTCCACCGCCTGCGGCGCATGCGCCTGCACCCCGGTGACGATATCGGCGCCGGCGTCTTTCAGGGATTGAAAGTCGGATTCTTGCTGGGGGATCGGCGCGACCGTATAGGCGCCGCCGGAATTGAACTCGGTGTGCTGCACTTCCGCCAACACCAGATCGGCCTGGGGCCTGAGTTCTCGAATGGCCTCGCTCATCTGCTGAAGGTTGAAGCGCGCGCTGCCGGGATTCTCCGGCCCCGCCCACGCGCTCACAACCTCACCGACGCCCGACATATAGGATTCGGGGCCATACTGATTGGCCCCCAGAAAGGCCAGCCTGTTCCCGTTATGCTCGAGGAATATCGGCGCAAGCGCCTCCTTGTCATTGGCGCCGCCGGCATAGGTCGGCGCCCCCTTCTCCTTGTAGAATTCGAGCGACTCCAGCATGTTCGTGTAGCCGAAATCGTTGAGGTGATTCCCGGATAGCCCAACGGCGTCCACGCCGCTGAGTTCCAACGCCGCGTAGTAATCGGGGCTGGAACACAACAAGAGGTTATTCAGGGTGTTGTTGACCACGCAGTCCTTGTCGAACGGGATTTCGTTGCTGATGATGGTGAGATCGGCCGCAGCCAATTCCGGGCCGATGAGCCGGGCAGGGAAGGCGTCATCCCCGGATCGCTCGATGGCCGCTGCCGTGCCACGCGCTATGGCCGTGACGCCCGTCATCACCAGCACTGTCAGCTTATTCGGGTCACGATTCGAGAGCGGTGGACGCTCTCCGACCGCCGCCAGCGCATCCTCGCCCTCCGGCGTAAGCGCAGTCAGATAACTGCGCACGGCCAGCGGCCACTCGCTCTGCACCAGCCGGTTATCCACGACCGACATCCCATCGAGCCGCAGGGCCAGCAGCCTGGGCGTCAACTCCTGGAAGGGCAGCAGCACGAGGCCCATCGGATCATTCCAGATGGTCGTGGTCAGTTCGTCCAGAGGCTTCGGCTTGACGTTGGCCGACGGCGGGCCGAGGAGTTGTTCCAGCCCCCGCATGAGCGATTCGTCGGGATAGATAGTCTCGAAATTCGGCGTCGTCGCCGTCGCAGCCCAGACGCCCTTCAATTCATCGAGTCCGATCCCGGAAAGCACCGACGAGAAGCGATCCGTGGGGGTAACGATCTGTTCGTACACGAGCGTCGTTCCCTCGCCGCCAAGACGCAAATCCGCCTCGTCTTCCGCGGAGACAAACTCGATCTCCGCTTCGCCCAGGAACGCCTGGACGATCTCGTCAGGTGTCTGCGGCGCATCTGGATCGCGGATGATCTTCAGCGTCGCGGGTTCATCGGCGCTTGCCCCCCCGAGGTTGATCGCAAGCAACGGTTTGCGTGTCGTCGCAGCGGATGGGGCCGCCGGGGTCGTCACATCACCGCGAGGGTTAGGCGCACCGCTGCAACCCACCGCCAGACTCACCATCAGTAGACACAGCGCCGCCAGACGCCAGACCGGGCTTCTCATCCAGCAATCTCCATCTCTCCGTGCGTCAGGTCAACCAGCATAGCCTCCAGGTCACGCTTGCGCTCCTCAGGTACGGCGATCACCCAGTTCACGAGGTCATCATACGTCTGGTCAGAAATCGTCGCTTCGTAATCGGGCAGCAGGCGCGAGACCGGCGTCACCCAGCGATAAGGGCCGCGGGCGCGCACTGTATCCCACGCGATCTTTTCGCAAACCGGTAACGTCTCAAGAACCTGCTTGACGCCGCCGCCATAGGCCCGCACAAGCCCGCCCGTGCCGAGCTTGATCCCACCCCAGTAACGAGTCACCACCACGGCGATATCGCCCACACCACTCCCCATCAGGACCGCCAGCATGGGCCGACCGGCGGTTCCACTCGGCTCTCCATCGTCGGTCATCCCCATCTGCGCCGTCGAGCCGGGCGGACCGGCCAGAAAAGCGAAGCAATTGTGCGAGGCGTCGGCAAACTCGGTCCGCATTTCCTCGATGAAGGCCCGCGCGGCGGCCACATCCTCTGCCGGCGCGGCCGTTGTGATGAACCGCGAGCGCTGGATAACCTGCTCGACGCGATGCCTTGCCGCAGGCACAGGATAACGACTCACGTCAGAAGAACCCTCGCCATCATGCCTGTAGTATAGCAGGCTTGAGAGCGCCTGCAAAAGAGATCATCTTCAATCCGGTCCATTGGATTGACCAGGGCGCGCGCAGTGCGATATAATTGTCCTGCTTTCGCCGCTGCGCCTTTCCAGGCGTGCTCCCACAAAGTGACGATCCGCATCAAGCCGGGGTTCCGTTCATCCATCAAGGAGGGGCTCAATGACTCTCTCAAACCCAAAGCGCCGCCCCTGGACCTTCATGGTCTACATGGCAGGAGATAACGGCCGGGTCTTCGAGACGGCGGTCGGGCGTTTGAAACTCATGGCCGAAATGACCACCGCCGGGTATCATGATCTGGCGGAGATGGGGGCCATCGGAACCTCGGACCGCCTGGCCGTCGTCTGCCTGTTCGATAGCCTGGATGGCTCATATGTGATCGAAGTCCAGCGCGGGCAAGGGTTTCGCGATAGCATTGTCGAACAGATCACGGATGTGAACTCCGGGGACCCGACGGTGTTACGCGATTTCATCATCTCCAGCATCGAGAAATATCCTTCCGACCGCATCGCGCTCGTGATCTGGAATCACGGAACCGGCTGGCTCGATGTGGATCACTACGCCGTGGTCCGCGAGTCCGGCGCCACGGGGCGATCCTACAGCCCGATCTTTCGCACGACGCCGCGCCATATCACCGGCGGTGAAAACACGCGGCCGATCGCGTATGACGACAGCAGCATGGATTTCCTGGATACCCATGACCTGCACGTGGCGCTCTCTGAGGCGCAGACCCGGACCGGCCGTCGCCTGAATCTCATCGGGATGGACGCCTGCCTGATGGCAATGATCGAGGGCGCGCGTGAATTGGCCCCCTATGCCGACTACTTCGTCGGGTCACAGGAGGTCGAGCCGATGGCCGGCTGGCCGTATGACCGCATCCTGGGCGCGATAGATGACGAACCCGAATTGGCGCCGCCCGATGTGGCGGAAGCGATCGTCCATCATTTCGCGACCGGCTACGGCGGCGTCACGCGGGCAGAGCAGACGGTCACGCAATCGGCAATCAACCTCGCCCGCACGGCCACGACCGCAGCGCTGGTCAAGGAGTGGGTAGACGCCATCCTGGCCGCCGATGACCCGGAGCTCAAGACGATCATCCGCAAAGCCGTCACACAGACCCTGGTGTTTCAAGATAGCCACTACCGCGACCTCGGCGATTTCGCTCGTCTGGTCGCCGAGGCGACGAAGTTCACATCGTTTGATGCGGTGCAGGCCGCCGCCGCCAGACTCTACGCCCATCTTGAGGATCGGGGCAGAGACGCCGCCGTCTTGCGGACGGGTTACGCGCCGCAATATGAGCGCGCCACGGGGCTTTCCGTCTATCTGCCGGCATCCCTCACCGTGAACCCGCCCGAACGCGCCTTCAGCATCTATCAAACGTTGACCTTCCCGCAGACGACCGGCTGGGACAGGCTGCTGCAATGGTTGTATGGCGAGTAATCCCGTGATGTTTGCACGCAGCAAGGCAGCCGAAACGCTTCACACCGTTCTGGGCATTTTGCATCGCCGCTGGTTTACTCTGGACGATGCGGCGCATCGCGAGATCGAGGCGCGAATCCAGCAGTACGGGCCCGATGTCATCAACCCCGCCACTTCCGATGAAATTCGCCCCCTTCTGAGTCTTCTCGAAAGCCTGCGGGCGATTCAGGAGCAGTTGCCGCCCGGAGTTGGGGCGGCCCTTGACGCCGCCTGGGGCGCCGCTGACGAGTTCACGCTCCGCCTGACGTCGGAGGAGCGCCGGATGCTCCAGGAAGACATGATCGCCCTGGTAGACTTCCGGGTCTACCGGAGGCTGCGGGAAGTTGCCACCCCATCTTCCGGAATCGAGGCTTTAGCCGGTCACACTGAGGAGCGCGAACAACCGGCTGAAGCCTCCACTCCGGAATTCACGCGGCGCGTCACCCGATATGCCAACGTCTACTTCCCATCGGCGCTGGTCGTCACACAGCAACGTATCCCCCTCATCGTGCATCTGGCGCGAGAACGCGCCGCCACTAGCGTGGACGCCTCAGGGTCGGACAAGATTCGCGTCGCGATTGGGGATATGACACTGGTTCTGACCGCGGAAGACTTTTCCATCGAAGACGGCATCGGCGGGAGGGCAATTCCCGGCACGGATAACGCGCGAAGTGTCCAGGTGGTCGCCGCGGGGGACAGCGAGCCGGTCATCTTCTTCCTCACGCCGCGCACGGCCGGCAGCAAACGAATCATCGTTGACATCTATCAGAACGACAGAAACATCCGCAGCCTCAGTTTTCAGGTGCGTGTCGTCACCGACTATCCGCGCCTGGGCGACCTGCATCAGACAGCGCTCGCAGCGGTCCCTGTGGAATCCGCCGCCCGCGCAGACGCCGCGCCGCCCGATCTGGAGCTGCGGGTTACGCTGCTCGCCGACGGCAAGACCCTGTCATACACGTTGCATTCGCCCGGACGCGCCGCCTACAACCATCAACCTGCCGGGCAGGTGCAGTTCGGCGCGAACCCTGCCACCGCGCTGGCGCCGCTACTCGATCGCCTCAGCAGCATGGCGCGCCGGCAAGCCGAAGCCCGAACCGCCGCGGAGACGGCCCGGGCGATGGCTGAACTCAAGGAGATCGGCTACAACCTCTACGACCGGCTCTTTTCGCCGGAACTGAAAGATCAATATCGCCGTTTCCGTGAAACTTACGGCGGTAAGAGCCTGCTCATCACAACCGATGAGCCCTGGATCCCGTGGGAGATCATCCGGCCGTTTGCGACCGACGCGAGCGGCGCAGTCTTATATGATGACCCGCCTCTCTGCGAGATGTTCCGCATCTCGCGTTGGATCGCCGGTCGAGGCGCGCCCGATTTCGTCGCGATTCGTCACGGCGTCTGGATCGCCCCCGCCGATAATCTTCAGGCCGCGCAAGACGAAAGCGACTACTTCGCTGATCTCCATCGCCTGCAAGGGGCCGACCTGCAGGGGCCATTGGAGACATTCGCCCAGGTAGATCCGCGCTTATCGGACGGGCAAACCGAGCTATTTCACTTCGCCTGTCACGGCAATTTCAGCGCCGAAACCCCGGGCGAGTCTCGGCTCAAGCTCGCCGGCGATTTCCTCCGGCCCAACCAGATTGTGGGCAATCGCCGCGCCGGGCTGACGCAATCGCGGCCGATTGTGTTCATCAATGCGTGCCACTCGAGTCGCGTCGGCGCGGGGTTGACGGGGCTGGACGGGTGGGCGCTGCAATTCATTGATTGCGGGGCCAGCGCCTTCATCGGTTCGCTGTGGGAAGTCAACGACCGGCTCGCCATGCGCTTCAGTCGTGAGTTTTACGATTGCTTGCTGGGCCGAGAGGGCCGCCCGGCGGTTGGGCTGGGTGAGGCGCTGCACCGGGCGCGCATGGCGATCAAACAGCTCGACCCGGCGAACCCGACCTGGTTGGCCTACGTCCTGTACGGCGACCCCTACGGCCAGGCCGTGCTGGACACCACCGCAAAGCCAAACCTTCGCGTCGTCGTACACTCATGACGACTCCAATGCGCAGCCAGTATCTGGCGCTGAAGCAACAGTATCCCGATATCATCCTCTTCTTCCGGCTCGGCGACTTCTATGAGACCTTCGACGACGACGCCAGGATCGTCTCCGAAGTCTGCGATGTCGTTCTGACCTCGCGCCCCGTGGGCAACGACGAACGCGTGCCGCTCGCCGGGGTGCCCTATCACGCCGTAGACGGGTACGTCGCGCGCCTGATCGCCGCCGGTTACAAGGTCGCCATCGCAGAACAGCAGGGCAGCGAACCGCCCAGGGGCGAGAAGATCGTCCCGCGCGACGTGCGCCGCGTCGTCACGCCGGGGACGCTCGTCGAACCCGGACTGCTGCCGGAAAAGGCGAACAACTATCTGGCGGCGCTGGTCATCGAGGCGGATCGCGCCGCGCTCGCCTATGCCGATATCACCACCGGCGAATTTGCCGTCGCCGAATTCAGCGACGGCGGTGCATCGCTGAACAAAGTCATGGAGGAAATCGCACGCCTCTCGCCCGCCGAGATCCTCATCGCCGGGACGCAGGAAAAGACCTCGCACGCGTTGATCCAGGACCCTGCGCTCATGGAATTGTTGTCGGGCTTTCACGTGACGCCTTACGCTGCATGGCGCTTCGAAGCATCCCTGGCGCAGCAAGAACTCCTGACGCATTTCGGGGTCAGTTCGCTCGAAGGGTTCGGACTGGAAGACGCGCCCGGCGGCGATTCGGGCCGCCGGAGCGTTGCTGCAATACGTCGCGGAGACGCAACGCGACGGTCTGGTTCGGCTGGACAGTTTGCGCAGCTATAGCACCGCTGAGTTCATGATGCTCGACCCGGCCACGCGCCGCAGCCTGGAGCTGACGGAAACCATCCGCGGCCGTTCGGCGCAGGGCTCGCTCCTCGGCGTGCTGGACGCCACGCGCACCCCGATGGGGGGGCGGTTGCTGCGGCGTTGGTTGAGCCAACCGCTGCTCGACCTGGAGGCGCTCAACCAACGGCTGGACGCCGTAGCTGCCTGGCACGACGCCGCGCCCGCCCGCACCGAGTTGCGCCAGGCTTTACGAAACTTCGGCGATCTGGAGCGGTGGACGCACCGCTGTATGCAGGGCATCGCGCTCCCGCGTGACCTGGTCGGCATCCGGCAGGCGCTCCAGCGCAGCGCCGGAATCGGGATGCTCGTGCAGGGCGTGCAACCCCACGCCGAAGCGATGGATCCCTGTGAGGAAATCTCGACGCTGCTTGCGGCGGCCATCGCTGAGGAGCCGCCGGCGACGCTCAACTCCACCGGCGTGATTCGCGCCGGCTTCTCGGCCGAACTCGACGGAATCCACCTCGCCAGTCGCGATGCGAAGGCCTGGATCGCCGGGCTGGAGTCCGCCGAACGCCAGCGCACCGGCATCAAGTCGCTCAAGGTCGGCTACAACAAGGTCTTCGGCTACTACATCGAAGTGACAAAGGCCAACACGGGGCTTGTCCCCGCAGACTACATCCGCAAGCAGACGCTGGTCAACGCCGAGCGCTATATCACCCCGGAGCTGAAGGAATACGAATCGCTGGTGCTGAACGCCGAGGAACGCGTCCTCGAGTTGGAAGGGCAGCTCTACGCCGAAGTCTTGCGCCAGATCACGGCGCAATGCGGCGCGGCTCTTGCGCACCGCGCAGGAGATCGCCTGCCTGGATGTTGTCGCAGGGCTGGCCGAAGTCGCCGAGAACTCGCGCTACGTGCGCCCGATCCTCAACAACGGCAGTAGTATTGACATAAAGTCAGGGCGCCACCCGGTAGTCGAGCAAATGCTGACGGGCGAGAGCTTCACACCGAACGACGTCCATCTCTCGAACGAAGACGCCGTCGTCATCCTCACCGGCCCGAACATGAGCGGCAAGAGCACGTTCATCCGTCAGGTGGCCTTGATCGTGCTCATGGCGCAGATCGGCTCGTTTGTGCCCGCCGATTCCGCCTCGATCGGCATCGTCGACCGCATCTTCACGCGCGTCGGCGCATCCGATGAAATCGCCCGCGGCCAGTCCACGTTCATGGTGGAGATGGTCGAAACCGCCAACATCCTGCATAACGCCACGGATCGCTCACTTTTGATCCTCGATGAGATCGGCCGCGGCACCAGCACCTACGACGGCTTGGCGATCGCGTGGGCCATCGTGGAATACATCCACAATCACCCGCAGCTACGGGCGCGCACCTTGTTTGCCACCCATTATCACGAGCTGACCGATCTCGCGGAGCGGTTGCCGCACGTCGCCAATTACAACGTGGCGGTGACGGAGCAGGGGGATCGGGTCGTCTTCCTGCACAAGATCATCCCCGGCCCGGCGGATCGCTCCTACGGGGTGCACGTGGCGCAATTGGCCGGTCTCCCGAAGAGCGTTATCACGAGAGCGCGGGAAATCCTGAACGACCTTGAAGCATCCGGCGCGGCGGGGCCGCGCCGCTCCAATGCGCCCCCCACCGTCTACCAGCTCTCGTTGTTCTCGCAAGAAGACCCCATCATCGTTGACCTCAAGGGCCTGGACGTTGAACGCGCTCAGCCCCCTGGATGCGCTGAACAAGCTCTATGAGTTACAGCAGCGCGCCAAAAAGACATGAAGAGGAAAAACTCGTGGGGATTATAGAAGAATTGCTTGAAGCGTGCGTCATCCACGATGGGCGCGTCCTCGACGTGCGAATCGGCGCGCACTGGACGGCGGTCGTCGTCGAAGCCCAGGGGCGCACGTCCGCCGGGCTGGCCGCCACGCTGACCCCGGACGGCTGGGAGCATGGGCGTCCGTGGGTGCGCGAGGCCGGGCGTCTCAAAACCATGACGGCCGCCACGCTCGCCGCCTTGATTCGTTCCGACAGCCCGACCGAACGAAGCTGTGGCCTGGCCGCCCTCAACACGCTCTATCAACCCACGCCCGACCTGTTGAGCGAAGGCAATGCCGAGGAGATCCTCTTCGAGCGAGGTCGGGGAAAGCGTGTGGCCGTGATCGGCCACTTCCCGTTCGTGGATCGCCTGCGCGCCGTCGCAGACGAATGTTGGGTGCTCGAATTGCATCCAGGCCCGGATGACCGGCCGGCGTCCGAAGCGCCGGACCTCTTGCCGAAGGCCGATGTCGTGGCGATCACGGGCATGACGCTGCTCAACGGGACCTTTGAAGCGCTCGCCGCGCTGCCCCGGCCAGACGCGTTCGTCCTGCTCCTGGGGCCCTCCACGCCGTTGACGCCCCTGTTCTTTGATTATGGCATGGACGCCGTATCAGGCGCCGTCGTCACAGACATTCCTGTGGTGTTGGATGCGGTGAGCCAGGGCGCCAACTTCCGCCAGATAGGGGGAAAGCGCCTGTTCACCCTCTTCAACCCCGCAGGCGCGGCCTGATGGCGCGCCGTTTCGACCACTTCGATCTGATCGCTCGCTATTACGATCGTGTCCTCACAAGGCGAGAGGATGACCCGCTGCCGGGCTTTGTGGGCGCTGAGGCCGGAGATTTGATCCTGGATATCGGCGGCGGCACCGGGCGCAACGCGGGGTCGCTCACCGCGGGCGGCGCGCAGATCGTCATTTGCGACCGCTCGCCGGAGATGTTACGCCAGGCGCGCGCCAAGGGGCTGCCCTGCGTGCTGGCCGACGTCCGCCGGCTGCCCTTCTCCGATCGGAGCTTCGACCGCGTCGTGGCGGTGGATGCCTTTCATCACTTTGTGCATCCCCACAGCGGCGGAAGCGCAGCCCCTGGCGGCGGGTGAAATGTTGCGCGTCGCCACGACGCAGGGTCGCGTGATCATCGAGGAACCGGACATTCGGCGGCGGGGCGTCAAGTGGATCGCGCTGGGAGAGAAACTGTTGCTCATGCGCAGTCGCTTCCTGGAACCCGAAGCCCTCAACCGGCTGTTCACCGCGGCGGGCGCAGAGCGTCTCCTGTCGCACGCAGATCACTTCAACCTCTGGCTGGTCTTTCGACCGTAGCCCGCGGCGCCGCTCATCGGAGCGCAGCGCTCAACACGCGCGCCGGATCATGCGCCGCGGGCAGGGCGATCAGGTGCGCCGGACAGCGCGCCGTGCAGTCGCCGGCGCCAAACCCGGAGATCGGCGCATGCGCGCCGGGCAGGGCCAGGAGCCGCTGCACCCATGCGCATTCGAGGCGTTCCTCACCGGCCTCCCAGATGACTTCAGAAGGCATGATGTGGGCCGTGAGGTGGTCTATGTGCCAATGCCGGGGCTTATCGGCCCGAAGGTGACGCGTGACCCGGGCGCGCAGCCCGCCAGGCCCGTGGGCGCTCCCCACATAGACGTACATGCCCGGCGCAAGTTCACACGCCCCGAGCGATCCGACAATCGGCCGCAGCGATTCCGTCGCTCGCATCACAAGCGCATATGCGCCGGGGGCGGAGGGCAGTTCATCGCCGATGGAGACGCCCCGGCACGGGCGCGTTGACATGACAGTCACGGTGTGTTAGCCTGTCCGGACAGCGAAACACCGGAACTCGAAAAGGTTGGGAGGCGTCAGGGTGCAGATGATCGAAAGCGGCAAGTTCGGCGATCCCTCCGTGGTCCGCGACTATCGAAGTGAACTGCTGGGCGACGTTTACGTCGAACGCATCATATGGGGTGAATTGCCCGCTCCACGGCGGTCGTCGGGCCATAGCATCGCCGACCGGGGCTTCATCTGGTTTCGCTTCTGGCTCCTCAGCGATGACCAGGTGATCGAACGCTATTACGATGCCGAGGGCCGGCTGATTGTCACGCAGATTGACGTGTGCGGGCCGCTGTTTTGCAATCAGAATGGCTGTCAGACCGAAGACCTGATCCTGGATATCCGAATTTCGCCGGATGGCGGCGTCACTGTTCACCATGAGGACGTCTTCGAACGCGCGGTTCTGTCGGGCTCGCTCGAACCCGTGCAGATCGAGCAGCGCGGAAACCCACGTGCGCCGGCTCACGGCGGCCATCTCACGCGGGCGTTTTCCGCCGCCCCTGGTGCGCAACTGGCAAGTAGACGCTAGTCGCATCTCCGGCACACTGACCCCTACGCCGACCTGAACTCTCAGGATACCCGGGCGAGTTGGGCGGAAGAATTCGGCCAACGCCAGCACGGCGGCCGCGCCGAACCCCAGCAGATTGAGCCAGAAACCCCAACCGGGAGCAATCGGGTGATTGTACAGCCCCGCGATGGGCGGCAGCGCCCGCAAGAACCCCCACGCCGGCGCCAGCGCCGCCATGAGACTCAACGCTGCCAGCATGACAAAAACCAGGCGATCGGGGATGCGGCGTATCAGCGGGATGAGCGCAACCGCCAGCAGGCAGGTCGCGATCATAATCACCTGAAGCCTGAATTCCGCTTGCCGCAAGACGGCGGGGCTCCAGGCCGGAGGTAGCATCGCCAGCGCCAGTGGAATCGCGCTCAGCCCCAGGAGCCAGCGCAACCCGCGCGGCAGGGCGTCGCGACTCGCGATCAGCGCAGATCCCAGACTGGCCGCCATGAGCGGAAGATAAAACAGTTCGCGCGTCAGGCGGATTTCTCCGCCGGCCACTTGCGGCAGAAATTTCACGTATTCGGCCAGATCCAACCCAAGCACGATCAGCCCGGCGGCGCGGTGCGGAACCCAGGGCCCGTAATAGCCGATCAACCCCACCAGCCCCAGGGCAATCAACAGCAGCCACTCCAGGCGACGATTGCTGGTGAGTCGAACGCGTCTCATGGCATCATCCCATCGCCAGCGCGTAGGCTTCGGCCAGCTTTGCGGCTGCCGCGGCCCAACCGAACGTGGCGGCCTGCGCGCGCCCACGCTCGATGGCCTGCGCACGGCGACCGGAATCGAGCAGACCGGTTTCCATCGCTTGAGACAGCAACGCCAGATCGTTAGGCGTCACCGTGATCGCCGCATCTCCCACAGTTTCCGGCAGGCTGGACGTATTGCTGCACACGACAGGAATCCCGCACGCCATCGCTTCGAGTGGGGGCAGCCCAAACCCTTCATAGAGAGACGGGTAGACGAACAGATCGGCCAGACCGTAGAATGCGGGCAAGTCCTCATCGGCGACATATCCCACGAATTGCACGTCCGAGCCGATGCCCTCCTGCTCGACGCGCGCGTAAATCGGCTCGAACATCCAGCCTTCTTTGCCGGCAATGACGAGGCGGTGAGGCAGACCGGTGCGGCGGCGCAAGTCGGCATAAGCGGAGATCAGCGTAGGATAGTTCTTGCGAGGCTCCAGAGTGCCCAGGGAGAGGATGAATTCCGCCGGCAGACCGTAACGGCTTCGCACCACTTCCAAAGCGTCCGTATCAACGATCGGGGTGAAGCGGTCTTCCACGCCGCCCGGTACGACGCTGATCTTCTCCGTCGCGACATGGAGCAGCCCGATCAGGTCATCACGCGTATTCGATGAGTCCGCCAGTACGTGATGCAGCGCGCCCGATAGACTGAGGCACAACACGCTGAAGATAATCGCGCAGCGTCGGCGGCGCGCATTCCGGCGTTGTGAGAAAGGACAGATCGTGCACCGTCACAAGGCCGCGCGCCCGCGAGAGCGGCGGCAAGGTGAAATCGGGAGAGTGATAAAGATCGCATGCGCCTGCGAGCCATTCGGCGGGGAGGGGAATCCGCAGCCTTTGCCACAGCCGGGACATGACCGGCTCCGACAGCCGGATGTTGCGAACGGCAAAATTGGCCGGCCAGGCAGACGCGTCGAGCGCCGCGCCGTATGAGAGCAACGTATACGCGTGCTCGCGGTCGAGTTCCGCCAGCGCCGCTACCAGTCCCCTGGTATAGCGCCCGATGCCCGCCGATTGCCGGAGGGCAGGCGTGTAATCAATGGCGACGTGCACGGCTCAATGAATATCTCGATAGGTCCAGAGTCGGTTTGCGAAGAAGTTCCAGAACAGCACGATGCCGATGGCGATCACTTTGGCCGCAAGGTAAGCGCCGGGGTCCGGTAACACGGTCGAAAACACGGGGTGAAGACCCAGCACGACCAGCTCGTTGATGCCCAGACCGATCACATTGACGATGGTGAATTGAACCAGTTGGCGGCCCAGCGGCAGACTGCGACTCTCGGGGAAAGTCCAGAGTCGGTTCCAGGTGAAGTTGCTGACGACGGCGAAGCTGAACCCCAGCAACACGGCGACCGCGAGAGAGACGCCAAGAACCTCACGCGAGAAGGTGAGGATGGAAAGATCCACGACCATCCCGGTGACGCCGACGATCGCGAACTTGATGAATCGCACCAACTCCTGTGGGCGCTGGTCAAGCCCCAGACGGTTGATCACGGGAAGCCGGACGATGCGATCTAAAAATGGTGACATATGCGTATTGACCACGTTACCTGCCAAGTTGAAACCTCTCAGACCGCTGATGAAGGATCTTCAGAACGCAGGGTTGCTCGCCGGCCTGCCGTTGACGTCATCCGGCTCACGGCGCCCAGCGCAATCAACCCGGCCCAGAGCAGGGCCAGATTGAGTTGCATGTGTTGTACGTAAAGATAATCAAACATGCCATGAATACTGACGTATACCCATGTCCCAAAGATCCCCAGCGCATAAGCCCGGCGCGCCGGATCGGAGCGGGAAACCGCCCGGATCGCAGCCCCGGCCAGCGCCAGCCAAAACGCCAGAAATGTCAGGGCGCCGGGCAACCCGGTCTCTGCCAACAGGTGAATCGAGATGTTGTGCGCGTGCCCCAACGGCTCATACCAGTGCGCGGGCGCATACGCCTCATACGCCACGGCGTAATTGCCGATGCCGACCCCCAGCCCGGGGTGATCCCAAAACATCGCCAGCCCCGCCCGCCAATGCGCGATCCGCTCGAGCACCGAGAAATTCGCATCCGTGATCTCGGTCCGCGCCGGATCGAAACCGCCCAGATAGGTTTGCAACTCACTCACCCGAGAGGTCAGGCTTCCCGGCAGCCATGCGGTCCCAAACATCAACAGCAACAGCCCGACGACCAGCAGACCAACCAGCGAGATCAGCGCCGCGCGCCGGCTGCGAAAGCCGATCACCACGAACAATGCCGCCGCCAGCGCAATCCACGCGCCGCGCGACCAGCTCATCCCGATCCCGGCAATCATCATCAAAGCCGCCGCGCCGCACGCCGCGCCGGCCACAACCCACGGCCGCTTCCGTTGCCGCATCCCCGCGCCAAGCGCCATGATCGCCAGGCTGACGGCCACGGGGATCAGATAGCCCAGGTAGCCGGCATACGGGTTGGGTTGACGAAACGTGCCATATGCCCGCATGAAACGGCCCAACAGGATGAAGGCGTCCGGCCCGACCTGTCGCCAGAACTGGTATGCGCCCAGGGCCGCTTCCAACACGCCCGCCGTCAGGAGCGCCGCAACCATCCACCAGGTTTGTCTACGGCTAAGAACCTGCGCGCCGACAATGTAGATCGCCGCAACCTCGACCCACTTGAGCAACTCCGGCGCGCCTTCGCGCCACGACGGCGCCTGCGTCAGACTCAAAGCGGCGACCCAGATGAATGCTAACAGCGGCCAGGCCGGAAGCGGAATGGTAATGCTCAGGCTGCGCGCGGCCAGGCCCTTGAGCGCCCATGCGCCGATCACCAGCGCAACTAGCAGATCCACGACATTCGCCGGCAGGCCCGGCAGGCTCACCAGCGAGCCGAAGGGCAACGTCAGGGCAAGCACAATGATCCCCAGACCCGGTTCGAGCAGGATGCCCAGGCCAAGCGCTATCGCCGCGAATAATGCCGCGCTCCGCGTGAGAGGAAGCACGGTGATGACCGCTGCAAGCGCCGCCATCAGGCTCGCAACAGCGGGCGTAATTCTTGCGATGGGTTCAGGTTGCCTTGCGCCGGCAATCAGGGCTGGAATAGGAGCCGTCATGGACCTCTGTCGCCGCTTCCCAAACGATCCTCGAACCCGGCCTATCTGGAGCGCAGCGACAGGTTATCTTATGGCAAAATCGGGGTAACGGCAAGTTTGACAGCCGGTTAACGCAGATTGGCCCGTCCATTCAGCTCTCAGCCTTCGTCGCCAAAGTCATATACCACGTTCGCCGCCAGAAATCGTTCATGGTATAATCGTGCAGTTGCTCAAATCGCTTCTGAAGGAGAAAACGCCGTATGGCAAAGAAGGCTCAACTACCGAAGTCACAGCCCGGCAAGCAGCCTGCCAAACCGACTTCCAACAACTCGCGTTGGCTGCTCCTGGCGCTGGTCGGAGCCGTCGGGGTGTTAGTCCTCGGATTGATCCTGTTGCAGGGACGATCCAATCAACCGACCGTCACCGAAACGGCGCGCGTCGGTGAGGGGACAAGCTGGGGTCCGGCGGATGCGCTGGTCACGATTAACGACTTCTCGGACTTTGGCTGAAGCTACTGCGCACGGTTCGGTCTGAACCAGGGCAAACAACTCAGGGAAATGTTCGAGGAAACCGGGAAAGTCCGTTTCAACTACAGGCATTTTATCGTCATTGGGCCGGAATCGGCCGATGCGGCAAACGCCTCAGAATGCGCAGCCGACCAGGGGCGGTTCTGGGATTATCATGATCTGTTGATGCGCCAGTCGGGCACATCCGCCAATGCGTTCAGCAAAGCGGCGCTGAAGAGCTACGGCCAACAGCTTGGCCTGGAAACAACGCAGTTCAACAGTTGTGTAGATTCCGACCAGCATCTCGAAAAGGTCTATCAGGACGTGAACGAGGGGAAACAGTTGGGGGTACAATCCACCCCGACCTTCTTCATCAACGATCAGAAGGTCGAAGGCGCGGCGCCTTTTGAGCAGTTCAAGTCCATCATCGATGGCTACCTTGCCAACACGCAGTGAACCGATGATAGCATTCGCATAACATCAGGGAGCAGGCAACCATCGCCTGCTCCCTCTGATGTTATGCGCCGGGTTGCGTTACAGGTATTTCCCGATCAATAGCTCCAGGCGCGCCCGCGTGGCAGACGGGATCAGGGCCGGCTGCGTCATGATCGCGTCGCGCAATGAATCGGCGTACTGAGAGGGCGGCGCGTTGCGCAGCGCCTTGATGGCGTTCACCACCGAGGCCTTCGCCACATCGGCATTCGCCAGCAGTTGCCGAACGACCATCTCCACCGTCACCGGCGCTTCCGATTCGTGCCATACGTCGTAATCGGTCACATGCGCCATGGCGGCGTAGCTCATCCCGGCCTCACGCGCCAGAAACACCTCAGGGATCGCCGTCATCCCGATGATGGCAAAGCCCAATTGCTGAAACACCCGGCTCTCCGCTTTGGTGCTGAACCGGGGGCCTTCTACCGTGACGAACGTCCCGCCACGATGCACAGCGTGTCCCGTGGCCTCGACAGCCGAGGCGCACACCTCGTTCAGATAATTGCAGAATGGATCCGCCACAGAGACATGCACGACGACGCCTCCGGCGCCTGCCTCTGGATCATCGAAGAAACTGGTCGGGCGCAACCGCGTGCGATCGAAGACCTGATCCGGCGTCACGATGTCGCCGGGGCGATATTGCGGTTGCAGGCTGCCGCAGGCGCTGATGGAGATCAGATACTCGACCCCCAGCATCTTGAACCCGTAGATGTTGGCCCGAGAGTTGAGTTGCGTCGGGCTGATGCGGTGTCCCCGCCCGTGGCGCGGCAAGAACGCCACCGGCTGCCCGTCAATCTCGCCCACGATGTAGGCATCCGAGGGCGCGCCGAACGGCGTATCCAGTGTTTGCTCTCGCACATTCTTGAGCTGTGACAGGTCATAGACCCCGCTGCCGCCGATCACGCCAACCCGCACTGTTTCCATCATGACAATCCTTTCCACGTCCGAAAGCCAAATTCCGGGTCCACGCCCGCCTCGTCAAGGATCTCCGCCAGTTGAGCGGCGACCGCATCGTGTTTGACGTCGTTACTGGCGAGCAAGCCGAATTGGCGCACAACATCGGACTGATTATAGAGCAACGGCCGATTGAAGCAGTCCGTCATCAGGCCGCCGGCCTCCCGGACGATGATATCCGGCCCGCATGTGTCCCACTCCTTGGTGCCTGCGTTGGGGTGGATGTATAGCTCCGCCTGGCCGCGCGCGATCAGCCCGATCTTCAGCCCCACGCTGCCGATGCTGCGTTCGCGTTTCAACCTGAACCCGCGGATGATCGCGTCGGTGATCGGGACGCGATGCGAACGGCTGACCACCAGCCGGAAGTCTTCGATATTCTCTACATCCGACACGTGCAGGGGAGTGCGATCGCCAAACTCCTCAACGAATGCTCCCGCGCCCAGCGCAGCCGCGTACAACACGTCGTCAATCGGCTGATAGACGACGCCTACCACCGGCGCGCCATCCACGGCCAACCCGATCATGATACAGAACTCGCCGTTATGCGCGATGAACTCCGCCGTGCCGTCCATAGGGTCAACAATCCAGACGCGCCGTTTCTCCAGGCGCGACAGGTCATCTTTGGATTCCTCCGCCAACATGCCATCAGCGGGAAAGGCCTGGCCGAACTGCTTGACGAGATACGCATTGACGGCGCGATCCGCCTCGGTCACCGGTTCCGTGGGATCCTTCCAGCGCACGGTGGGCGGCACGTCATAGAATGCCTTGATGATCTCACCGGCCTCGCGCGCCAGGCGCATGGCCACTTCCAGTTCATGTGCATATACCGATTGGGTCACAATCATTCTCCCGGCTGCGTGTGGAAAGGGCGGAAGGGCGCGGGCAAAGCGCCGACGGTTCGGCATCATAGCATAGGCGCAAAGCAGATGCAAAAGGCCCCCAAAGCGCCAGGCGCTTTGGGGGCCTTTCAATCCAGGTGGAGATGCCGGGAGTCGAACCCGGGTCCGAAACAGACGATCGCACGCATCTACAAGCTTAGTCGCTGATTTGGTTTTCGCCGTCCGGTCCAGCAGCGACCACTGTCCACTAGGAAGGCTAGCCGATTGTCTTAGGCCCGTCTATCGGCGTACACGGGCCGCACCCTACGGTATTATGACGACGCTCTCCGTCGCCGCCGGAACCCGGCGGAGGCGCCGTGGTCACTCTTCAGCGACCAGTTGTTCCCTGCTCCTTCTTACGCGGCCAGCGCGAGCTGGTTGGTGCGAGCGAAGGGGAAGGTGAACGCTTTGCCTGAGTTGGCAGTTATTGTTTTTGCTCCTGATTTGCGAGGTTGGAGCGCCTCGGCTTGCAACGTACGCCCAATCTGCCCCGTCGAAACCATTCATCCCCTTTCGCGATTGATATTACCACATTTTGGTCTGCGCAGCAAACTATTTATCTACCAACGTGCAACGCACTTCGAGGTGCGTTGCACGTCGTCACGCGGATCAGTAATCCTCCTGCCAACCGCCCTTGGTCACGCGCTGCATCTCGCGGTCGGCGTCACGCTCGGCGACGGCATCCTTCTTGTCATAGAGTCGCTTGCCGCGCACCAGGGCGACCTCCACCTTGGCCCGCCCACCGCTCAGATACATGCTCAGCGGCACGATGGTCCAGCCGCGTTCCGAGACTTTGCTTTGCAGCTTGCGGATTTCCACGCTGTGCAAGAGCAGTCGTCGCTCACGCCGCGGCTCATGGTTCTCGCGGTTGCCGAAGTCATATGGCGAGATGTGCACGTTCATCAGCCATGCCGATCCGTTGCGAATCTGCACGTAGCCGTCGCGCAGGTTCACCCACGAGGCGCGCACCGACTTGATCTCCGTCCCCGTCAAGGCGATGCCCGCCTCATAGGTATCCTCGATGAAGTACTCATGCAACGCCTTCCGGTTCGTCGCCACCGGCCTCACGCCGCCTTCGCCTCGCTTCGCCACATCACCCTCCCGCGACGCTGCCGTCGCGCTTATTTGCCTTCCAGCAGATATTCCACGGCCCGGTCGAGTTGCGGGTCGCGATCCGCTTCACGGTCCTCCGCGGTCATCTCGACGGCGATATCAGGTTCCAGCCCCAGCTCATGGATGCCCCGATCCTTGGGCGTGAACCAGTGAGCGATGGTCACCCTGAGTTGCGAACCGTCGCTCAGCGTATTGGGCAACTGCACGGAGCCTTTGCCGTAGGTCTTCTCCCCGATCAGAATACCGGTCCCGGCATCCTGAATCGCGCCGGCCACAATCTCCGACGCGCTGGCGCTGCCGCCATCCACCAACACGACCAGCGGCGTTCGCCCCAACAGATAGCGCCCGCGGCGCTCATAGTCGCGCTGCTCGCCGTCTTTGGTGCGCTCCAGCACGATGTTCCCTTCGGGGACGAAGTAACTGCCGATCCGCACGGATGCATCCAGCAGGCCGCCGGGGTTGCCGCGCAGATCGAGGATGATCCCCCGGGGGTTCTTCGCCACCGCCTTGTTGACCGCTGTGGCAAGCCTTTGCGGGGCGACGCTGCTGAACTCGCTCAAGGCGATATACTCGACCTGCCCGTCCGCCATGGTCTCCGCCTCGACAACCGGGATTTCGATGCGCGCCCGCGTGAGTTTCACATCGTATGGCTCGCCCGCATCGCGGACGATGGTCAACACCACCTCGGAGCCGCCCGGCCCGCGGATTTTGCTGATGGCTTCCGTCAAATCCAGCTTCGTGACATCTTCGCCATCCACTTTGAGGATCACATCGCCCACCCGCAAGCCCGCCTTTTCCGCCGGCTGCTCGGGGAAGAGATACTCCAGCGAGATACCGCCGCCCTCGGCCAGATTGACGCGCGCCCCGATGCCCTCGAAGTGGCCTTCCATGTCGGAATCGAACAGCGCCGCCGTTTCCGGGTCAACAAACGTCGTGTTGCGGTCGCCCAGCCGATCCACGACGCCCCGAATGGCGTTATAGGTCAAGTCCTCTTCCGCCGGCAGATCGCCGTAGAACTGATCCTCGAGCAAGTTCATGGCTTCGTCGAAGAGGTTGTTATCGAGGACCAGATCCGGTTCGGCGGTCGGGGTAGGGGAGACCGCCTCCGCTGCGCCCCCGGTTGTCGCCGATTTCATGAAACTTGACAGAGCCGGCAGGCTGGCGGTCTCATCGTCCAGCGGAGATCAGATCGGCCCCGACCATCATCCCGCCGCCAAAAGCGGCCACCATAAGAATCAGCGCCATGGTCACAAGAAGGAACAGGCGCGCCCAATTCGAGCTACTGCTTTTCATCTCACCGTCCTGAGTTTACATAACTACGAAACTGCCATTGGCGACGCACACCGGCGGGGCAGGGGAGATTACCTCTCCCCGCGCAACCAGGCCTCCGCCCTCGCCAATTGCGGATCACGACCGGCATCCCGGTCTTCTGCGCTCACCGATACAGGGACGTCCGGCTCGAGCCCTGCGCCGTCAATCTGCGCGCGGTTCGGAGTGAGCCAGCGCGCGACCGTCACGTGCAGGGATGAGCCATCCGATAGTTCATGGACTTCCTGCACCGAGCCTTTGCCAAAAGACTTCTCGCCGATCAACGTGGCGCGGTCGTTATCCCGCAGGGCGCCGGCGACGATCTCAGAAGCGCTTGCCGTGCCGCCGTCGGTCAACACCACGATTTCCCAATCATACGCCGGGCTAGTAACCGGCTTAACGGCATAATAACGCTCCTGGCCGTTGCGCTTCATCTCGCGCAGCACATCGCCATCCCGCATCAACAGGCTGGAGACATCAACGGCCGACTGGAGCAACCCACCGCCATTGCCGCGGAGATCGAACACCAGCTTTTTGACGCCGGCGTCGTTCAATTCGTCCAGCGCGCTCGCGCAGTTCCTCGGCGGTGCGCTCGCTGAACAGGTTCAGACGCGCATATCCGATGTGCGCCTGTTCATCCAGCACCCGCCATTCGACGGTCGGCGTTTCGATCCGCTCACGCACGACGTCAATTTTGAGCGGCTCGGCCACACCTTCACGCCGCAGCGTCAGGGTCACGGGGTCGCCCACCTCGCCGCGCACCAGCGCCACGACCTCTTCAACGGTCATTTGCGCCGTGATGGGCGTCTCGTCTGCCGCAAGGAGGATATCGCCATCCTGAACGCCCGCCTTCGCCGCCGGGCGATCTCGCATCACAGTGACCTGCATATCGCCGGCCTCGTTGCGACCCAGATATGCCCCGATGCCGCCGAAATGGCCGCGCAACTCATCGCGCTCCATCTCGCGTGACACGGGTTCAACGTAAACCGTGAAACGGTCATTGTAAGCCGAAACCAGACCCCGAATCGCCGAACGTTCCTGGGCTTCTGCATTCGGGATCTCGCCCATGAAGCGCTCGTCCAGGATCGCCTGCACTTCGGGTAAGATGTGGAATCCCGCGCCGGAAGCTTCGGCCGGCGAGCCGCGGCGCCCGCCCAGCAAGTAGCCGCTCAGAAAAACCGCGCCCAAAATCACGACGGCCACGAGGCCGGCACTCAGTCTACGCACTCTCTTGATTCCTTCAACGTGACATAATGTGCATCGCGACTCCCTGATCTGCCGGGGGAGCGTTAGGCGGCGCATAGTAGCATGGCCCCGCCTCACATACACACGTGTGGATTGTACCACGGACTATCCCGACTGACAGTAACTCGAATCCCTCTTTGCAAAAGGGGACGGGCGGGGCTTTTCAGAGCAACTTCGGGGCGCGACTTTCTCGCGGCGAGATATGCGAGGTGGATATGTCGGGGGAGTTGCTGGAAGAACTTATAACTTATGTCAAGTCAACCCGGCGAAAAGGGGCGTCCTCGCACAACTCTACATAACATATATAGTGTGAATATGAAAGCACGACACAAGACCCATCCCCCGGGGACTCCCCCCACTTTCGTGACAAAAAAACGACCGGCCTTCGGGGGGCCGGTCGTATGAACGAGATGCGATCGTCACTGAATCCAGCGTTCAGACCTCGTCAGAATCGTCGCCTTCGAGTGAGAAGGATTCAAAGCGGCTCATCATCCCGGCAGGGACCTTTGCCTGGATGATGGTCCCTTCTTCCGTGTGTTCTTCGCTCTCGATGACCCCTCGCTGATGCAGGAGCGCCACCAGCTCACCGTGGCGATATGGGATCATCACATGGATATCCACCAGCTCTTCGGCCAGCACCTGTTCGATCAGGCCGATCAACTCTGGCAGCCCCTGGCCGCTCAACGCTGAAATCGCCGTGCTATTCGGCAGGTCCGTGAGGAAGTCGCCCAGATTGGCGGATTCCGGCAGCATGTCAATCTTGTTCAGCGCGCTGATCACCGGCTGCTCGGTCGCCCCCAGTTCTTCCAGCACCTCCATCACCGTCTGGGCCTGCTCGATGGCGTTATCATGCGTTATGTCAATGACATGCAGCAACAGATCGGCGTCTGCGATCTCCTCCAACGTGGCGCGAAACGCCGCGACGAGCGCCGTCGGCAGCTTCTGAATGAAGCCAACGGTGTCCGTCATCAGCACTTCCCTGCCCCCCGGCAACGCAATCCGCCGCGTGGTCGGGTCGAGCGTGGCGAATAACTGATCGGCCGCGTAGACGTCTGCGCCGCTGATGGCGTTGAGCAGCGTGGACTTGCCGGCGTTGGTATAACCGACCAGCGCGACGACGGGAATCGCTTCCTCGTGTCGTCGTTTGCGATACTGCGCGCGGTGCTGGCGCACCTCTTCCAGCTCGCGTTTGAGATGCGTGATGCGTCGCCCGATCTCCCGACGGTCCGATTCCAACTGGGTTTCGCCGGGGCCGCGCAGCCCCACCCCGCCGGTCCCGCCGCGGCCGGAGGCGCCGCCGCCCTGGCGCGCCAGGTGCGTCCAGGCGCGCGTCAGGCGCGGCAGCCGATATTCAGTACTGCGCCAGCTCGACCTGCAAGGCGCCTTCGCGCGTCCGCGCGTGTTGCGCGAAGATATCCAGGATCAGCGCCGTGCGGTCCAACACCTTCACGTTCGGGTCGCCGATCGCCCGCTCGATCTCGCGCTGCTGCGCCGGCGAGAGCTCCTCGTCGAAGATCACGACCTGCGCCCCCGTGTCCGCCCGCAGCGCGACCAGTTCCTCTACCTTGCCCGACCCGATCAGCGTGGCGGGGTTCGGGCGATCCAGCTTCTGTTCCAGCACGCCGACCACCTGGAAGCCGGCGGTCTCCGACAAACGCTCCAACTCGGCCAGCGAATCCTCCAGCGTCCAGGCGGCTTCCTTGCCTTTGATGGCAACGCCGACCAGGATCGCCGATTCATCCGCAGGCGCTTCATATTTTTGCATAGCGATAGTTGACCTCCCTCGGTCGTTCAGAACCTCAGGGCGCGTAAGCGCCGGACGGCTTCGACGACGCGTTCCGTCGTCTGCCCCACCGACACCCGGAGATAGCCCTCGCCGCCCGGCCCGAAGGTCGTCCCCGGCGCCAGGCTCACGCCGGTTTCCAGGAGGACCTTCTCCGCGCATTGCGCCGAGGTATACCCCGCCGGCACGCGCGGCCACAGATAAAGGCTGGCGCGGGGTTTATGGCAGCGTACGCCCCAATCATTCGTGAACAGCATCGTAAAACAGATCCCGCGGTATTCGTATTCTGCGTTCCGCGCCGTCCATCCACGCCGCATCTTCGGTCAATGCCGCAATCGCCGCATCTTGCACAGCGAGGAACATGCCGCTGTCTATATTGGTCTTGATCTGCGCCGAGCGCGCCGACCGCCCGCTTGTTACCAACGGCCATCCCCACGCGCCAGCCCGCCATGTTGTGCGACTTGGAAAGCGAGTTGAATTCGACGGCGACATCCTTCGCGCCCGGCACAGCCAGCAGGCTGGGCGCAACGTAGCCGTCATAGCAGACGTCGGCATAGGGCACATCATGGCACAGCAGGATATCGTGGCGCCGGCAGAAATCCACCGCCGCTTCGAAGAAGCTCATGGGCGCAATACTGCCGGTCGGGTTATTCGGATAGTTCAGCCACATAATCCGGGCCGTGTCGGCGATCTCCGCCGGAATTGCGGCCAGGTCGGGCAGGTAATCGTTCTCCTCCCGCAGCGGCATATAGTACACATCGGCCCCGGCCAGGGCCGCCCCCATGCGATAGGTCGGATATCCGGGGTCGGGGACCAGCGCCAGGTCGCCCGGATCCAGCCAGGCCAACGACATATTGGCGATCCCCTCTTTCGACCCGATGAGGGGCAGGATCTCATCGGCCATGCTCACGTCCACCCCGAATCGTCTCCGGTAATAGTCCGCCATGGCCTGCCGCAGCGCCGGCAACCCCATGAACCCCGGATAACCATGTTGCCCGGATTGCGCGCCGAGGTCGCCAGCGTCTCGATCACCAGCGGCGTCGGCGGCCCGTCCGGGCTGCCGATATCGAGCCGGATGATGTCCAGGCCTTGCGCCTGCAAGGTCTGAAGCTTGGCGTCCAGCGACGCGAACGCATATACGGGCAGTGAATCCAGCCTCCGCGATGGTCTCATCAAAACGCTCCGGTGAGAGATTCGGACGTGAAATACGGGGTCATGGCCCCTCGACCAGCGCTTCGAGGACGCGGCCCACACGTTCGAGCGCTTCGGCGGATACTTTGTCGGCCGTATCCTGCGTCGTATGCCAGGGCGGATAATCGAAGTCAATCAGATCCACCGCCGGGATGCCCGCCTCCAGGAAGGGTACGTGATCGTCGAGGATGGACCACTTATACTCCGGGATGAAGTACTGCTCATAGCCCAGGTCGGCGGCGATGCCCCAAACGCGATCAATCAACTCCGGCGTCGAGTTGCGCTCCTTGTAGATCTGCTGGTCGGCGTCACCGATCATATCGGCCACCACCACCATCTCGGGCGTGACGTTCAGGTTCTCCGCCATATAGCGCGACCCCGCCAGGTACTCCCAATCACCAATCCGGCCATTATCTTCCGCATCGAAGAAGGCCAGCCAAACCTCATAGTCGAGTTCGTCTTTATCCAGCGTTCGGGCCAACTCAAGCAGTACGGCGACCCCACTGGCGCCGTCGTTCGCGCCGATCACCGGTTCGGTCTGTCGCGCCGGGTCGGGGTCCTTGTCGGCCAGCAGTCGCGTGTCATAATGCGCGCCGAGAATCGCGACCTGGCCTTGCCCGGCCTTCGCGATGATGTTCCGCGCGGCAACGCCCTGGTAAACAAAGGGCTGCTCCTCGACGGTCCAGCCCATCTCGCGCAGATGCTCAATGATATAGTCCCCGGTTGCCCGGCCGGCCTCGGAACCCGTGGGCCGCGGGCCAAACGCAACCTGTTTCAGCACATGCTCATAGGCCGCCTGGCCCACAAACTGATTGGCGACAGGTTGCGGGAACAATGGCTGCGGCAGAAAATCATAGACGACCACACCAATCAGGATCAGCAAGCCGACAAAGCCGACGATCAGCGCCGTCTCGAGGCCCCGCTCACGCAGCCAGCTTCTGGCGGTTACTCCTTCTCTCACAGGCTCTCCTTTTTCCGACGCCTGAACTGGAGCCGAATCGGCGTCCCCTTGAATGGATGCACCTCGCGAATCCGATTCTCAAGAAACCGTTCGTAGCTGAAGTGAATCAATTCCGGGTCATTGACGAAGATCACAAATGTCGGCGGCGCGGTTTCAGGTTGCGTCGCAAACAAGAAGTTCAGCGGCTTCCCTTTTCGGCTGGGCGCCGGATAGGCAGCCATCGCATCCCTGAGCAGCCTGTTGAGCGTAGATGTGGTTATGCGAAAGTCCCTCTCGGCGGCCACTTCCAGCGCAAGCGGCAGAAGCCGATCCACACGCTGTCCTTTGAGCGCCGAAACAAACTCAATCGGAACGTAATCCATAAAATTGAGCCGCTCCCGAATCTGGCTCGTATAGACGTTCATCGTGTCGCCGGTCTTTTCGGGGACGGCATCCCACTTGTTGACGACCACCACCACGCTCTTCTGGGCTTCAAGGATGAAGTTCGCCACATGCGTATCCTGGGTGGTGACGCCGGCAAGCGCATCCACCACCAGGAAAACAACATCTGCACGTTGAATGGCGTTGACGGCCCGCAGAACACTATACTTCTCGATCCCCGGCTCGACCTTCCCTCGCCGGCGGATGCCTGCCGTATCAATCAGCACGACTTCCTGACCGTCCCATTCGAGCTTCGTGTCAATGGCGTCTCGGGTGGTTCCCGGGATCGCACTGACAATAGACCGCTCTTCTCCCAGGAACGCGTTGAGCAGCGATGATTTCCCCACGTTGGGTCGCCCGACGATCGCGATTTTCACCGCGTCGCTCTCCGGTTCCTCTTCCACCACCGGAAGGTGCGCGACGACAGCATCGAGGAGGTCGCCTGTGCCGGTGCCATGCAGCGAAGAGATCGGATACGGCTCGCCCAGACCCAACTCATAGAAATCCAGCGCCAACTGCCGGCGTTCTTCGTTATCTGCCTTGTTCGCCGCCAGCACCACGGGCCGGTCGGAACGCCGCAAGATGTCCGCCACATCCTGATCGGCCGATGTGACGCCGTCCTTCGCATCCACCACGAAGATCACGACGTCCGCCTCTTCGATTGCCAGTTCAGCCTGCTGACGAATCTCGCGCACATAGTCGCGCGAGGAAGCGCCCAGGAGCTCCGGTTGCGCCGACTTCTGGGGCGCTTTCTCGGTCGCGGCGATATCCAGCCCGCCCGTATCAATCAGGACAAACGGCCGGCTCGTCCACTCAGCGTTCGCATACAGGCGATCACGCGTGGTTCCCGGCACATCTTCTACAATCGCGATCCGCTCACCGGCCAACCGGTTGAAGAGCGTAGATTTTCCGACATTGGGTCGCCCTACCAGGGCGACAATAGGTTGTTGCATAGAATTTCCCTTGTACTACCAGTACCATAACTGATCGAGCGTGATAGGGCCGATGCACTCCGGCAGATCACGCGTTCACCGCTCAATTTCGCTTCGCCGGTGTTGGACCGGGCGTCGGTGTCAGCCCGGGCGTCGGCAACAAGCCGATGGTCACTTCGATGGTCTCCGGCGAGATGCCTTCCACCACCACCCCTTCCGGGCCAGGCACCGTCGGAACGATGACGTGCACGCCGGGCCCGAGGCCGGTCAAGTCCACGATGACCGGCGCATCTTCGGGTCGGAGGGCATCCAGCTTGGGTACCGGGCCCGACAAAAAGAGATTGGCCGTATCGAGCGTCAACGTGTAGGTCAAGCCCGGGGCCAGGCCCTGTACGGTCGGGCTTCGTTGAACTGACTGGACTCCCGTGATAGGCACAATGGCTACACGAACCTCGACGCTTTGCACACCCAACGGCGATACACTCTCAGGGAGTTGCAGCGGCACACGGTCTACCACATCCCGGTTCGCGCCGGTGATGTCTACCGGAACGGTGATATAGCCGCTGAGACTGCTGATCGTTGCGGGATCGCCCTGCAGTGTCACCAGCTTGGGATCGGCGGTTACCCCGCTCACTGTGTAACCGGGCGACGGTTCGCCCGCCGGCTCGACAATGATGGCAACCTCTCGATAGCCGGGGAGTTGCACCACCGGCACGCTGACGAACACGTCTTTGGGCGCCACATCCACAAAACCCACCGTCTCACCCGCGGCATTGCGCACTGATACCCGCATGGTGCGCTCGACGCTCGAACGCGTCCCCCGCAGATAGAGTTCCACCACCGCAGAGGCCACCTCGTCAATCAACGGGCCGGAGCCGGTCACAAGAACTTCTGTGGGCGTGATGACCGGCGTCTGCCACTCATAGCCGAACGCCGGCGCATCCATGATGTTCGCCAGCACGGGCACTTGCTTCTCTTTCCGCTCCTCGAGACGAACCCGGATCACCGGGGGGTCCACGGCCGTCACGCGTATCTGAGGGTCGGGCGACTTCACCTGTACCGCAACATCGTATTCACCGGCGCGCAAGTCCGTCAGATCTACCCATGCGGTGAAATCACGCGCCTGCAAATTGCGCCAACGATCCTTCGGCGCCTGGATTTCGACCCGCACCTCACTCAGGATATCGCCAAAGACGCTCAGATTCTCCGGCAAGCCGAGGCGGCTTACCGAAATCGGCTCGCTATATTCGCCCTGCGGATAATCCTGCCGTATCGCCACCACCCATACGGTCATGGCGAGCGCCAGTGCGAGAAGCGCTGAACCCAGATTCGATAGCCAGTTCTTCACGGGTCAGGATCCATTGCCAAACCACCGCCGCGGCCGGTGAAAGGCTTGCAGCACCCGGCCCAATCGTTGCACATCCAGCCGTCGCGCCAGGCGACCGTTCCGCGCGACCGAGATCGTGCCGGTTTCCTCCGATACCACAATCGCCAGAGCATCGTTCTGCTCCGTAATCCCTACCGCGGCGCGATGCCGGGTCCCCAATGAGGCGTCGGCAAGCTCGCGCCCCGTGAGGGGCAGCACACACGCCGCAGCAATAATCCGCTCGCCGCGAACGATCACGGCGCCATCATGCAGCGCCGTCCCCGGATAGAACAATGTCTCCAACAGGCGCGCCGACACCATACCGTCCACGCGCTGCCCCGATTCAATGTGTTCCTCAAGCCCGGTATCGCCCTCCAAAACGATCAACGCGCCGATTTGCTCACGGGAAAGGGTCTCCACGGCCCGTGTGATTTCGTAGATCACCTGTTGCGCGGCCGCATCGCGGGTGCCGCGCGCCAGCAAGGGCGTTGTCCGCCCCAGCCGCTCCAACGCGCGTCGCAACTCCGGTTGGAAGATGACCGGTATGGCCACCAGGATCATCGGCAAGGAATTACGGACCAGCCAGTTGAAGGCGGTGAAACGACTCGCAGCCAGGAGCGCCACGAGAAGCACGACCAGGATGCCGCGCAGCAGCGAAACGGCTTGAGTCCCTTGAAACAATCGCAAAACGGCATAGAAAATCAGAGCAACCAGCGCGATATCAACCACGCTCGTCCAGGTTATCTGCTGGAATAGGTTGCCTGCTTCGTTACTGAATCGCTCGATCAGGGACTCGACCTGCACGGATACTGTACAACTCCATTAACCTGGGAATGCCCCCGAGATACGCAAGCCCAACGCCGAAAGCATCATCGCCGCCCACCACCAGAAGCCGGCGCGCGTGGCGGCATACGCGTTCAGACGACCCATCACACTGAGCGACGACGCCAGCAAGAGGGCCGCCAGCAAGATGATCAGCCACGGCGCGCCCATCCCGACTGCCGCGACGAGCACGAGCGCTTGACCCAACCACAGTACGCCGGCGCCCCCGTTTGAGGCCTCGGCGCGCAACACCCCCCATTGAAGCACCGTATAGACGGCCGCGAGGATGTAAATCCACACCCCAAGTTGCAACAACTCCGCCGGCGCCCGGCTGTCTGCGGAGGCGCCCAACAACCAGGGCAACGCGACAGCCAACACCGCCAATGGGAGCGCCGCCGCGCCGCGACTGCGGCTCAACAGCCATGCCGCCAGGCTGACGCCCACCGCCGCCAGGCTGAGGACCAGCGCGATCTGCCCCAGCAACAAACTCAGTGCGCCGGACAGGACCAACCCGACCGCCAGATCGTGCCACCCCGAACGCACCGCGCCGTCTTCGGTGCGTTCGATCAGC
Organism: uncultured Chloroflexia bacterium; assembly: GCA_963695715.1. Taxonomy (GTDB): domain Bacteria; phylum Chloroflexota; class Anaerolineae; order CG2-30-64-16; family CG2-30-64-16; genus JBBQRS01. Next base: position 61,662 of record CAVOHP010000010.1, read on the forward strand.
GCGTCGTTCAGCCTCGCAACAGGCGCGCCCGGCGTCGCATAGGGCAACATCACTCTGCCCGTCCCCGCGCCCCGACGACTCGCCCCTTTCGCGCTCGAGTCGCCACAATGACCCCCAGGCCAATTCGGCCAGCAGCACCATTGCGAACAACCTGAGCAGTGCGCCTCCTTCAAGATAGGCCGTCCCACCGGCAATCGCGCCCGCGAGGACCGACCACGCCGGACTGATGCGCCAGGGCGAACGCGCGACGGACAGCCGCAGACGGACGATCGGCCCCGCGGTCATCGCCTGCGCGAGCTCGGTCCGCCGCCAACGCCGACCGGAGGAGATTGGTTCATGCGACGAGATTTCCGGCCACGCCAGATCGAGTCAATAACTCGCGACGCTCGGACGCAGCACCCCCACGCGATGTCACAAGCTCGCTTCCAAAGATTGAGATGCGTTGAAAGATATTGTAAATGCGCTGCCGGAGATGGTCAAGTGATATTGTCGTTTGGCAACGCCGCGCCGGCCGTCAGGAGCGCGATATCATCTTCGGACGCAGGTCCTGCGGGGTATGATTGCATCCCAAAACGAGTCAGGATCACCGCGCCGAGACCCAGGGCTGCGATCAAGAGGCCGATCAGGCCGCCGAAGCAGAGCGGCAGACGGGAGAGAAACGTGATGAGGAAGACGCCCACGGCGGCCTCGAGAAATGAAGCCACATCCCGCATCTTGAACACATGCAGCAGAGATTGTCCGACCCGAGCCCGACGGCGATCCAACCGACTACGATCGCGATGAGCGCCGCGAGCCAGACGAACAACCCGAGGCAACAACAGATCAGGAGGAAGAGGCCCGCAAACCCGGCAACCGCCAACGCAAACAGACCGACGATGAAGCTCATCAAGGATTCAGTTGCGACCGTGTTGGCTACCCGCCCCACGTTCCGCGGCGCAATCAACACCGCGAGCACGGCCAGAATCGCCATTAAGAGCGACCACCCCAGCGCCTGAATCGGCCACAGGATGAGCGACCAGACGTGTGACAGCATCGGGGGACCCGGTTCAGCCGGGGTCGGCGGCGCAATCGGAGGAATGAGACGATCCGGGACCGGGAACGATTCTGTGTCGAAAAGATCTCCGCCAACCGTCGCGCCCGGCGCGCGGCTGACCGAACTGCCGATGCCGGCCACGCTGCCCCGAACCACCGCACCCTCATCCAATGTGACACTGCCGCCAAACACAACAACGTCGCCGGTTACTGTGCCGCTCACGCTCAAATCGCCGCCCAGTACGGCGACATCGCCATTTACGACACTTTCCGCTTCGAGTTCCGCATCACCGCCGACAACCGCCAGGTTGCCGTTGATCCGGTCTCCCGCAGTCAACACGAAGTTTTCGCCAATGACGAGCTTATCCCCATCCGGGCTTTGCGCGAAGACAACCGGAACCGCCCCCAGCAGCAGAACCGCGCACACCAGCACTGCGATCGATACACGCCGATGAATCATGGGTATGCACTCATCTTTCCGAACGAAGGCTTCCGGCTGTCGCCGCGACTCGAGCGCGCCGTCACCCGGCGCGCCGACCTCGCCTGTGATCGTCCCACCAAACAGAGCCACGCCACAAGCAAACCACCCGCCAGCGTCAGATAGACGCCGGCGCTCAATGCCACGCCCTGCCAATCCGCGCTGCGCGCCACGGTCGCCAACCCGCGTAGCGTCCACACAATCCCGGCGGACAATCGCAACATACCAGAGAGAAGCGCTTCGACGATCATAGACTGGCGCGACCAGCCGAGATACAGGCCGGCCGTTGACAGCATCAACGCGCAGAGCAACAGCCCTACCCCTGTCAACGCGATCGCGACCCATCGAATCCTTTGCCGGCGCGCATCAACCATCTCAAGGCGCGCCGCCAATCCGGCCAACAGGTCGGGCGAAGGCGCGACGCTCGGAGCTTTCGCAAACAACCGGTCAGCCGCCTTCCAGTCTTCCCAGGTCGTCGCGCAGGCCGGGCACATCGCCAGGTGCGCCTGCAACCTGGCCTCTTCGGCTGAACTGGCTTCCCCATCCAGCGCCAATGACATCAACAACGTCATATCTTCGTGCATGTTATCCGGCTCCCAGAACTTCAAGTAATACAGGCGTCGTCTCTTGCGTCTCTCGCGCCAACTTCTGCCGCGCCCGATGCAGCCGGGTCTTCACCGCTTGCGGCGTCAGATTCATCACATCCGCGATTTCTTTATATGACAACCCATGCCAGTAATGGAGGATCACCGGCGCGCGATATTCGGGCGCCAGCGTCGCCACCAATTCCTGCACCTCATCACGCGCTTCGTGGCGCAACACAGTCTCCTCGGGCAACGGCAGCCGGCTCGGCGGTTCCAGCCCATCCGGCGCCTCATCAAGCGAAATCATCGGCCCGCGTCTGCGCCGTAGCCGATCAATGCAGTAATGGGCCGCAATCGAAAGGACCCAGGAAACAAGCGACCGATCCGGGCGGAATGTGTGCATCTTGGAGTAGATCCGGACGAAGGTCTCTTGTGTCGCATCTTCGGCGTCGGCGGCATTCCCCAACATCCGATAACACAGGTTGTAGACCGGCGACGCATAGGCCTCCGCAAGGCGCGTGAATGCCCTCGCGTCTCCGGCCTGGGCCTGCGCCAACCACTCCAATTCCTGCTTACTTACAGGTGTACCCACATATCCTCGCTCAACCACGAATGGGTTTCACTATAACATACGTCAGATCATCGGCAGAGGTTTCACCACTCGCGGAATTGGCCCAACCTGGCCCCCGCTCTTATAATGATCGCCCACAGGCCAACCAGCGGAGGACCGCGTGAGTTCATCCCATGCATTTATCGCCATCGAAGGCGTCATCGGAGTCGGAAAGACAACCCTTGCCCGCATTCTTGGCGAGGCGCTGCCCGCCGAAGTGTTGCTGGAAGTGTTCGAGGAGAACCCCTTCCTGAGCGACTTCTACGCTGATCGCGCACGTTACGCGTTTCAGACGCAGATTTTCTTTTTACTGAGTCGCTACCGACAACAGCATCGCGTCATCACCAGGGCGCTGCGCACTTCCCCGCTTGTCAGCGACTACCTGTTCAACAAGGATTGGTTGTTCGCGCACCTCAACCTTGCCGGCGATGAGCTGGCGATGTACGAACGCGTCTATGCGATCCTCGGCGAACAACTCCCGACGCCCGCGCTGGTCGTCTATCTCAGAGCATCAACCGACACGCTGATGCAGCGCATTGCGTATCGCGACCGCGCGTTCGAACGGCATATGTCTCGCGACTACATCGAGGCGCTCGGGGTTGAGTATGAGAATCTGTTCACCCACTATTCCGACGCGCCGGTCCTCACCATTGACACAGACTATCTGGATCTGGTGGGCGACCTGGCCGCTCGCGCCCGCGTCAACAGCCAGGTCACGGAGGCCCTCGAAGGCACGCGCCAACAGCCGCTGTTCCCCGAAATGGCGGAGGACTTGAGCGGGCTGACCGGCGCGCCCCGGCCCGGTCGCCGTCTCATGGATTATCAACGGCATCGCCGCTCGCTCGGACACGTCAACGGCGATGTTGCCGATATCTTCTACGATTACCTGTCGCTTGCGCAGGACATCGGCCGCCTGGGCGACACACTGAAACAGGTTTGGGTGCAACAAGATAGATTCCTCACGAAGCTCGGAAACCGGCAGGAAGCGCGCGATCTTGCCGTGGAAGCCCTTGCCCCCACGCTGCAAGAAGCGCTGGGAGACACCCTCGATCGCCTGCTCAAAATCGCGAACGACGCCGGTGTAGACCTGGAGAGCGCATACTTGAGCGCCCTGGAGCGCTCCGACCCCAACAGGGACGAGCCATCATGATCAAGCGCTTTGTCGCCATTGCCGGCAATATCGGAGTGGGAAAGTCCACGCTGACGGGTTTGCTAAGCAGCCGGCTCGGCTGGGAACCTTTCTACGAAGCGGTGTCCGATAACCCCTACCTCGCGGACTTCTATCAAGACATGCCGCGGTATGCCTTCCACTCGCAGGTGTTTTTCCTCTCGCGCCGCTTGCGTCATCATCGCCGCCTGCTCGATTTCCCAGGCTCCGTCGTGCAGGATCGCACGGTGTACGAAGACGCTGAGATCTTCGCCCGCGCGCTCTATGAGCAGGGCCACATCTTGCCGCGCGATTATCAGACCTATCGTGAGCTTTACGAAGTGCTTACGCTGTTCTTGCCGCCGCCCGATCTGGTCGTCTACCTTCGGGCTTCCACCCCCACCCTCTTGCAGCGCATCACGTATCGCGGTCGAGCCTTCGAGCGCAACATCGAGCCGGAATACCTGGAACATCTCGGCGCGCTCTACGAATCGTGGCTGGAAGAGTTCGCCATCTGTCCGGTGCTCACCATTCCCACCGATGATCTCGATTTCGTCCACAACCATAAGCATCTCGACCTCATCGTTGCCACAATCGAGGAGAAACTCAGCGGCAAAGACGAAATGGTGCTTCCGTGAATCCGGCAGGTGACTTGCCCCGCGTCGTCTGGCGTGCTAGAATCATCGTGAGTTGAAGAGCAAAGTTGTCCGTCTGCTCATTGGCTTTCTTTTTTCTTTCATTGACCGGTCACACGCGATCTCCGAGCGCGAGGAGAGGCCGTCATGGCAAACGACAATCCGTGGAGCGCCGCCACGCTGGCGCCTGACGCCGGCGTGGATAGCCGTGAACCCACGCTGGCCGTCATCGGCGACGCGCTGCATCTCGCCTGGAATCGCAACAAGACGCTCTATCATGCCGTTCTCGACGGCGCTGTGTGGAGCGCGCCGGTCAGAATCGCCGAGCGGGGAGCAACCGGCCCTGGCCGTCACCCCCGATGGCAGGCTTCACTGTCTCTTCACACACAAATTCATCGGCAACTACGAAGTGTATCACGTCTTTCTACAGGGTGGGCGCTGGTCCCTCCCCGAGCCGGTTTCGCGCACACCCGGCATTTCCACCGATCCGGCCGTCGCCGTGGCCCCCAACGGAAGCCTTCACGCGGCATGGGCCGACACAACATCCGGCGAGTCCGCGATCTATTACGGGACACTCGATGGGTTGTTCTGGACGAGTTCGCCCATCCCCAGCGGACGAGGCGCTCTCCCCACCATCGCCATCACTTCCAGCGGCAATATTCACGTCGCCTGGCAAGATCGCACCGGCGCAGCCGACCGCTATGACATCCTTAGCGCCACCCTACAATGATAAACTCTGGACCGTGCCGCAAATCGTCTCCAACAGTCCGGCCGCCCACTCATTGCGACCGCAACTGCTCGCCGGCGCTGACACCGACTGCTACCTGGTCTGGCAGGAAGAAGCGGCAAATCTCTATCACATCCGTTATGCAGAGCGCGGCGAGACCGGTTGGCGTTCGCCCGCCGACCTGTCTCCCGGCTCGAACGATTGCCGCCTGCCCTACCTCAGTCGCAACAGCCAGAACTTCCTGCAGAGTCGTCTGGCTCGAGGGCAAACAGCTTCGCCACCGCGTGCGCCCGCCGGAAAAACAGGCCGACTGGTGGCCCGCCGAAGTTGCCATGGTCAACAGCGAGGGTCTGAGCGAACTCAGCATGATCATTGATGCACACAACCGCGTCCACGTCGCGCTGAGCGGGTACCTCGGGGCGGAAACACACGGGGTGTTTTATTGCAGTCGAAAACCCGTCCTCGAATCGGTTGTCATCACCACATAGCCGATAGAAGGATACGCCCAATCAAAAAACCCGGCCTTCGCGACCGGGTTTTGCTTTGCCTGACAACAATCAATAGCGTTATGACTACACGAATCAGAACTCGTTGACGAGTCGGGGGACGGCTATCTGCGCCGACTTCGCAAGGCAAGCCCACCCAGCACCAGCGCGCCAACGATCGCGCCCGCCGCAATCGCCGTCGTCCGCGGCTCGACGCCCGGCATCACCACCTTGCCGTCGCCGTAACTCTGGAACATCCGGCCCCACTTCGTATCCAGCGCATCCTCGACCCGCTTGCGGCCTACCCGCGGATACCAGTACACGTTGTGGTAGAAGTTAGAAGCGAAATAGCTCCACGGGACGATCGGCGACCGCAGCAAAAGGTTCTCCGCCGGTTTCAGCGGCCCGTGATAGATCAACTTCTGGCCGCGGCTGGCGAACGTATCCTCCTGGACGAAGCCCCAGTCTTCGGCGGACACATCATACCCTACGATCTCGATGTCCCTGGGATCGCCCACCCCGAGACCGAGCTCATGCCCCAACCGGATGAACTTCAAATCCATGGGGTTGAACCCCTGAATCTTGGCCGAAATCGCATCAATCGCCACCTGATCGGCCGAGGCCAGCAGGATATCCTTCTCGTGCCAGCGCATCGCGCGCGGACCCGGCCCATCGCCGGCGAACGTCCCATCCATCACTGCGAACAGGCCGCTATGGATCTCCTGCTGAATCGCGAGCAGATCCACGACCGTCTCATGGATCACGCTGTGCGTCCAATGCCGTTTCTCCGTCAACAGCCCCCCAAAGGCGTTTTTCATCGCGCCCGTGATCGTGGTGAACACGTGGGTCTTCACGGTCGGCAATTGGATGATGTTCTTATCGAAGAAGTACGCCGGCAGCAGGATGCCTTCCGGGAAGATACGGTCCAGGACCAGCATCGGCGTCCTGGGCGTGTAGCGAACCCATGTGATCTCGGGTTCGTACAGGTGAACGTTCCGGATCCCATACGCATCCACGACCGCTTTGTGCTTGTTGTTCTTCTCACCGACGTAGGCATCTACCACAACCGTCTTATTGTGGGCCGCCGACAGATCGCGATACCCGTCGGCCCGCAGCTTCTTGATGACGCCTTCGACCTGCCACGGCGTGCTGGAGCAGGCCGGATACCACGTCTGCCAGGAGATGTTGATCTTGAGGATGGTTTCGTGGTCCTGAGGCAGCGCCGCCTTGTAGCCCGCCATATCCATCACGCGGCCGACATCATCCAGCACCGTTTCGGGGCGCGTCTTCAAGACCGCCACTTTGCCCTTACCCGGAAATTCTTTCGGGATCATATTAACCTCCGACGCACGGATAGCACCGCCCGCCAGAAAGCATCTGGCGGGCGGTGAAGATAGCGGATTGCGCGTCTATTCGTCTTCGGATTCTTCGCGATCCTGCTTGGACTGTGCGATCACCTGCTCCGCGATGTGGGCCGGCACCGGCTCGTAGTGCGACAATTTCATCGTGTAAATGCCGCGCCCCTGGGTCATCGAGCGCAAGTCAATCGCATACCGTTGCATCTCAGCCATGGGGACCTGAGCCGTCACCACGCCCTTGCCGCGCGTTTGCTCCATACCCTGCACGCGACCGCGACGGGTATTGAGATCGCTCATGATGTCGCCCATGTACTCTTCAGGAACGGTGATGCGCGCCTCCATGATCGGCTCCAACAGCACGGGGCCGGCCTGCAAGAAGGTCTTCTTGAACACTTCGCGACCGGCGATCTGGAACGCGATGTCTTTCGAGTCAACCGGATGCATCTTGCCGTCGTAGATCTCACACCGCACATCAACGACAGGATAGCCCGCCAGCGGGCCGGCGTCCAGCCGCGAGCGGATGCCCTTTTCGATGGACGGGAAGAAGCTGTTGGAAATCGCCCCACCGAAGACGCGGGACGTATCAAACTCGAAACCGGTCCCCCGCTCGACGGGCTTGATCTCCATGTGAACTTCGCCGAACTGACCTGCGCCGCCGGTCTGCTTCTTGTGCCGGTGATAATCCGCCGCGCTCCGCGTGATGGATTCGTTGTAGGGCACTTTCGGCATCGCCGTCGTCAACGCCACGCCGAACTTGCTCTCCATCCGCCGGATTGCGAGATCCAGATGCACCTCGCCCATGCCGGAGAGAATCGTCTCGTTCGTGCCGGGCTCAAAGCGCACGCTCAAGGTCGGGTCTTCCTCGACGGCCCGCGCCAGCGCAGGGCCCATTTTCGCCGAGTCGCCCTTGGTCTTCGGGCTGACTGCCAGCGAGAACAGCGGTTCGGGATAGATCACCGGGGGCAAGATGATCTGCGCGGACTTTTCGCATAGCGTATCGCCCGTGTTGGTGTTGACCAACTTCGTCACGCCGCCAAAATCGCCGGCAACCAGTTGCGCCACCGCCAACTGTTCCTTGCCGCGTGGCACGAAGATCTGGGCCACACGTTCCTCGGTCGCGCCGGGCAGGGTGTAAACCCGGCTATCCCCGTGGAACTTGCCGGATTGCACGCGGAAATAGGAAATCCTGCCGACAAATGGGTCGGCCACCGTCTTCCAGACGAACACCGCCAGCGGGCCATCCGCAGAGATCGGCAGCGAAATTTCGCTCTCGTTCGGCTTGTGCGCCGTGATCGCAGGAAACTCCGACGGATTGGGCATGGACGCGACCAGCGCATTCATCAACGGGATGATTGCGATGTTATTCACCGCCGAACCGCAGAACACCGGGATGACGTTGCCCGCAGCGATTCCCGCCTTCAGGCCCTTGCTGATCTCCTCAGCGGTGAGGTCGCCGCCGTCCAGGTACTTCATGATGAGATCGTCGTCGCCCTCGGCCGCGGCCTCGATCAGTTGCGTGCGCGCCGTCTCGGCGGCCTCGACCATATCCGCCGGCACATCAACCGGCGCGGCTGCGTCGCCCAGGTAGGCCTTCATCGAGATAAGGTCTACGACCCCGCGAAAGTCCGAACCCTCACCGATAGGAAGCTGTGCCGCCACGATGTTGCCGGGAAACGCCTCGCGCAGAAGGGCCAGCGCGCCGTTGAAGCTGGCATTGTCGCGATCCATCTTGTTGATGAAGACCGCGCGCGGCAGAGACCGTTCATCGAGGAAACCCCAACCCAGGTCCGTGCCGACTTCAACCCCGGCGACGGGGTCAACCACAACCAGACCCGAATCCGTGACGGCGACCGCGCTCTTTGTCTCACCCGAGAAATCTATGAAGCCGGGTGTGTCAACGATGTTGAGTTTGAAACCCTGCCACTCACTGGGAACCAGGGAAGCCGAGACCGAAATTTGTCGGCGAATCGCTTCATCATCCCAATCGGCGACCGTGGTACCATCCTCGACGCGGCCACGCCGGCTGGTGGCGCCCGTATTGAAGAGCATCGCCTCAGCCAATGTCGTCTTTCCCGAGCTACTATGCCCGATCAAGGCAACATTTCGCAACCGCTCTGTTGTATAATTCTCCATCACCCCTCCTCGCCCAAATGGCAGATAGTCAACCGCGCCATTTTACGTCCAGGAAGCCGTTCTGTCAAAGAAGCGCCACAATGTGCATTACGCCACACCCCGAGAGCGAGGTCTCACGGTCTTACACCGCGCCGGAAACCAGGCGCCGGCCACGGCTATGCGCCTCCGCCATGATCGTCTCCTCATCGAGTGTGAGCAGACGCCGGTCTCGCATCAGCCACTTCCCGGCGACCATCAGGTCGCTCACGTCGCGGCTTTGCGCCGTATAGAGCATGGTCTCCAACAACTCGGTTCCGCCGCTCAGCCGGGCGGTGTCCCGGTTGATCATCAGCAGATCGGCGGCGAAACCCGGCGCAAGCACCCCACTCTGCCCGAAGCCAAGCGCCGCTGCGGCCACATGCGTCGCCATTTGCAGGCTGAACTGATCCACGGCGGCATCACGAACGTCTCTCGCCTGGAACAAGGCTGCCAGGCGCGCCTCATGCAGCATATCGAACCGGCCGCTCACCGTCGGGCGTTCCGACCCCAGGGCGACCGTGACGCCATCGCTGCGTCAGCGCGGCGACCGGCGTCGCGCCCAATCCGCTCCGGGCCTGATACGTCGGGCATTGCACGCAGACAACGCCCTTCGAAGCCAGGATCTCATGATCGGTTCCCGTCACGTGACTCGCATGAGCTGCAAGCACCGGCACATCCAGGACGCCGTTCCGATTGAGCATCTCCACAATCGTCATGTCATATCGCGCGAGCGCCTGATCCGCCTCGCGTTGCGTCGCCGCCAGGTGCAGATGGATGCTCGAACCCAGGCGCGCGGCCACCGCCGCCGTACGCGCCAGGAACACGGGTGAGCATTCGATCGGTGAATGCGGCCCTAATGCGGTGTGCACTCGCCCATCGCCTGCCCCCTGCCATTCTTCCACAAAGCGCGAGATGCCGGTCAAATCACGACCGAATTCGGTTTCGCGCCCGAAGGTACACCACGACAGATTGGCCCGCAGACCGCTCTGTACCACGACCTCGGCCACCCGATCCATGAAGAAATACTGATCCGCAAAGCCGGCCACGCCATTGCGAATCATCTCACACGCAGCCAGTGCGGCGCCCCAGTAGACATCTTCGCCGGTCAAACCCGAGCCGAGCAGAAATGCCGGGTCTTCCAGCCAGCGAGTCCAGGCCGCCGCCGGGGGCCCATCCTCGAAACAATGCCATCGGGCTGTGCGTATGCGCGTTGAAAAGGCCCGGCATCACGATATGCCCGCGCGCATCCACCGTCTCATCGGCGATGAAGCCCGCCGGGGCCGCGCCCACAGCCGTGATGGCGCCGTCGGTGATCGCGATGTCCGCGTCGAACAGCAGCCGGCCATCGGCGTCGAGCGTCAGGATATCGCCATGTTGGATGAGGATCTTGCTCATATTTTCTCCCGAATGATGAGTCTACATCAGGTTCTTGCGTCCGCCGAATCGTCCGGTTGCGCTATCCCGCTTTGCATCCTGCCCCGGCTACCGTATAATGTCCTTATCTTGACAGACCCGACGGGAGTCCTGTGCATGGGCCAGTACGAAAAGCACATCTTCGTTTGCACTTATGGCCCCTGGTGTCAACGCGACGGCGACACCGAGGCCCTGACCCGCGAGCTGAAATATGAGATCGCCCGGGCCGGATTGAAAGGCAAGGTAAGGGTCAATAAGTCGGGCTGCCTCAACCAGTGCGGGCACGGGCCGATGGTGGTTGTCTATCCTGCGGGCCATTGGTATGCCCGCGTCGCCCCGGAGGACGCCCCGGAAATCGTCGCCGAAGACATCCTCGGCGACAGGCTCGTCGAACGACTGGCGTATGTAGCTCCCCCCGGCGATAACAAAGACCTCACCGCATATCCCGCCGAACTCGTGGCTGCCGAACAGGCCGCCAGGCGCGATGTGAATCGTCAGGCCCCTCAATTGGACACGACTACCCTGATCTTCGTTCGGCATGGCGAATCCCTGCAAAACCGGGGCGATGTCAAGACCGAACTCGACAGCGGCCTCACAGAGCTGGGGTGGCGCCAGTCCATGCTGGTCGCGGACTGGCTGGCCCGAACCCACACCCCTGATGTCATCATCTCGAGCACGATGCGCCGCGCTCGACAAACCGCCGACCTGATCGGGCGTCGGCTCGGTTTGCCCATCGTCATTCAGTCCGGCCTGGAGGAGGCGGACGTCAGCTATTGGAACGAATTGCCCGCTGCCCATCCGGCGGGTCCGCTGTCGCTGTGGGATGATTGCTGGCTCCCCACGGTCGAGAATGCCCCCGCGTATACGGAGTTCCGGGCCAGACTGCACCGCGCGCTGGATGAGATTTTCTCAGTCTATGCCGGAAAGACCGTCGTCATTGTATCGCACGGCGGCTCCATCGGCACCATACTGCGCAGCCTTTTCAGCGGACATTCCATGCCGGTCTTCACCCAGAACTCCGGCGTGACGCAGCTTACCTGGAAAGATGGGCGCTGGCAATTGGTCGGCCAGAATCTGCAAGAACATCTATCTCCGTTCTTTGCCGCTCGAAGCAGCCCGGGAAACGTCGCGGATTCCGGGCGGTTTCCCTGGAACAAACCAAACGGCTTACAGGGCGTTCAGAACTACTATCGGACGGTGGCGCGCGCGCCGGAAAGTCAAGTCCTATCGGCCGCGAACGACAGCTCCCTGGTCGAGTTGCTTGCTTCGATCCAGCCCGAAGACTCCGTGCTTGAGGTCGGCTGCGGATCGGGCGCGTTCTCCCTGGCGCTTGCCTCCCGGGCGGGCCACGTCACCGGGATAGATGCATCGGCTTCCATGCTCGAGCGCGCCGAGTTGAAACGGATCGAAGCAGGATGCAGCAATCTCGACCTCGTCTGGGCCGACGCCGCCGATCTTCCCCTGCCCGATGCGTCGCGAGATCTGGTCGCCTCGCGCGATTTGTGGAGCCACCTTGGCGCGCCGCAAGCCTATCTGTCTGAAGTCAAGCGCGTGCTGCGCCCGACGGGCCGTTTGTTGCTGGATGAACTGATCGGCAGCGCAGAACCGGTCAAGCGCGCCACCCAGGAAGCCATCGAAGTGCGCCGCAATCCGTCCTTTGCGCACTTGCCCACGCGGGCCGAGATCGAGCGTCTTCTTTCGGAGGCAGGCTTCAGAGTGACGCAGGCCGAAACCTATCCGGTCAGTCTTACGCTTAACGACTGGCTGGCCGAAGTCGCCGCCGACGAAAACACCCAGGGCGAGGTGCGAAAAATGCTGGAGGCCGGCATGGATGAGGACGCAGCCGGTTTGCACGTCCATCGCAACCGCGACGGCGCCATCAAGTTCACGCAGCAACGCCTGCGGCTCCTCGCGATCCCTGTGGCGCCCGTGACTTCTGTCAATCAATCACAGTAGAAACAACCGCTTTGCAACATGCGACTCGGATTCGTTGTCAAACCCCTCGGCCGGCCCGAACTCAGAAGCCATGACAGCCGGCGCTGGCAGAACTCGCCGCACCTGAGCGTCAGTCTGGCCTATCTGCGTGACATCTTCGCGTATCTCGATGAGCGTGATCTGCGCATGTATCGCATGTCATCATCGCTCGCGCCTTACGCCACTCATCCCGAGTTTCCCGGCTTCGCCAACCAGATCGCCGAATGCCGCAACGAGTTAGCGCAATGCGGCCAGACCGCCCATGCGCTCCGTCTGCGCCTGTCGTTTCATCCGGGTCAATATACGGTCGCCAACAGCCCGAGTCCGGCGACTCTGGCCCTCTCGCTTGCGGATCTCACGCTCCAGGCGGATATCCTGAACGCCATGGATCTGAGCGCCGAAGCCGTGGTGATCACACATATCGGCGGCGTCTTCGGAGATAAAGAGGCCGCCCGCGAACGCTTTGCAACCAACATCCTTGAACTGCCGGCGCGCATCCGGCAACGGCTGGTCGTGGAAAACGATGACTCCCGCTTCTCGGTCGCCGACGCCGCCTGGGTTCATGAAAGAACCGGCCTGCGTCTCGTTTTTGACAATCTGCATCATCGTCTCAACAATCCCGACGGCGTGTCCATGCGGGACGCCTTGCAGTTATGCCTCGCCACGTGGCCTGCCGATCAGATTCCCAAAGTGCATTTCAGCACGCCGCGGACGGAATGGCTGAACGAATCCGGCGATGAGGGTGAGCCGCCTCATCTGCGTATCACGAGATGGAGCCGTCACTCTGACTACATCAACCCGTTCGAGTTCATAGACTTCCTGGAAACCGCCGACGGACTGCGCGACTTCGATATCATGCTGGAAGCGCGCGCCAAAGACCTGGCCGCAATGCGTCTGCGCGCCGATGTCTCACAATACGCGCCGGCCCTTGCCGCAAACCGATCGCTCAACTGAACTTCATTGGAGATTATTCACCTTGCACATCGCACTTGGAATTGACACCGGCGGAACGTACACGGATGCGGTCCTTGTAAATCACGACAACGGCGCCGTGCTGGCCGGCGCGAAAGCGCTGACGACCCGGCACAACCTCACCGAGGGCATTGCGGCCGCGCTGACCGCCCTGTTTCAGACACCGGCAGCCGGCGCGATCAACCCGCAGGATATCGGCCTGGCGTCTATCTCGACCACGCTGGCGACCAACGCCCTGGCCGAGGGGCATTCCGGCGCCGTGACGCTGTTTCTGATCGGGTATGACACCGGGCTGATGAAGCAATATGGCTTCGCCGGCCAACTCTCCACCGATGACGTGGTCTACGTTCAGGGCGGCCACAACGATCGCGGCGAGGAGATGGCGCCGCTCGACCTGGAGCACGTCGCCCGCGAAGTCGAGAAACGCGTGGGCAAGACGGAAGCCTACGCCGTCTCCGGTTATTTCAGCGTTCGCAACCCGACCCACGAGCTACAAGTGCGCGATCTGATCGCCCAACACACGGACTACCCGGTGAGCTGTGGGCATCAACTGAGCAGCCGTCTCAACGCCGTGCGAAGGGCCACGACAAGCGCCCTGAACGCGCACTTGATCCTGCCGCTGGACGACCTGATTCGCTCTGTGCGACGCACGCTGCTTGAACGTGGCATCACCGCGCCGCTGATGGTCGTCAAGGGCGATGGATCGTTGATCCGCGCCGACGTCGCCCTCGAACGCCCCATCGAAACCATCCTCTCCGGCCCGGCGGCCAGCGTCGTTGGCGCATGGCACCTGGCCGGGCGGCGCAACGTGTGGGTCGTGGATGTCGGCGGCACCACCACCGATATCGCCGCCCTCTCCGACGGCGCGCCTCGCCTGAGCCGCGAGGGCGCGCAGGTCGCGGGTTGGCGCACCATGGTCGAGGCCATTGACGTGCATACCAGCGGGCTCGGCGGCGACAGCTACGTGCGCATTGACAGCGAAGGCGCGCTGCTCATCGGCCCCCGGCGCGTCATCCCCATCTCGCTGCTCGCAAGCCAGTTTCCCGAGGTCAAGCGGGAGTTGGCGCTGCAACAGGCGATGCCGGGCCGAAAGCACCTGCCGGATGCAGCGCAGTTTCTGACGAAGTCTCGCAACCCCGGATACGCGTTATCGGCTGAAGAAAATGAATTCCTGGCGACGCTCCAGGAAGGGCCACAGTCGCTGCTCAATCTCGCCCGGTTGGCGCGCACGCGCGGCTTCCATCGCCGCGGCCTCGAACAGATCGAACAACGCGGTCTGGCCCGTCGGTCGGCCTTCACGCCAACGGACGCCCTGCACGTGATGGGGCTGTTCCAGCGTTGGGATTCCGAAGCGGCGCAACTGGCAGCCGAATTGCTCGCCCGCCGGCAGGGCATCACCGTCTCCGAGTTATGCGAACGCGTCGTTGCAGGGATGTCGGCCCGCGTGGCGACCGAACTCGTCTCGAAAGTCATCGAGGATTCCGGCGGGGCCGCGAGCGTGGGATCGCGAACCGACGGCGGCGGCCTTCATGCATTGCGCGCTCAACGGCGATGGCGACGACTCGGGCGAGCTGGAATGCCGGCTCACGCTGCGCCGCCCCGTGGTTGCCATCGGCGCGCCGGTCGCCGCCTACCTGCCCACAGTCGCCGCAAAGCTCAATACCGAGCTGGTGATCCCCGAATGGTCTGAGGTTGCCAACGCCGTCGGCGCCGTAGCCGGCAGCGTCACCCAGCGCGCTCGCGTCTCCATCGCGCCGATTGACCAGGGTGAGCGCTATCGCGCCTACCTCCCCGACGGCTTCCACGACTTCGAGCGCCTGGAGGACGCCGTCTCATTCGCCCGCGCGATGGTGCTGCCTGAGATCGAAAAGCAGGTGCGCATCGGCGGAGCCGAACAGGTCGAGTCGGACATGGTTCGTCGCGACGAATACGCGCCCGTGTCAGACGATCCTGCCGACCGACTCTATTTGGGCACTGAGTTGGAGTTTAGAGCCGGCGGGCGTCCCTCATTTGCACGCGAGTCGTCGCCGGTTCGCGAATGAGCGAGCCGCAGGTGAACCCGGACTTTCTCACCGGCGAACCGGATCCACAGGCGCCCGTCCTCGTTGTGGTCGTCAACAACCCGGACGATCTGGCGCGCTTGCGCAGCGCCGGCTGGTATCGCATCCCGCAGGCGCGCGCGCCGCAGCGCACCGCCTCCGAATATCTCGCGTTCTACCAGACCGCCGCATTCCCGCCCGACGAACGCTGGCAGATTCGCTGGTGCGCCCCGGTGCGCGGCTATTACCTGGTCAGCCGCAGAGAATTGATCCCCGAGGAGCCGCATCACCCGCGCGCCGAAGACCTGTATTACAAAGTGACGCTTGGGCCGCTGGTCGCGTTGCCGCGCCCCATTCCCAGCCGGCGGTTGCGCCGGATCACCTTCATCCCCACCACAGTGGGGCGATTATCCGCCGCGCACGAGATCAACGATCTGTGGATTCGCGCCGGCGCCCACGAGCGGCTGTGGAATGCCCTGCAACAGGCCGCCTGGAAGCCGAATCACGACCTACCAATCGCCGATGACGATGAAGAGCATCGCATTGACTTCGCGTTGCCCTGCCGTGACGGCAAAGTCGCCGTGATCATCGAAGACGCGCGGGAGACCGCCCGGCTCAACGAAGCCGGCGACCAGGTCATGACCTATCGGCTTGCCGCGCAGGGCTGGAGGACGCTGCGATTATCAACCGCCGATATCAATCAGGATGCAACGGCCTGGGCGATCGCGCCTGGCCGAAATCTGCGCAGAACTGGGTGGACTCACATGACACAGACCGATTACGATTTCGATGCCATCATAGATCGCCGCAACACAGGCTCCGAGAAGTGGGACCGCTACGGACCCGACGTGCTGCCCTTCTGGGTCGCCGACATGGATTTTCGCTCCCCGCCGCCGGTGATCGAAGCCCTGCATCGCCGGGTAGACCAGGGCGTATTCGGCTACTCGTCCGGCGCGCCCGGCCTGAGAGAAGTCCTGGCCGAGCGCATGGGTCGGCTCTACGACTGGATCGTGGAGCCGGACGCCATCGTCCCGCTGCCGGGCGTCGTGCCGGGCGTCAGCCTCGCGTGTCTTGCGCTCACCCGCCCCGGCGAGACGGCCATCGCCATGCCGCCGGTCTATCCACCCATCCTGCGCGCGCCCGCGCTGACCGGCCTCATGCGCCTGGATGTCCCCCTGCTATGCCGGGGACGACCTGCATTACGAGATGGATCTCGACGCCTTCGAAGCCGCGCTGACGCCGCAGTCGAAGCTCCTGATCCTTTGCAACCCGCATAACCCGGTGGGACGCGTCTTCACGCGCACCGAGTTACAAAGTTTGGCGGATATCTGTCTGCGGCGCGGCGTGGACATCTGCTCGGATGAGATTCATTGCGACTTGCTCTTCGCCGGTTACGAGCATACGCCCATCGCCGCCCTCGCGCCGGAGATCGAGGCGCGCACGATCACCCTCATGGCGCCCAGCAAGACCTTCAATATCCCCGGTCTGAAGTACTCCTTTGCCGTGATCCCGAATGCCGCCGTGCGCGACCGCTTCAATGCAGCACGCGCCCACCTCGTCTCCGAGCCGAATCTGCTGGGAACGGCCGCCGCCCTGGCCGCATACGAGGCCGGCGGCGACTGGCTGGCGGCGTGCCTGACTTACCTGGAGGCCAATCGCGATTTCCTGGTGAACTTCATTCGCAGCCACATGCCGGGTATTGAGGTCGCCGCGCCCGAAGGAACCTATCTGGCATGGCTCGATTGCCGCAAGCTCGACCTGCCCTGCGGGCCGTATCCGTTCTTTCTGCAAGAGGCGCGCGTTGCGTTAGGCGATGGGGATCACTTCGGGCTGGGCGGCGAGGGGTTCGTCAGGCTCAACTTCGGCTGCCCGCGCGCCATGCTCACCGAGGGTTTGGAGCGCATGGCCGCCGCGCTGGCCGCGAGCACTGCGACCGCATAACGAACAGCGAGCTCCTCGCCATTGAGGAGCTCGCTGTTCACTGGTATCCCAGAGAGGACTTGAACCTCTGGCCTCTTCCTCCGCAGGGAAGCGCTCTATCCACTGAGCTACTGGGACCTATTCGCCCTGTCCTGAAGACAGAGTCTGGCGGGGAGGGCGGGATTTGAACCCGCGAAGGGAGTGAGTTCCACCCTTACCCACTTAGCAGGCGGGCGCACTCGACCGGGCTATGCGACCTCCCCATAGTGCTACCTGTTTCCTGGCGGAGGGAGAGGGATTCGAACCCCCGGTGACGTTGCCGCCACAACGGTTTTCAAGACCGTCGCCATAAACCGCTCGGCCATCCCTCCAGTACCCAGCAGGGAGCAGCCCTCGCCTCACCACCGCAGCGGAGTATAGCACGGGACGGGCTGCTCTGTCAAAAGTCGCGGTCAGATCGCTCACAATGCGCGACGCAGCCTGTTGCGCGTTCCATGCCGACTTCATCACCCGCCGACCTCGATGCGCGTCCATCCCCCCCATGTACGGCCGCAGCACCTCGGGCACGACGATCGAGCCGTCCGCCTGCTGATAGTTCTCCATCACCGCGATCATCACGCGCGGCAGCGCCAGCCCCGAGCCGTTCAGCGTGTGGACGTACTCCGGCTTGGCGCCCGGCTCGGGCCGGAAGCGGATGTTCGCCCGCCGCGCCTGGAAATCCACGAAGTTGCTGCACGAGCTGACCTCCAGCCACTCGCCGCAGCCCGGCGCCCACATCTCGAGGTCGTACTTGGCCGCCGCGGCGAAGCTCAGGTCGCCGGTGCACATCTGGACCACCCGGTACGGGATGCCCAGCCCGCGGCAGACGTCCTCCGCGTCGTCGACCAGCCGCATCAGCTCGTCCATCGAGGTCTCCGGCCGGACGAACTTGACCATCTCGACCTTGTCGAACTGGTGCCCGCGCTTGATGCCGCGCACGTCGCGGCCCGGCGCTCATCTTCTCGCGCCGGAAGCAGGCCGTGTAGGCCACGTGCGTAGATCGGCAGCTGCGCGCCGTCCAGGATCTCGTCGCGGTACAGGTTGGTCACCGGCACCTCGGCCGTCGGGATCCACCAGAAGTCCTCCTCGGCGTCGCGGTAGAGGTTGTCGCCGAACTTCGGCAGGTTGCCCGTGCCCACCAGGATCTCCGCCTTGACCATGTACGGCGGATAGACCTCGGTGTAGCCGTGCTTGCTCCGTGTGCAGGTCGAGCATCCAGGTGATCAGCGCGCGCTGCAGGCGCGCGCCCGCGCCCTTCAGCACGTAGAAGCGCGTGCCGCTGAGCTTGACGCCCGCGCTCGAAGTCGATGATGCCCAGCTCCGCGCCCAGCTCCCAGTGCGGCTGCGGCGTCGAAGTCGAAAGCCGCGGTCTCGCCCTCGGTGCGCACGACCACGTTCTCGCGTCTCGTCCTTGCCCACCGGCACGCTGGGATGCGGCAGGTTCGGGATGCGCAGCATGGCGTCGTTGAAGTCGGCCTCGACCGCGTCAGCTCCTCGTCCAGCGTCTTGATCTCGATCGCCGATCGTCGTCATGCGCTGCTTCAGCGCCTCCGCTTCCTCGCGCTTGCCCTCGCGCATCAGCGCCCCGATCTGCTTCGAGCCGGTGTTGCGCTCGGCGCGCAGCACCTCCACCTGCGTCAGGATCACCCGGCGGCGCTCGTCCAGGGCCAGCGCGGGTTCCACCGGCGCGTCCTCCGCGCCCAGCGCCGCCATCGCCGCCAGCACAGCCTCTCGGTTCTCGCGCATGTACTTTATGTCAAGCATCTCCCCTCCCCCAAAGTTCTCAAACTGGCTTCTCGCTCGCGGCGATCAATTTCAGGCGTTGCACGGTCTGGATCATCGAGCGCACCGTGTGATAGCTGATCTTCCAGGCGTGGCCCAACGCGTCATCAATCGGGACGCCGAAACGGTCCAGGCGTTCATACCACTCGCCGCCCGCCGCCAGGTTGACGAACTTGCCAAACACGAAGTCGTAGACGTTGCGAAACGCCGCCCAGTACTTTCTCATCGCCGAACAGCAGATACGCATCGAGCATACCCACCAACAATTCAGCCTGCTGCCAGAACTGCTTTTCCGTGATGGTCGGCGGCGCATCGTGGGGGCCTTCCACATATACCCCGCCATACTCGCGGTCAATCCCATACCGCACGCAATGATCGAAGATCGGTCGCACAACCTCCGCATATCGGCTGCGCTCATGTCCCAGAACATCCGCCGCATGAAGCAGCAACCAGGCAAATTCGACGTTGTGCCCGTAAGACGTATACGACAGTGGGCGCGCCACGCCGTCCTGGGGTTTGGCATCGCGCCCCCATTCCACTGCAAACATAATCGCGGGCAGCGGGGTGAAGTCCAGTGCAAACTGGATATACCCCGTGCCGGACTCCGGGCGCAGCATCCGGTCGGTGATCAGGGCGATGCTCTCTTCCAGTCTCCGCCGGTGCGTCGGGCTGCCCGTCAACTCATAGTGCGTGGTCAGCGCCTCCATCATGTGCATGTGCACGTCCATGCTCTTGCGGTCGCCGCCATACACGCCGGGGCGTTCGGGCTGCCAATCCCGGCGCATGATCTCGTAATATCCGCCATACCGCGTGTCAATCATGTTCTGCGCGATCGCCGCATAGGTAGACCCGGCCGTCTCGCGACCCAACGCATGCCCGGTCGCCAGCGCGAACTCGCTGAACGCGTACATGGCAAAGCACTGACCGTAGCCGATCTTGTTCGTCACCGTGGGCTGCCCGGTGCGGTCCGCGATCCAGAACCAGCCGCCGTCCTGCGCATCCCAGTAGTGCTCGCTGATGAATTCGGCGCCCATCTGCGCCAGCTCCGCGCACTGACCGCCGCCATATCCCGCGCGATGCGCGCTCGCCATCGTGTAAAGCATCCGGATTTGCATCAGGAAGGTCTTGGTCGTTTCCCCGGTGGCGCGCCCATCGCGATCAAAATACGTCAGAAAGCCGCCAAACTCCGTATCCGGAGAACGTTCGATCCAGAACGGCAACAACTGATCCGTCAAATATCGCTCTGTGTCGTTGAGAACGGAGATCACTTCACCAGGTTCGGGCATGTTTGGCCTCCTCACCAGCGTTCAACATATATGCACAATGCTTTCGCCGCCTATTCTACCACCGCACGCGCATCCTGCGACAATGTCGCGACAGTGCTTGCATTACCCATCTATTTGACTGGACATAGGCGCTATGTTAAGATGACTTTCGTGTGTCATGTGCGATGCGGATAGAGACGACTCCGGCTCATCCCGAAGAATCCGGGCATCGCACAACGAATTCTCACAGAAGAGCTTACCCGAAGATGCCTGTTACAGGTCAAGCGTCGCCGCTGACCGTTGCACCAAAAAGACCGCCCTGCGCCCTGCTATCGGGGTGATGGAAGGTTGGCGTCAATATTTGGACTCAGCTCGGGTTGGCTTCATCGCTACCACTTCCACAGCCAAAACCGCTCAGCCGACGTCCCGGTTTATTCATGGCCTACCGGCAAGAAGCGATGCGAACACACAGCGCGCACGGCGTTGGCGCCTCCTTTGCCGGCCATACGCGTGCATGTTGTAGCTCGCACTTCAGCTCCGGCGCGCCTCACACGACGATACATCAATCACCCGCTCTTCCGGTGATACGGCAGCGCCTACCCGCCAACCCACCCCATCCAGAGGCAAATGACAGCAGACACTTCCGCGCCAAATCCCAGGCATCAATCCAGCCTGGGACTGTATATAAGCCGACAGTCGAGCAGCCTGGGCCGCTATATACTCGAACAAACGGTCATGAGCCTGATCGGTTGGATACCGACCGTGATCGGCGTGGGCGCTCGGGCGGCGCTATACCGGCTGATTCTTCATATGGACGGCGCGGCCGCCATCGAAAACAATGTACGCTTACGCTTCACCGATCATATCCACCTCGGCAAAGGAAGTTATCTCGACTACGGGGTGTATCTTCATGCCTGCCCGGATGGCATCACCATCGGTGAAGGCGCCTATATCATGCACGGCGCCGTGCTGCACGTGTACAACTTTCGCGACCTCCCGCATGCCTTCATTCGCATCGGCAAAAACAGCCTGATCGGTGAGCTCAACGTGTTGCGGGGTCAGGGCGGCATCACCATCGGCGATCGCGTCTATACGGCCCCGCTGGTTCAATTGCTCGCCGTCAATCATATTTACGATGACCCCACCCGCCCGATGGTGGAACAAGGGATCACCGCCGACGGCATCGTCATCGAAGATGATGTCTGGATCGGCGCAGGCGCCATCGTGACGGATGGCGTGACGATTGGCAGGGGTTCGGTCGTCGCGGCCGGCGCCGTCGTCACTTCAGATGTACCCCCGCACACGGTGGTCGGCGGAATTCCGGCCCGTGTACTCAAACAGATCGAGGGCACCGTCGCCCACTCGCACGAAGCCGGTCTACTACTGATGCCGGAGGATCCGCCCCGGCCCCATGCCAGCCGGCCCGCCCCTCGGGGTGGGCCAGGGGGAGAACCCAAATATGACGACATTGTCCCTGGTCATTCCTGCACTGAATGAAGAAGACGGTATTGAAGAGGTC
Source organism: uncultured Chloroflexia bacterium (assembly GCA_963695715.1). Classification (GTDB taxonomy): domain Bacteria; phylum Chloroflexota; class Anaerolineae; order CG2-30-64-16; family CG2-30-64-16; genus JBBQRS01. The sequence continues at coordinate 83,792 of CAVOHP010000010.1, forward strand.
ATGGCGCGCGTCCTATCCGCAAAGCCGGGGCTGGCGGAGCTTGGCATAGACGATCTGGAACTGATCGTCGTAGATGACGGCTCCACGGATCGCACGCCGGAGTTAGTCGAAGCCACGCCGGGCGTGACGCTCATTCGCCATGAGGTCAACGGTGGTTATGGCGCGGCCCTGAAGACCGGCTTCGCGGCGGCGCAGGGCGAATGGGTCGGCTTTCTCGACGCCGACGGGACGTACCCTCCCGAGTACTTCCCCGCCCTCTGCGCTGCGGGCCTCGAGCAGGACGCCGACATCGTCATCGGCTCTCGCATGGCCGGCGCAGATAGCGAAATGCCGGCCGTCCGCAGGCTGGGCAACATCATCTTCGCCAATCTCGTCAGCATCATCAGCGCCCAGAAGATCACAGACTCGGCCAGCGGGATGCGGATTTTCAAGAAATCTATCCTGGAGCAGCTTTATCCGCTGCCCGACGGTTTGAATTTGACGCCTGTCATGACGACGCGCGCGCTACACGAAGACCTGAAAATGATCGAAGTCGCCATCCCTTACAGCGAGCGGCTGGGGCGCAGCAAGCTCAACGTCGCCCGCGATGGCGTCCGCTTCGCCCACTCCATCACCTGGACCGCCATGACCTACAACCCGGTTCGACAACTGGGCATGGTCGGGCTGGGCGCGCTGGGCATTTCGGCGATCATCGGCCTCATCTTGCTGGTCTTGCGCTTGCAAGGCACCACCACGTTGGGCCCCTGGGGCGTGTTCGCCGTCTACACGGCGGCCGTCCTGGCCGTGGCGGGCGTCAGCCTCTTCATCCTGGGCACGATGTTCAACTATCTGGTGTCGCTCTTCTATCAACAGCCCATCCGGCAAGGCCTGTTCGGCAAACCCATCTTCAACACCCCGCTGGATCGTCGCTTCTGGTGGATGGGCCTGGGGGCAATCGCCGTCGGCGTCATCATGGCCCTTGTCACGCTGATACTGGGTCTCAACGGCTGGCCGATTTCGCGCCTGTGGTTCTGGCAGCTCATTGCAGCCATGACCTCGCTCATCGGTCTGCAACTTCTGATCGGCTGGTTCATCATCCGCGTCCTCGAAGACCTGAGCCAGCGCGACCGCCTGGTCGGCTATGATATGCGCCGCACCAAACGCAACGGATAATTTCCATACTTGTAGTCTAGCCCCTTGTGGGCGCAGGCGACGGGGCGTATTATTAATGCACGCTGAGGGATGCCCCCCTCTAAAATGGGTCCTTTGAATCATGTGAGGTGTGACGTGTCGGAACAAATCACGAAGAAATCGGTTGGTAACGTAGAGTGGACGGAGCTTCCGCCTGAAATCAAGGCGAACCTCGGCACCCGGCGTGTACCGCCATTGCCCGCAGCACGTTTCCCTGACGCCGGTTCAGTCGTACAAACCTTGACTTCATCCACCCGACCGGCCGGCAGCGTGGATATCATGCTGGTCAATCCGCCCTCGCCCGATGGCGGCATCTGGATCCGCAGCCAGCACCGCGTCGGCCGCCGCAGCCGCGAGAACATGATCTGGCCGCAGGTGAGCCTGGCCCAGCTGGCCGCCCTGCTCGTGCCTGATTACACCGTCGAGGTCGTCGACTGCATCGCCACCCGCATGAGCTGGCCCGAGTTCGAGAAGCTGCTCGAAGAGAAGCGCCCGAAGTATTACCTCACCCAGGTCACGGCGCCCACCCTGCGCAACGACATGCACGGCGTCTTCCTGGCCAAAGCCCTCGGCGCCAAGACGATGGCCTTCGGCACGCACGTCACGCCGCTGACTCTGGAGACCATGCGCCCCTTCCCCGCGCTCGATTTCATCCTGCGCGGCGAGCCGGAGATGACCCTCCGCGAGTTACTGGATACGCTGGAAGGCAAAACGCCCAGCAACCCCGGCGTCGCCAAGATGCTGGCCGAGACCCGCTTGACGGACATTCCTTTTGCCAATGACGGCAAATCCAGCCCTTACACCTCCATCGCCGGCCTGGCCTGGCGCGACGGGCAGGAGATCGTCATCAACCCGGATCGCCCCTTCATCCCCAACCTCGACGATCTGCCGATCCCGCTGCATGAACTGCTGCCGTTGGAGAAGCAGCGTCATGCCGATGATCAAAGGGCCGTTCACCTTCATCGTCACCAGCCGCGGCTGCACCGCCGGGCTGCAAGTACTGCATCAAGCACGTCAGCTATCAGAACAGCATCCGGCTGACGTTCGCCCGAAAAGATCGTCGCCGAAATCCAGCGCCTTTCCGATCTGGGCATTCACAACGTTCACATGTACGCCGATCTCTTCACCGTCAACCGCGAACAGGTGATGGGCCTCTGCGAGGGCATCATCTCGTCGGGGCTGAAGGTCAAGTGGACGTGCAACAGCCGCGTGGATTACGTGGACGAGGAGATTGCTGGCCGCTGATGGGCAAGGCCGGCTGCTGGCTCATCTCCTGGGGCATCGAGAGCGCCAACGAGCAAATCCTCAAGCGGGCGCGCAAGGGCTACAAGAAGGAGCAGGCCTTCAAGGCGCTGCAATGGGCGCATGCCGCCGGCATCAAGAACTGGGGCTACTTCATCATCGGGCTGCCCGGCGAGACCGAGGAGACCATCCAGGAGACGATTGCCTACGCCAAGGAGCTGCCGCTGGACATCGCCCTGTTCCATATCGCCGCGCCCTACCCCGGCACGCCCTTCTTCTATGAGGTCGTCGAGAACAACTGGTTCCGACCCGGCACCAACTGGGAAGAGGTGGACATGGACAAATCCACCGTGCTGGATTATCCCGGTCTGCCGGCCGAGCGGCTGGAATACTGGCAGAAGCGCGCCACCCACGAATGGTCGCTTCCGCCCCGGCCCGATGCTGACCTTCGTCAAGGGCCTGAACACCTGGGAAGGCTTCAAGAGCGGCGTCAGCGTCGCATGGCAGACCCTGGGGTTCATTCGCGAGACTTGATCCAACCCATAGACACCACCGAATCGGCTGCCGCATCCGGGCGCCGGTCACAGGCCAACACGACCCGGGCGGCCGTTACGGATCGCCGATTCGTCTTGTTCTGGCTGGCCGCGCTGGCCTTCTACGCGGCGACCCTGCTGTCGTTCTGGGCCGCATATGACCGGAGCGCGGCATTCGGTAGGCTTGCCGGCCTGACGGCGGGCCTCGTTGCGGTCGGGGTGATCGCCTTCCTCGCCCGGCGCAGTCGCTACGCCCTGATTGCATGGGGCGGCATGGCCTGTCTTGCGCTTGCCGCGCTGATCGGCGGCTATTTTCTGCTGACCTACGATTGGCAGGCCGCCGGCGCCGGCAAGGTCGCTATCATCTATCGGCTGGGCCTCTGGCTTCAAGCGGGTCGGCCCTCGATACCGTTGCCGTTCACCGAGGACATCAACGGCAATGTCGCCGGCGGCGCGATGATCCTGCTCCTCCCGCTGGGCCTGGGCGGCGCAGGCTGGCTGATCCGCAACTGTCCGTGGCCGCGGGCGATCAAAGCCGTGGTCGGCGTCATTGTCGCCATCGTCGCCCTGTTCGTGCTCGCCGCCGTCATGCTGACCCTCTCCCGCGGGAGTTGGCTCGCCGTTGCCGCGGCCACGGCGGCCGCGATCTATATGGCATGGCGAGGACGTCTGAAGGAGGATCACCTCTGGCTCGACGTGATCGCTTTCGGCGCCTTCACGGCTGCCCTCATCGGGATTTTCGCGGTCGCCGTGCGCTGGCCCGGTTCGAGCGCCGGGGTCGGCGGGCTCGAGGCGTTACTCGGCGCAGCGACCGGCGTCGGCGGCTCCGGGGCCAGCAGAGTATCGCTATGGCGAGATATGCTGCCCCTCGTCGCAGACTATCCCCTGACGGGCGGCGGTCTGGGCAGCACGATGATGGTCTTTTCGAGCTACGTGCTGATGCTGCACGTGGGTTTCATCGGCCACGCGCACAATCTGTTTCTGCAGATCGCCGTCGAACAGGGCCTGCCGGCCATGGCGGCCTTCGGGGTGATGACCGGAACCGCGGCATGGGGCGTCCTACGCAGCGCCGGCAGACCGGGTCGGCGGCAACGGTTCCCTGCGCCGGCGGCCATGGCGGCCATCGTCGCCATGCTCATCCACGGGATGGTGGATGCCGGACCGTGGACCAGCAAACTTGCGCCGGTAGTCTTTCTGCCGCTCGGCTTCGCCATTGCAACGTGGGCGGCCCGATGCCGGAAAGTGTACGCTTACCGCGGAACTCCGCGCGCATGGCATGGGCTGCCGGCGCGCTGGCGCTGGCGACGGCGTTCATCATCGCCCTGCTGCCGGCCACCCGATCGGTGGTCCAATCCAACCTGGGGGCGGTAGCGCAGACCAAAGCCGAGCTCGGCGTCTATACCTGGCCGGAGTGGCCGATTCAGGATGCCTTACGACGGTCGAAACAGATTGATCTGACGCCCGCCATCCGTCATTATGAAGCCGCGCTGAAGTTGAACCCGGCCAACGCCGCAGCAAACCGCCGGCTGGGTCAGATCGAGTTATCTCTGGGAGGATACGACGCGGCCACCGCGCACATCCAGGCCGCCTTCGACGCGGCGCCCGGTCGGCGCCCGGAACGCCAGCTTCTCGGTGAGATCCGCGCGATCAACGGTTCGCCCGAAGACGCGGCGGCGTTGTGGCGCACGATATCTTTGACCCGGCAGCAATTGGACGTTCGGCATTGGTGGTACAATGAGATCGGTGAACCGGAAAAAGCCGCGCTCATCGCCGAGGGTGCAAGGCTGGCGGGCCGGTAAGCGCTTTCGCCCATGAATGATCAGCCGATTATCGTCGTCTCGGGCTTGCCGCGGTCGGGCACGTCGCTGATGATGAGCATGCTCGAGGCCGGAGGCGTCGAGCTTCTCACCGACGGCGAGCGCGTCGCCGATGCCGACAACCCGACCGGGTATTTCGAGTACGAACGGGTCAAGCAACTCGAATCCGGTGATGACCGTTGGCTCGATGACGCCGGAGGCAAAGCGGTGAAAGTCGTGTCCGCGCAGATCGAACATCTGCCGGCGAAGTATCATTACGACGTCGTCTTCATGCACCGGCGAATTGCCGAGATTGTCGCATCGCAGGACAGGATGCTTGCCCGGCGGGGCTTACCCACCAACGCCGCGGATCAGGCGCATATTGCGGAGTTGATGCAGAAACATGTGCGTCGAGTCCGCGCCTGGCTGTCGGCCCAACCCAATATTCGGACGCTCGATGTAGATTACAACGGATTGTTGGACGACCCGTTGCAGCAAATCAGCGAAGTGAACGGTTTCCTTGGCAAGTCGCTCCATCATCAACGCATGGTGAATGTCATCCGACCGGATTTATACCGCAATCGCGCGTAAGCGCACAGCAAAGGAGTCAGTTATCTCATGCCAGAACGGATCCTGGTGACCGGCGGCGCCGGCTTTATTGGTTCGCACATCGCAGATGCCTTCTTAGCGGCGGGCCACGAGGTCATCGTGGTTGACAATCTGCATACAGGGCATCGCGAAAACGTCAATCCGGCGGCTCGCTTCTACGAACTGGACATCCGGGACGCCGAGGGTCTGACGCGCCTGATGCTGGCGGAAAAGCCCACCGCCATTTCTCACCAGGCTGCCCTGGCCGATGTGCGAGGAAGCCTCAGAGAACCGGCCCTTTACGCGACCGTCAACGTCGTCGGCACCATCAACATTCTGGAAGCCGCACGCGCAGCCGGAACGGTGCGCAAGCTGCTCTTTGCTTCCACCGGCGGCGCGATCTACGGCAACCCCGATGAACTCCCGGCGACGGAAGCCTGCCCGCCCCATCCGCTGGACCCCTACGGATCGAGCAAGCTCTCCAGCGAGCACTTCATTGACAATTATCGGCACAATTACGATCTGGAGTACTGCATCCTGCGCTACGCGAATATTTACGGCCCGCGCCAGGACCCCCGCGGCGAGGCCGGCGTCGTCGCGATCTTCACCGGCGCGATGCTCGAAAACCGCCCGACCGTCATCAACGGCGACGGCACGCAACAACGTGACTTCCTGTATGTGGGCGATGTCGCCCGCGCCAATGTGCGCGCCATAGAGGGGGGCCAGGGCATCTATAACCTGGGCACCGGCGTCCCGACCGATATCAATACGATCTTCCGCGAGCTGGCCAGGTTGACCGAATACGAACAACCGGAGCGCCACGGCCCGGCGAAGCAGGGCGAAGCCTACGCCGTCTATCTCGACGCGGGCCGCGCGGGCCGCGAACTCGATTGGCAGGCCACCGTCTCGCTGTCCGATGGCCTTTCTCGCACGGTGGATTTCTTCGCCGGGCAATCCAGCAACCAGAAGCGCTAAGGAGAGCATTTCCGAATGCGCTATCTAGTCACCGGCGGCGCCGGTTTCATCGGCAGCCACCTCTGCGAGCTGTTGCTGAGCCAGGGCCACCGCGTTGTCGCCGTAGACAATCTCGCGACGGGGCAACTGGCGAACATCGCCCACCTCCAGCCCCTGCCGCACTTTCAGTTCGTGCGCGAGACGATCATGAACACGCAGGTGCTCGACCGTCTCACCAGCGAATCCGACGCCGTGATCCATCTGGCCGCGGCCGTGGGCGTTCAGCTCATCGTCCAGGACCCTGTCCATACCATCCAGACCAACATCAACGGCACCGAGGCCGTGTTGACGGCGGCGCACCGCTACGGCTGCAAAGTCGTCATCGCCTCGACCTCGGAAGTCTACGGCAAGGGCGTCCGCGTACCCTTCAAAGAGGACGACGACCGCCTCATGGGTCCGACGACGCGCAGTCGCTGGAGCTATGCCGCTTCGAAGGCCGTTGATGAGTTTCTGGGCCTGGCCTACTATCACCAGTTCGGCCTGCCGGTCGTCGTCGCCCGGCTGTTCAACACGGTCGGGCCGCGCCAATCCGGGCAATACGGCATGGTTGTGCCGCGCTTCGTTCGGCAAGCCCTGCGCGGCGAGACGCTCACCGTGTACGGGGATGGGAGCCAATCGCGCTGCTTCTCCGACGTGGCCGACGTCATCCGCGCCTTGACGCAACTCGCCGAACACCCCGCGGCCGTGGGCGAGGTCTTCAACGTCGGCTCCAATCAGGAGATCACGATTTTGGAGCTGGCGAGGAAGGTGATCGGGATGGCCGGCTCGACCTCTGAGGTCGCCTGCATCCCCTACGATGAAGCCTACGGGCCGGGGTTCGAGGACATGCAACGCCGGGTGCCGAGCATCGCCAAGATCGGGGCGCTCACCGGATATGCCCCCCGCAATACGCTGGATGACACGCTGCATAAAGTCATCGCCTATGAGCGAGCCAAACTCGAAGCGCCGGACGATCAGAGAGACTAGAAAACAGACATGCCCACTTCGCAAGATATGACGTCGCCTTCGGTGGGCAGCCCGCTGACCGATATCGGGCCGTTGCAGACAACGCTCATCAAGCCGGACAGCGGCCTGGTTCTGCCCGATCTGCGCGCGGTATGGGAGTATCGGGAGCTGTTGCTCTTCCTCGTTTGGCGCGATGTCAAAGTGCGCTACAAGCAGACCGCGCTCGGCGTGGGTTGGATTCTGCTCCAACCGCTCCTCAGCGTGGTCGTCTTCACCGTGATTTTCGGCATGTTGCTGAATGTGCCTTCCGGCGACGTGCCCTATGCGGTCTTCGCGCTGGCCGGTCTGTTGCCCTGGCAATACTTCTCGAGTTCGTTGAGCCGCGTCGGCACGGGTCTCGTCAACAGCTCACAATTGATCACCAAGGTCTACTTCCCGCGGCTGATCATTCCGGCTTCCGGGGTGCTCTCCACACTGGTGGATTTCGCGATCGGCTTCATCGTCCTGCTGGCGTTGCTCCTGTTCTACCGCATTCCGCTCACGCCGCGCATCGTCATGATCGGGCCTTTCTTGCTTCTCGCCATTGTCACGGCGCTGGCGTTTGGTCTTTGGCTCGCCGCCCTCAACGTGCGTTATCGCGATATCAACTATCTGATCCCGTTTCTGCTCCAGCTCTGGATGTATGTCACGCCCGTGATCTACGGGGCCGCCTTGATTCCCGAGCAGTACCGGTTTTTGCTGGCTCTCAACCCCATGACGGCGGTCGTGGAAGGCTTCCGCTGGTCTATCATCGGTACGCCCGGCTCCGCAGCGATCTCTTCCATACCGTTGTTCGCCGTCTCGATCTCGATCACACTGGTGACGCTCGTGACCGGCCTGATCTACTTCCGTAACACCGAGCGCACTTTCTCGGATATCATCTGATCGTCATGACCGAACCTGTCATCCAGGTCCAACATATCTCGAAGATGTTCCACATCGGAAGGTTGCGCCAGCAGCACGACACCCTGCGCGATTCTCTGATGGCCGGCCTCAAATCGTCCACCGGTCGCCTCCGGCGGCGCGATCCGGCCGCGGGCGGCGCAAGCGACGACTCGCTGTGGGCGCTGCGCGATGTCTCTTTCGAGGTGCAACCGGGCGAGATCGTCGGCATCATCGGGCGCAACGGCGCCGGCAAAAGCACGCTGCTCAAGATCCTGTCGCGCATCACCGAACCCACAGACGGCCAGGCCCTCATCCACGGCCGCGTCGGGTCCTTGCTCGAAGTCGGCACCGGCTTTCACCCCGAGCTCACCGGCCGCGAGAACATCTATCTGAACGGCGCGATCCTCGGCATGCGCCGCACGGAGATCGACCGGAAGTTCGACGAGATCGTCGCCTTCGCCGAGATCGAGCAATTCCTCGACACGCCGGTCAAGCGCTATTCCAGCGGCATGTACGTGCGGCTGGCCTTCGCCGTCGCCGCGCATCTGGAGCCGGAAATCCTGCTCGTCGACGAAGTGCTGGCGGTCGGTGATGTGGAGTTCCAGCGCAAATGCCTGGGCAAGATGGGCGACGTCGCGAAAACCGGCCGCACCGTGCTGTTCGTCAGCCACAACATGGCCGCCATCGAAGGCCTCTGCACGCATGGCGTCCTGCTGAAGAAGGGTCGCGTGACGAGCTACGGGCGCGTCAAAGACGTGATCGAAGATTATCTCGCCGACCAGAAGGTGCCCGCAGCGGGCAGCGTGGGCGGCGTCCTCGGCGCCGATCCTGCCAGCGGCGTGTCTATCCTCGAAATCGGCCCGCTCGATCGCACCGGCGCCTTCGTCCCGATGACCCGCACCGGTGATGACCTGCATCTCGCGGTCACCCTCCAACTGGAGCGGGCCATCCCCCGCGCAACGGTTACGATCGGTTTGAACGACATTTACGGCACGCGGACCACGGTCCTTCATAGCAGTATTGCCGGCTTTCCTCTTGCGCTCGATGCCGGCGTGCAGACGGTGGCCGTCCACGTCCCGAAGTTCCAGCTCAAATCGGGCAGCTATACCATGGATGTCCAGGTTTTTTCGGGCATGGAGAGCGTCCTGTGGGCCCCGGTCTTGGCCCTCTGATGGTTGAGTCGGGCGATTTTTACGGCAGCGGCAAGCTGCCCGATGCATCGTGGGCGGGCTACTTCTACGCTTCGCAGGCATGGGATGTCAACCCCGCCGCCGAGGTGCGCCAATCGTGACGCCGGTGGTTTCCGTCGTTCTACCGACACACAACGGTCGGCGCTACATCCGTCAGTCCATTGACAGCGTCCTGGCGCAGACCCTCAGCGACTTCGAGTTGATCGTCGTAGACGATGCTTCGACCGATGATACGGCCGATATCGTGAGCGAGTACGGCGACCCCAGGCTGCGCCTGGTCCGCCTGACCCGGAACGCCAAGCTGCCGGGCGCGCTGAACATCGGCTTCCGCGAGACCCGCGCGCCGTTTCTCACCTGGACCTCGGACGACAACTGGTACGCGCCGGATGCGCTGGCGAAGTTGCACGAACGGCTGAGCCGCGGCCCCGATCTGGGGATGGTCTATGCGCACGCCTATCTCGTGGATGATACAGGCCAGACCGTGGGCGAGGCCCCGGTGCGCCCGATGTCGGGCTTCGATGAGAACCCCTGGAATCCCGTCGGCGCGTGCTTCATGTATACACGCGCGGCCTACGAACGCGTGGGTGACTACAATGAATCGTATCGGCTGGTCGAGGATTTCGACTATTGGCTGCGTATTGCCGCCGCTTTTCCCACAGCCATCCTGCCGGAATACCTGTATTATTACCGCGTGCATGCGGGTTCGTTGACCGGCCAGCATAGTTTTCATGGCGCGCGCCTGACGATGGACCTCCTGCGCGACGGGGGCTACATGTCCCCGGCAGCGCACAAACGGTGGATCGCCTGGCTCGACCACAACCAGGCCTATGACGCCTGGAAGAACAAGCACAACCGCCGCGAGACGTTTCGCTACGCGTCGAACGCCCTGGCCGGCGACCCATCGTATTGGCAGGACAAAGGGGTGGTGCGAGCATTGGTGTGGGCCGTGATCGGGGATGGGCTTTACGGGCAACTTCAGCGCCTCAAACCCGGCGAAGATGGCGCCCCGACGTCAACCGGACCGGGCGCCATCGAGGAGAACAGAAAAGCATGAAGCGAACTGCCTGGCTTGCCGCCATGCTGATCGGCCTCTGCCTGCTGCCGCCGGCATGGTCGGTGCAGGCGCAATCAGGGACGGGCTGGAGCGCCCCGGTCGACATGACGGAAGACACCGATGTGGACAAGGGCGGTTTCAGTTACCTGTTATGCGACCCATACCAGAACGATCATCTCGTCTGGGCATCGCGCATCGGCGATCTGGCGTACATCTATTACCAGACCGACAAAGACGGCGAATGGAGCAAACCGAGCGACGTCATCGCCACCAATGACCCCCTCGCCACCGGGCCGGTCGCCGTCATCTCGCCGGCGGACAATCGCATTCATCTGACCTGGGCCAGCACGATCTTCGGCGGCCGTCTCTACTATAGCAACGCGCCCCTCGATGCCGCTTCCGACGCCAACGCCTGGTCGAAACCGATCTTGCTCCATCAGGCCGTAGGCGGGCTATTTGCAGCGATGGCCGTTGAACCGTCCGGCGTATTGCACGTCATTTACGGCGTGCCCAACGACAACGGGCTGCAACCGACTCTTGAGCATATTCGCTCGACCGACAGCGGCAAGACCTGGTCGCCGCCGGCCACGGTCTTCTCCGGCAATGTGCCGACGGCTTCAACAATCTACAGCCATGATGACGATTGACGACGCCGGCGTCATGCACCTGACCTACAATATCCGTTCATTCGAATACGGCGCTTACTCCGAGGCCGGATATCTCACGTCGAAAGACGCCGGGCAGACCTGGACCCAGGATACGCGCATCGGCGGCAAATCAACCACCTCGCCCGGCCTCGATTACCTCGGCGTCTATACCTTCGGCGACGAGATTCACCTGACCTGGCACGAGCCGGCCCGGATGCATCAATACTCCACCGATGGCGGCGTCACCTGGAGCAAGCCGATGGAGATCGTCTCCCTGGGCGCGGCATTTGGCGGTTACAACAAGATCGTGAAGGACAGCGGCGGCAATTTGCGCGCCATCACCGGCGTCGCCGATGGCCTCTACGCCGTCCCCTTCCGGAATGGCGGATGGCTCCCCCCCGAGCAGATTGACAATCGCTATCTCGATCCGCATTACTGGAATATGGTCGTGTGCGGAGGCAACAAGCTCTCCGCTGTTTTCACGGATAGACTCGGCGAAGAACACGTCTGGTATTTCACCCGACAGCTTCCCGTCGCGGCCATTGCCCGGCAACCGATTCCAACACCCGCAGCCACATTCACGCCTTCAGCCGTCGCCGAAGCCACGCCCATCGCAACACAACAGGTCGCCGCGATATCGGCGGATGTCTCCGATGCATCGGTCACAGAGGCCTCCGCCGCGATTCCGCCGCCATCGAATACATCAACGATGCTGGTTCTCGCCATCGCGATCCTTCCGGTTCTGGCCCTGATCGCGGGTGTATTCGCGTTCAAGCTCCGTTGAGATTGGATAGCCCATGCAATTCTCCCAAACAGCCATCCCATCCGTCATCCTGGTCGAGCCAAAAGTCTTCGGCGATGCGCGCGGCTTCTTCATGGAAGCCTACGAGTTGCAGAAATTCGCCCGGGGCGGCATCACCGAGGCTTTCGTCCAGGACAATCAATCCGGCTCACACCAGGGCACGCTGCGCGGCCTGCACTATCAGATCCGCCAGCCGCAGGGTAAACTGGTACGCGCTGTCGTTGGCGAGATCTTCGACGTGGCCGTGGATCTCCGTCGCTCCTCTCCCACGTTCGGGCATTACGTCGGTGAAATTCTGACCGCCGAAAACAAACGCCAACTTTGGATCCCGCCCGGTTTCGCCCACGGATTCTACGTGCTCAGCGAGTGGGCCGAAGTTCTGTACAAGGCCACCGACTATTACGCCCCGGAATGGGATCGCACCCTGCGCTGGGATGATCCCCATCTCGGCATTCTCTGGCCGCTCATCAATGGGCAGCCCCCGACTCTTTCGGACAAAGACGCGCGCGGCAGGGGCCTTTCCGACGCTGACCTTTTTGTTTGATGCCTGTTCATCGTTTGCTTTTTAGGAGTTAGCGCATATGCGTGTTCTCGTTACCGGCGCGCGGGGCATGATGGGGATGGATGTATGTCGGGTCTTCGCCGAACAACACGAAGTCATCGCGACGAACATCGAAGAACTCGATGTGCGTGACGCCGAGGCCGTGCTCACGTTTGCGGAACAGGTCGAGCCCGACCTCGTGCTGCACCTGGCCGCAGCAACCGATGTAGATGAATGCGAACGCAACCCCGATGCCGCCTATCTCGCCAACACGATCGGCACGCGCAATGTGGCCCTGGCCTGCCAGCGCACCGACGCCGTGATGGTCTACATCTCCACCATCGCCGTGTTTGACGGGCACAAGACCGAACCCTACACAGAATACGATGAACCAAACCCCCTCAGCATCTACGGGCGCTCCAAATACGAGGGCGAGCGCATCGTCCGCAGCCTGTTGAACCATTATTACGTCGTGCGCGCCGGCTGGATGTTCGGGGGCCGTGAACAAGACAAGAAATTCGTCGCCAAAATTCTGACGCTGGCGGCTGAGAAGCCCTCGCTCACGGTCGTGGACGACAAATTCGGCTCACCGACATACTCGGTAGACATCGCCCACGGGCTACTCAACTTGACCGACACGGGCTACTACGGAACCTACCATCTGGTCGGGACCGGGGCATATTGCAGCCGGCTGGCCTTCGCCGAAACCATCCTCGAATATGCCGGCGTCACTTCGTGCAAGATCAACCCCATTTCTTCCGCCAGCTTCCCTCTGGCTGCGCCCCGCCCGCGCATGGAGGCGGCGCGCAATTACCATCTGGAGTTGATGGGGATGCAGCTCATGCGCCCCTGGCGCGAATCACTGCGCGCCTATGTGACAGAGTTGGGCGTGCGAGGTTAACCCGTGTCAATCCCTAGCGTCAGCGTGGTCATCCCCGCCTACAATCACGGGGCATATCTCACCCGCACCATCCAGAGCGCCCTGGCGCAAACCTGGCAAGACCGCGAGATCATCGTGGTGGATGATGGCTCACAGGATGATACCCCGGAGGTGGCCGCGTCGTTCGGCTCCGCTATCCGCTTCATCCGGCAGGCAAACAAAGGGATGGCCGGCTCGCGCAACACCGGGATCGGCCAGGCGCGCGGAGAGTTCGTCGCTTTCCTCGATGACGATGACCTCTGGGAACCTGAATATCTGGCGCACGTCATCCCGGCCCTGAAGCAAGACCCCGCCGCCGGCGCGGCGCGCGCCGGTTTCCAGATCATGGACGGCGCGGGAACGCGCCTGCCCCAGACAACTCATCTCGAAGTCGCGCCCGACCAAATGTACGATCGGTTGATTGACGGTGGATTCTTCCCTCCGTGCACGGTCACCGTTCGCAAAGCCGCCTTCGAGAAGCTGGACGTCTTCGACACGAACCTGCAAGGGCTGGCCGATTGGGACATGTGGCTGCGCATCTCACGAGAGTATCGCTTCCTCAGTGTGCCGGAAACGCTGGTGCTGTATCGGGTGCATGGCGGAGGGCTGTCCTCGAATGTCGAGCACATGTTCACCGACCACCTCAAAGCCGTGCGAAAACACTTCGGGCCGGAAGAGGGCGACCCGGTGACGTGGCCCACAGACCGTCGGCGCGCGTATGCCGCAGCTTACTTCAGCGCGGCCCTCGCTTACTATCAGAAGGGTGACGCTGACCCTGGGCGATCAGCAACTCACCAGGGCCCTTCAGATCTACCCACCTCTGGCGCAACGCGTCGATGTGTTCTACGAATTGGCGCTCGCCGATCAGCCCCGCGGCTTTCGCGGGTTCGCGGCGTCGGACGAGCTGGCCGAACGCGCCGCGTTGCTCTACGCCAGGATCGAGACCGTGCATGCCTCTGCCGGCCCCGAAATGGCCGGCTTTCATACCGTGGCCGTTGCCAACGCAGATCTCGCCCTGGGCATGTTGGCCGACCAGGCCGGCGATTGGCCGCAAGCCCGGCATTACCTGCTGCGCGCCGCGCGTGCAAACCCGAGGCTTCTGACGAACGCATCCTTTACACGCCGCCTGGCAAAAGTGACCGCAGGCAAACAGGTCGCCGGCCTGGCGCGCCGGCGTTCAGGCTGACACACCTCAGGCATCATGAAATTTCTCTTTCTCTCGAACCTTTACCCACCCGCTGAGATGGGCGGACTGGAACAGATCTGCGAAGAAGTCGTGCACGCCGTTCCGCGCCGCCGGGCACGAAGTCATCGTGCTGACCGCCCGTCACAGCGCCGAACGCGCCCCCGCCGACGAGCAAGGCATCGTCCGCACGCTGCACTTGCAAGCCGATGTCAGCCACTATCGGCCCGCGGACTTCTTCTTGCTGCGTAGGTCTCAGGAAGAGGAGAACCGCGCGGAGCTCTCGCGCCTGATCCGTGATTTCCGCCCCGACATCATCCTGGTGTGGGGCATGTGGAACCTGAGTCGTGCCCTGCCGGCGCTCGCCGAAGCACTAATGCCCGAACGGGTAGCCTACTATATGGCGTCCTATTGGGCCAACGACCCCGATATCCACGTCGAATACTGGACCAAACCCGCCTCCCGCCCATTGACTCAGCTTGCGTTCAAGCCGTTCCAGCTTGCAGCCCGGTCACAGCTCCATCACGAAGCCTACCCACCGAAGCTGGCGTTTCGGAACGTGGCCTGCGTCAGTCAATACGTGCGCGAGGCGCTGGTCTCCGGCGGCAAGATATCCCCCTCTTCCGAAGTGATCTTGCTCGGCATCCACCCCGAGGACTTTGTGTGCGCCGGCGAGGCGCGGCAGCCGGCGGCGGATGGCCGGCTGCGCCTCCTCTACTTCGGGAGCCTGCTCGAGAAGAAGGGCGTCCACACGGCGGTCGAAGCGCTCGGGCTGCTGAAACAACGCGGACAGCATACCAACCTCCAGCTCACCATCCTGGGCGGCGGCCACCCCGATTATGAAGCGCACCTGCGCCGCCGGATTGCCGAGCTCGGCCTGCAAGATCACGTATCCATGCACGGGCGTGTCGCCAGGGATGAAGTTCCCTCCTGGTTGGGCCAGTCGGACGTCTTTTTGTTTACCTCAATTTGGCCCGAGCCGATGGCGCGCAGCGTCATGGAAGCGATGGCCGCCGGTATGCTCGTCATCGGTACGGAAGTCGGCGGCCAGTCCGAGATGCTCGTCCACGGTCAGAACAGCCTGACGTTTCCGGCCGATGACGCCGCGACGCTCGCCGACCGGATCGCGCAGGCCGCCTCCGATCCGGAAGCCGCCCATCGTCTGGCCGCAGCCGGTAAGCAGCTCATCCTGTCTGATTTCGTCATGACGCGCTATTTCGACGAACTCGAAGACTGGCTTCGAACCATCAATGACGGGCGCGAGGCGGCCAACCGATCATGATACCGTTTCATCCTGTGACCGCATGAGAATCCTCCAGCTCAGCCAATTCGGTACGCCAACCGGCGGGGCCGAAGGATACATCACCGATGTCTCCCGCGCCTTGCTGGCCGCAGGCCACGAAACCCGGCTGGTCTGCTTCCAACCCGGCGACCCGGCAGATCTGATGCCCGGTACCGTATGTGTTCCCGTCTCGCCCGAACACCCCCTCGAAACGACGCTCGCGTCCCTCGAGGCGATCATTCGCGAGTACAACCCCGACGTGGCATATCTCCACCTCATGTATTCCAACGACGTGCTGGGGTGGGTTTCCGAACGCCTGCCGGTCCTCGCCTACGTGCATGGACCCTACGTCACCTGCCCCGGCATGGCGCAATATTTGCGGCGCAGCGCGCGGGTATGCCCGCGCAGCGGCAACTGGGGTTGTCTCTATTATGCCCAGACCGAACGCTGTTGTTTCGGGCGCAGCCCCATGCGGCACATCGAGCGCGTGATCGCCGCGCGGGGCTCGACCGCGGTCTACCGCAAGATTCGTTCCGCCGTCGGCAGCGCCTACATGCGCGAGCTGATGGTGCGCAACGGCATCCCCCGTGACCAACTGGAAATCCTGACGCCGGTCCTGATGGACGGCCCCTTCGCTGTCTACTCACCGGCTCCCGAGCCGCATACCTTTCTCTTCGCCGGGCGCATCTTGCCCGAAAAAGGCATCGGCGTCCTCCTCGAAGCCGCGGCGGGCTTGACCGGAGATTGGCGCCTGGTCATCGCGGGTGATGGGCCGAAGATGGAAACGTGGCAAGACCAGATCACGGCCCTGCGCATCGCCGATCGGGTCAGCTTCGCAGGCCGGCAGGCCGGCGCCGGCATGGACCGCCTGTACCGCCAATGTGGATTCACCGTCGTGCCTTCGCTCTGGCCCGAGCCGTTCGGGCACGTCGGGCCTGAAGCCTTCGCACGCGGACGCCCGGTCGTCGCCTTCGCGACCGGCGGTATCCCCGACTGGTTGCAGGATGGCGTCAATGGCATCCTGGTCGAGCCGGGCAGCGTCGAGAAATTGCGCACCGCGTTGTCCACCATGTTGCAATCACCCGCGTTACAAGACGACCTGGGGCGACAGGCCCTCGACATCGCAAACACCGCGTGGTCTTCGCAAGAGCATGTTGACCGGCTCATCGAAATGCTGAAGCGGTCACGCGCAGCTTTTCACCCGCGTTAGCTTCATGCCAGGGTAAAATATCGCTTTGCGAATCCTCTATCTCTCGACGTGGTGCCCGATTCCGCCTGACAATGGCGCAAAAATCCGCGTGAACTACCTCATGCGCGCCCTCGCGGCGCGTCATGAAGTCACGCTGGTCGCCTATGCACCCGATGGCTTGTCGGGTGATGAAATCAAGGCCGCAGACCCGACGCTTGCGGAAGCTCACACTGTGCATGAAGACGCCTTCGCATACACGAGGCTCCCCGGCATCGCGAAGTTCTTAAGTCCGATGCCCGTTGCTTTCTGGCGGCATCCGGCAATGACGCAGCAACTCAAGGCGGTCACGGCCCGGATCACCCCCGACGCGATCGTCGCCATGAGTTTGCCCGTTGCCCGCCACGCACTTGAGCTCCCGGCCCCGCGGATACTGGACGTTGAAGCGTCTTTGAGCCTCCAGATGGAAGAGCGCAGAAAGCAGGCCACAAGCGCCGCCGCCGGCCTGCGCGGCGTTGTCGCCTGGCGCAAATCCACAGGCGCCGAAACTCGGGCCATTCGCGCGTTCGAAGCGTCTACATTTGTCTCGCAAACCGAAAAAGACTATCACGCGGCCCTGCTGGGCCGCCATGCAAAACGCTTAAGCGTGATCCCCAATGGCGTGGATCTTGACCACTTGAGGCCGGGCCTGACCCCGAAGCAACCGGCGCATTTGATCTTCAACGGATCGTTGACCTATCGTGCGAACCTCGATGCGATGCAATACTTCCTTGCGGAAATCTACCCATTGGTGAAGCAGCGTATGCCCGATGTCGAGCTGACGATCACCGGTTCGACAAAGGATGTTCCGATCTCTGAGCTGTCCATAGACCCCTCAGTTCACTTCAGCGGCCATGTGCCCGACATCCGGCCGCTGGTCGCCGGGGCTACGGTTTGCGTCGTTCCGTTGCGACAGGGCGCCGGCACACGGCTGAAGATCCTCGAAGCGATGGCTTTGGGCACGCCGGTCGTCTCCACAGGCAAGGGCATCGAAGGGTTGAACGCCGTTCCAGAGCGCGATTTCCTGCCGGCCGACGATCCGCAGGGTTTCGCCGCGCAGACCATCCGGTTGCTCGAAGACGCCGACCTGCGCTGCTCACTGGCGGAAAACGCGCGCGGACTGATCGAACGCGAATATGATTGGACGGACATTGGCGCCAGGTTCTGCCGACTGATCGAAGAAGTCGTCTCAGAGCAAACGACGAGGCGTAGTGGATAGCATGAGCGTCTTGACGAACCGATCCCGCGCTTTCCCCTGGCGAGTGCTTGTGGTCATCGCGGCTACCCTGGGGCTGGCGGGCTTGATGGGTTTGCGCCCATCCATCCAACTCCTCGCGGTTGTGATCGCCGGGTTTGGCGCCGTGCTGCTGTTGCTCAAGCCCCAACTCGGCTTGTTGGCGTTGGTCGTGATGGCCCTCGTCGCTCCGCTCCAGTTCAACACCGGTACCGATGTCGCCGTCAATCCCACGACCCTCTTCGTCCCGGCCTTGATCGGCGTCTGGCTACTGTCTATGATCGTGCGCAAGGATCTGGTCTTCGTGCATTCGCGCGTCAGCCTGCCGCTGATCCTATTCTTGATCTCGTCAATGTTGTCGCTGGTCATCGGGCAAGCAACGTGGGACCCGTTCGTGCCGCAATCCAATAGCTTCGTCCTGGTGCAAATCGCCCAATGGGCCATCTTTGCTTTCTCCGCAGGCGCTTTCTGGATGGCTGCCAACTTGACCACCGATGAGATCTGGTTGCGCAGGATTCTATTCACATTCATCGGGCTGGCTGCGATCATCGGGCTGGTGCGTTCGATTCCGGCGGCCTATCCGTTCGTGGTCAAGGCGTTCACCTTCGCCGTATATCGCCCACCCTTCTGGCTCCTGTTGGCCGCCATGGCCGGGGGGCAACTGCTTTTCAATCAACGCCTGGCGACGCCGGTTCGCGTCCTCCTGGGCATGATCGTCCTGATGACCCTCATCTTAGTCTTTACGATAGAACGTGCAACGCTCTCATATTGGATTGGCGTCGCCGCCGCGCTCGCAGTTCTGCTCTGGCTCAAGCTGCAACGCGGGCGCATCCTCATCATCGCCCTGATCGGCCTGCTCCTGCTCACCGGCCAGGCGCTGCCGCGCGCTTATGATTTTGCCGGCGGCGAAAGCGAATGGGTCGAAAGCGGCGGCTCACGCATCACCCTCGCCGAACGCGTCATCTCCGTCACCATGCGCAACCCCATCACAGGGCTCGGGCCGGCCGCCTATCGCCCTTATGCCCGGATGAAACCGCTGCCCTACGGCGACGCCTTCTGGGTTGCGCCTAACGTATCTGCCCATAACAACTACGTGGATCTTTTCGCGCATTCGGGGATCCTCGGGTTGGGCCTGTTCCTCTGGTTCATCGTTGAGTTCATCCTGCTCTGTCGTCGCGTCAGTCGCAAGAAGCTCAGCGGTTTCTCTCTCGGTTATGTCAACGGCGTTCTGGCAACCGTCGTCGGCGCGCTGGTCCTCATGATGCTCGCCGACTGGATTCTGCCGTTCGTCTACAACATCAGCTTCATCGGCTTCCAGGCCAGCGTACTGGTCTGGTTGATGATGGGCGGCGTGGTGGCCATTGACCAGTGGACCGAAGCGAATGACGATTCGGAGCCAGGAGCGGGCACCGCATGAGTGAGCAGCCTCCACGCCTCGCCATCGTCATCGTGAGTTGGAATACGCGCACGCTGCTTGCCGACTGTCTTGCCGCGGTCTTTCGCACGGTGCATCGGTATCCCTTCGAAGTCTTTGTCGTAGATAACGCGTCGAGCGATGGCAGCGCCGAGTACATCCGTCGCGAGTTCCCCCAGGTCAACCTGATCGAGACGGGCGCGAATCTCGGGTTTGCGCGCGGCAACAATGTTGCGTTGCGCCAAACCCGGCGCGAATTCGTGCTGCTCCTCAACCCCGACACGGTCGCCCATGATGGCGCCATAGACGCCCTGTGCGACGTGCTGGATGCCGTCCCCGAAGTCGGCGCAGTCGGCGCGCAACTCCTCAACCCCGACGGCACGTTGCAGCATTCCTGGGGCCAGTTCCCCTTCGCAGAGCGCGAGGTGCCCCTGCTGCGCACGCGCTTCGCAAACGACCCGGATCCGTTCACGGTCTCCGTTAATGGAACGCGCCTATCGCTCTTACGCGTCGATTGGGCCAAAGGCGCGTGCCTGCTGATGCGTGGCGAAGCATTGGCCCAGGTTGGTCTCCTCGATGAAGACTATTGGCTCTATACCGAAGAAACAGACTGGTGCTACCGCGCGCGCCAGGTCGGCTGGGAAGTGGTCGGCCGACCGGACGCCTTCATCACCCACGTCGAGCAAGCGTCTTCGGCGCAACGCCTGGGCAAGAGTTATGTCAACTTTGCGGATTCGCGGGTTCTCTTTGCACGCAAATATCAGGGCCGGCTGGCCGCCGCCGCCGTCTGGTGCGTCTTCGCCGCCCGCTCGGTTGTTTGGTTCATTTTTCCGCAACGCTCGCATCTGGGCCGCCCCGAAACGGGCTACGCGGAAAAAGACGTGCGCGCCGCATACAAGACATTTCTCCAGACGACGTTCAGACGCATGATTGGCCGCGCCTGATTCCAGGCGCGCATAAAGACATCACGAAACGCGGGGCCATATGACTTCACTCTTGCGCCGCCTGAACTTACCGCTCATTATCCTGCTCGCGATCTTGCTGCGGCTGGGGATCGGGCTCTACCTCGGCGATACAGTTCCCGACAACACCGATGAAACGTCTTACTCTGCCCTGGGGGCGCGGCTGGCAACGGGGCACGGCTACTCCTTCGATCGCGGTTGGTATCCGTTCACGTCACCCGATACGCCCACGGCCCACTGGTCGTTTCTGTACTCTGCGTTTGTGGCGGCCGTCTACAGCGTCACCGGCCCCCACCCGCTCGCCGCGCGCCTCGTCGGCGCCGTCCTCGGCGGCATCCTTCTCCCGTTGACCATGGTTTTCTTCGCCCGGCGTCTCTACCGCGAAGGTCCCACCAATCCCACGTCAGATTCACAGCCGCTCGCGCCTCAAGCCCTGTCGGCTGCGCATATCTTGCCGTTGCTTTCGACCTTGCTCGCGGCGATCTATCTCTTTTTCGCGATTTTCGCCGCCAGCCTGATGACCGAAACATTCTACATTACGGCGCTGCTATGGTCGCTCGAACGCGGTCTGGCCCTTCAGCAAACGCTCCGCTCGACCGATGCGCCCCGCCGTCAGGTCTGGTTGATCGGGCTGGGCCTGGGGATCGCGTTGGGAATCGCCACGTTGCTCCGTCAATCCATCTTACCCTGGGCGCCGATCATGGGCCTATGGTTGCTCTGGCGCGGCTGGCGTCACCAAAGACTCGGCGCGGCCTTTCAAGCGATGACGGTCGCGGCCATCGTCGTCATTGCGTGTATTCTTCCGTTCACGCTGCGCAATTACCGCGTGTATCACGAATTTCTTCTGCTGAACTCGAACGCCGGCTATGCGATGTACTCCGCGCAGCATCCGATGCACGGCGCGAGTTTCAGAGAATACGACGCCGCGCCCATGCCTGAGGGTCTGGGCCAGCTCAACGAGGCGCAGCTCGACAAAATACTCATGGCGCGCGGGATCGGGTTCATCCTCGAAGACCCAGGGCGCTATGCCCTGTTGTCGCTCAGCCGCGTCCGCGACTATTTCGCCTTCTGGCCGACGCCCAACACGCCGCTCGTCAGCAACCTGGGTCGGGTCTTCTCCATTGCCCTCTTCCTGCCCTTCATGCTCTACGGCATCTGGCTTGCGGCGCGCAACCCGTCCCGTTCGCCGGCGCACGCATTATTGCATCGCGAAGATGTCGCGTTCCTGCTGCTCTTCATGGCCTTCTACAGCCTGCTGCACATCCTGACCTGGGCCATGGCGCGCTACCGGTTGCCTGTAGACGCCGTCGCGTTGCCGTTTGCGGCCCTCGCCTTGCTCGATCTCGCGGCAAGGCTGAAACTCGTCACGCTCGCCCCATCGCCTGGCGCCGGCGCAGCCTGAACTGTCGCATGCGGATCATTTACGTCCTCCTGTCGCCCACCTTCGGGATGCACCAATACACCGCCGACCTCGCAAATCGCGCGGCAGCCGGCGCGTTCAGCAACGGCGCAAAACCGGATGTCCATGTCGTGACGACCACGGGATTCCCCGGCGGCGCCTACGGACCGGACATCACGATTCATACGCCGCTATCGTCAACGGGCACGGGCTTCTCATTCGAAGGGGCGGCAATCGGGACATTGCGGCGCACCATCCGCGCCGTCACGCAACTCGCGGCCTGTCAAGCGGGGAATCACGCGGCCGCCGGACCGGTGATCGTCCATATTACCGGCGTGCATCTCTGGAACGTTGCACTGGTGCGCGCGCTGATCGCGCATGGCATCCCCGTAGCTCACACGCTGCATGATCTCCAGGCGCACAGTGGCGTCAGATTCGGCGCATTGATCCCACGTTGGAATAACCTGGTCATCAGGGCCGGCGCGCATATCCTCGTCCACGGCCGGCGCTATCGCGCGCAACTCCTGGATCAGGGGGTCTCGCCCGATCGCGTGACCTGCGCGCCGCTGCTTCACGGGTTTTGGAAATTCGGCGCAGGGCCGGATGACAATATATCGGCCGGTTTGTATGCTACGGAACTTGACAGCGCCGCGCAACGGTGCCAAGATGACATCCGTAGCGTGGTCCTATTCTTTGGCCGTGTGGAGGCGTACAAAGGGGTAGACACCTTGCTATCTGCGTGGGCGCATGTATGGTCACAGTCGGGCGATGATTGCCCAGACGTTCGCCTGGTGGTTGCCGGCGCCTGGCTCCGAGGCGTCGCCCCCCCCACAGACCTCCATAACGTTGAGTTCCGAAATCATCTCATCACCGACGATGAAGCCATTGAATTGTTTCGCACGGCAATGCTGTTGGTATTGCCCTATGAAGATGCAACCCAGTCGGCCTTAATCGCTGCAAGCTATGCGTTTGGGCTGCCGGTCGTGGTAACAGATTCCGGCGCGCTGCCGGAATACGTGGTACCGGGTGCGACCGGTTGGGTCGTCCCCGTGCGTGATCCGGTGCGATTAAGCGCCGTGCTGTCAGAGGCAATTGCCAATCGCTCACATCTCGCCGGCATGGGCGTCAACGGACGGCGATGGTACGAAGAACAACGCATCGTCGAAGCCGAGATCCTGTCCGAGATGTATCAGGACTTGATCCGGCACATGACCGCAGGATAAGGAGGGCCAAATATGACAACCGATAGGCTTTCCGGCGTTTCGTCCTCCACCGATGTCGCGACACGTCTACGGTCACTCCCGCCGCATCTCTCCCTGCCCAGTGTCGGCTTGCGTCGCTCCGAACGGCTCATCCTCCTGTGGGCAGTTGACATGATCTTGCTGTTCGCCGCGCTCATCATCGCCGTCAAGCTTCGGGAGAGTTGGCTCAACGAACCCGGCGCCGTTCTGGCCTACTGGCGCTGGTTCCTGACCCTCGCCATCGTATGGTGGGTCTCGGCCCATCTGTTTGATTCGTATGATCTGGCGCGCGCGGCCAGCGCTTCCCATAGCATGGTCAACACGGGCGCCGCCGTCGCCCTGACGGTGTTCGTCTATCACTGGATTCCGGTTTACAGCCCGCCGCTGGCGTCTCGCGGTCTGGTCTTCATTTTCGCAGCCCTCGCCATCGCGAGCGTCGCCGCCTGGCGCGGCATCTATGCTCGGGCCATCGGACAACCCAGCTTCCAGCGCCGCGCCATCGTGCTCGGCGCCGGCTCAGCCGGGCAGACGTTCGTCGAGGAATTGCGCGACGTGCCGGCCTACGGCAACCCCTATTCCGGCACCGGCTACGAGATCGTCGGCTTCGTTGACGATGATCCGGCCAAGCAGAATATCGCGCAACTCGCCGGCATTCAGGTGCTGGGCGACAGCAGCGAACTGGCGGCCTGGGCGGAAGCCACCGGCGCGGAAGATATCGTCGTTGCCATCACGCATCGCCACACGCTATCACAGGCGGCTCTTAACGCGCTGCTCACCTGCCGCGAGAGAGGCATGACGATCACCACCATGCCCGCGCTCTATGAACAACTCCTCGGGCGCGTCCCCGTTGAGCATATCGGGGGAGACCTCGCCGCCGTGCTCCCTATGGGTACCGGCCCCACAAACCGCCTGTTTCACGGAGCAAAGCGGCTGACCGACCTGGCGCTTTCCATCATTGGCCTGGGCCTGCTCGGCATCATGCTCCCATTTCTGGCGCTCGGCAATATGGTCGCCAATCCGGGGCCGTTGTTTTACTCTCAAACACGCGTCGGGCGGGGCGGACGGCATTATACGGTGATCAAGCTGCGTTCCATGCTCCCCAACGCCGAGGCCCGGAGCGGCGCGGTGTGGTCGAGCGCCAACGACCCCCGAATCACCCCGTTCGGGAAGTTCTTGCGAAAGTCGCGCCTGGATGAGCTGCCCCAGTTCTACAACGTCCTCAAAGGCGACATGAGCGTCATCGGGCCGCGCCCCGAACGCCCCGAATTCGTGGATGAATTGGCCGCCAAGATTCCCTTCTACCGGGCCCGTCACGCCGAACGACCGGGTATCACCGGTTGGGCGCAAGTTCGCTACAGTTATGGCAGCACCGTCGAAGACGCTCGGATCAAGCTGGAATACGATCTGTATTACGTGCGCCACGCCGGGTTCTATCTCGATTTGTTGATTGCCACGAAGACCATCGGCGAGATGTTGCGCCTGAAGGGACGTTAGTGGCCCGCATCCTGTTCCTGACGCAGGTCCTGCCCTATCCTCTTGACGCCGGACCCAAAGTACGCGCGTACCACATGCTACGGCACCTGGCGCAACACCATGAGATCACGCTGGTCAGCTTCACCCGCAGAGACGATCCGCGTGAATCCATTGAGCACTTGCGCGGCGTCTGCGCGGATGTGCGCACCGTGCTGATGCAACGCTCCATGCCGCAGAACCTGCGCGCCGCCGCCAAAAGCTTCGCTACAGGCATCCCGATCGTTGCCGCCCGCGACGAAACCGCGGCCATGACGCAGGCCATCCGCGCAGCGGTAGCCGACTCCGAGCCGGACGTGATTCATGCGGATCAGCTCTCGATGGCCGGCTACGGTCAGTTGGCCGCCCGGCTGGCCGGCAAGCGCCAACCTGCGACCATCCTTGATGAGCACAACGCGATTTATCTTCTGACGCGTCGCATCGCCGCCGTAGAGACCAACCCCCTGCGACGCGCTATCGTGGATCGCGAAGCGCGCGCCTTCGTTCGCTATGAAGCCGAAATGTGCCGGGCATATGATCACATTTTCACCGTGACCGCCGAAGACAAAGGCCACCTGCTGGCCCTGCAACCCACCGAAGCCCGCGAAGCTGCCGCGTCCCGATTCACCGTCATCCCTATTTGCGTGGATCCCGACCGCACCGCCGTGGTGCAGCCGCAACGCGCCACGCCGCCCACCATACTGCACCTGGGCACCATGTTCTGGCCTCCCAACGTCGCCGGAGTGCTCTGGTTCGCGCGCGAGGTACTGCCGCTCATCCATCGCGTTCAACCGGATGCGAGATTCGTGATCGTTGGCAAGAATCCACCGGGTGAGATTCTTGCCCTCACCGCGGATCCGCGGATTGACGTCACAGGCTATGTTGCAGATCCGACGCCATACCTCACTGCAGCGGACGCCTTCATCGTCCCCTTACATGCGGGCGGCGGGATGCGCGTGAAAATCCTCGACGCCTGGTTATGGGGCATGCCGATCGTTTCCACACCCATCGGCGCCGAAGGCATCGAATTGCTGGACGGTGAGAACATCCTGCTCGCGCAAGACCCACCCACATTTGCGTCCGCAGTTCTCGCGCTCTTGCAGGATCAGGCGCTCAATCGAAATCTGCGAACGCAGGGTCGCGCCTGGGTTGAATCTCACTACGCCTGGCAGACCGTATATCGTCGCGTCGACCAGGTATATAACCGGCTGCTGCCGGGTCGCCCATCGCCGCAGAGCGCCATCGCGCCCTCTGCCCAGGACTCCACTCACGAACTCTAGACGGCCAGGCCAAAACGATGACACAAACCAATTTCTCTGTCTGTCCCTATCTCGGCATGTCGGGAGAACGCACCGTCGTCCGCACGGAACCGGATCGGATGCACCGATGCTTCGCACAAAATCCGGCAGGCCAACCCGACCTTGAGCATCAGGCCGCCTACTGTTTGAGCGCGGATCACCTCGCCTGTCCGATCTACAGGCAATACGTCGCGTCGGACGCCGACGAGCCGGAAGACGACGAGGAAGAAGAATCGCCAGGGCATGAGCCTCGCCGGGCGCATGGCGCTGTTGCTCATTCCGATCGCGCTGCTTCTCACCCTGGCAGTCCTCTATTTCCGCGATCTGGCGACCGCGCCGACGCCGGTCGCCCAGGAGGTCGCGCAACCCACGCAGGCTTCTCCCATGCCGGCAACACAGCCGCCCACCGCAACGGGCGACTCCGCTCAACCGCAACCCATCGCCGCCGTGACGCTGGTGCGCCCCGGCACGGTCACCCCCGCGCCCGGCGGCCAGGTACTCTCGTTCACCCCCATGCAGGGTGAAGTGGGCTGGTGGACGAGCAGTGAGGCCGAAGGCAATCACGTCTCCGATTCCTATCTCTACGCCGGATACTACGAAGGAAGCTCGTTCCTGGCGGCGGCGCGCTTCAGCCTCAAAGACGCTCCCCGGGGCGCGACCATCAGTGACGCGAACCCTCCAACTGACCGGCCTGCTGGACGACCGCTTCGATCCCGGCGCAGGCGGAACGTGGTCTGTGCAACTGATCCCCGGCAAAGCGGTGCCGCCGCTGCAACAGGTCAACTTCCAGACTCTGCTCAGCATTCCGGCGCAAGTGACCCTCTTCCCCGAGCTCTACCCTGCCGATCTGGGCGTCGGCCAGGTCAACATCGTGAATCTCGACGCCTCGGCCCGCGCCTGGCTCCAGGAGCAGATTCTGCTCGGCGAGAACGAAATCGTCGCCCGCATCACCGGGCCGGGCGGCGGCGACTCGCTGTTCGCCTGGGATAGCGGCGACGGCCCCGCCACCGCCGGTGAAGCGCCGCGCTTGATTCTCAGCCTCGACGCCCCGCCGCCGACCGCGCCCCCGCTGCCCACCGACGTCTTCCTGGTCGCCACGCTGACGCCCACGCCGGAAAACGTGCTTGACGGTCGCCGCAGAGATCGCCATGAGCACCCAGGAAGCGCTCGACGGCGCGGCGCCTCACAGCGCATCCCGGTCTATACGCCAACCCTCGTGCCCGAGAATCTGGCTACCGTGCAGGCCGGGCGGCTGCTCGCCGGGCTGCCCCTTTATGTGGTCTATACGCCGATCCCCGCCAATGGCGCGACCGCGACGGCAAACGCGCTGGAAGCGACGGCCATCGCCAGTGACAACGGGAACATTCACGCCCGTACCGGCTGATGCAGTGACCCCGATCATCGTGCTGCCCACGCCGATGCCCGAGAATGTCGCAACTGCGGCGGCGCAGAAAGCCATCACCACGGCGCAAGCCGCCACAATCGGCACCATCACGCCCGTCCCGCCGAACATCGTCATGGCGACGCGCACGCCGACTGCGATTGTCGTTACCCGTACACTCACCCCGGAAAACCAGCAGACCGCAACCTTCAACTCGATGGTCATGACGGCGGTCGCGGTGACGACCGGCACCTTCACGCCCTTCCCTCCCAACGTCGTGACGGCTACGCCCAGTCCTGAGCCGACAGCGACACGCGACGGCTCTCCTTCCTGACTTATCTCGATCAGATTACGCCGGAGCCCGACGGCGATCGGCGACGGCGGTATGCCGCGTGAACTGCGCGGCAAAGTCCTCTTCAAGAGCGATCGCGAAAGGGGAACCCGCATCATGGCCATGGACCCGGCGACAGGACGGCAGGCCAATCTTGCCAGCCCCTGGCCCTACCGTGAAGCCGAATTCACCCAGTTGACTTCGCCCGATGGGCGTTTCACACTGACCGTGGAATGGGATGAGATCGGACGCACCCAGATCTTCTCGCAGGAGAACGCGACCGGCTCGAAGGTGAAGATCACGAACAACCGCACCGGCGCGTTCGAGCCGGCCTGGTCGCCTAACAGCAACCGGATCGCGTTCGGCTCGTGGGATTCGGGCAACGAAGACATCTACACCATGAATCCCGACGGCTCCAATATCATTCAGATCACCACACATGGCAGCATGGATCGCTACCCCACGTGGTCGCCCAACGGCTCGCAGATCGCCTTCTGGTCCTCGCGCGACACAGGCCGCAGGCAACTCTGGGTCATGAATGCCGACGGCAGCAACCCACGGAGACTGCTGATCTCGAATTACGATGACTATAATCCCATCTGGGTAAGGTGATCGTGAGCACCGAAAAGAGGGTCTCGCACACTTGTGTGCACACATCATGCATGTTATAGTCTGCTTGTTGTGAGCAGCATGAAACGCGACGTCAAAAGATGCGCGTCTTGCCACGGCCTCAGGAGATCGTTGCGTGGAACTTAAAGAGTATATCCGCCCAATTCGTAAATGGTGGTGGCTGATCGCTGCGGCAGTGCTCATCGCGACCCTCGCTGCTTATATTGCGACCCGCCGGCAGCCGCCGATTTACAGCACGCGCACGACCGTCATGGTCGGCAACGCCATTGACAACCCGAACCCCAGCGGCTACGAGTTCTATCTCACCCAGCAGTTGGCAAACACCTACGCCGACATCGCGGGCCGCGATAACGTCCGCAACGCGATTCAGGTAGCGCTCGACTTGCCGTTCGTGCCGCCTTACTCGGCCCGCGTCGTGCCAAATACCCAGTTGGTGGAAATCGTCGTCACCGACACCGACCCGCGCCGCGCACAAAGCGTCGCGGAAGAAATCGTCCATCAGCTCAGCCAGCTCAGCCCCACAGGTCAGGGCGGCCAGAGCCAGGCGCGCCAGGAATTCATCCAGAACCAGCTCAACGAGCTGGAAACCAATATCCGCAGCACCCAGGCCGAGTTGACCAAGCGCCAGGATGAGTTGGCGACCCTCTTCAGCGCCCGCCAGATCGCCGACGCGCAGGCCACCATCACCGGGCTTCAGAACAAGCTCGCAACGCTGCAAACCAATTATTCCGGCTTGCTCGCCAATACACAGGCCGGCGCCCTCAACGCGATCAACATCATCGAAAAGGCCGCCCTGCCGACCTCACCGGTCGGCCCCAACAAAATGGCGACCATCTTGATGGCCGCCGCCATCGGGTTGGCCCTGGCGGTCGCCGCGAGTTATCTGCTCGAATACATGGATGACTCGTTGAAGAACCCCGACGATGTCAAGAAGACCCTGGGGGTGACCACGCTCGGCGCGGTGCCGCGCATTGAGGGAACCGCCCCCGGCAACGAACTGGCAATCCTCACCAATAGCCAGTCTACCGCGGCCGAGGCCTATCGCGTGCTGCGCACCAACCTCCAGTTTGCAGCCGTTGATCGCCCGCTCGACACCCTGTTGGTCACCAGCCCGGCCCCCAGCGAGGGCAAGTCCATGACCATCGCGAACCTGGCGGCGGCCCTGGCGCAGGCCGGGCAAAAAGTCATCATCGTTGACACCGACCTGCACCGCCCACGCTTGCACAAGGTCTTCGGTCTGCGCAACAATCTCGGCGTCACGACGGCGCTCCTTCAAGAGCATCCCAGCATTGACGGCTTGCTGCAAGAGACTTCCCTGCCGAACCTGCGCGTGCTGACGGCCGGCCCATTGCCGCCTAACCCCGCCGAGTTGCTGGGGTCACAGCGTATGGCCGAATTGATGGCGACTCTCAAGCAGGAGTCGGACATCGTGCTCTTCGATAGCCCGCCCGTCACGGCGCTGTCAGACACGGCCATCTTATCCGCCCAAATGGATGGCGTACTCCTCGTCCTGGACGCAGGCAAGACGCGCCGCGATATCGCCAAACGTTCACTCGAGGCACTCAACCGCGTCAACGCCCACGTGATCGGCGTCTTGCTCAATCGGATGCCTGTCCAGGGCGGCGGTTACTACTATTACTATCAGTATGGCGACTACTACGGCTCGAACGATGGCCCCGGCGGTTCGGGAAGCCAGGGCAAAAAGGGCAAGATGCCCCGCTCTCGCTCGCGCGGAGCCGAGTCACCGCAAACGATCACCGAGACGCCGCAATAGCCTGCACTTTGGCGCAACTCGAAGCGAATCAGAAATTGGATAAGGATTGTCCGTTAAATGCTTGACATATGCCTGAAGAAGTGCTAAAGTTATGCATGACTTTGAGTTGAATTCTCACACAACATCGGCAACGCCGCCCCCATAGTTCTCCCGTGTCGTGTTCTCATTCTTTGCAGCGCCTTTGCTACCAGCGCATACCCACCCCGCCCCTCTGATCGAACAGATCATGGGCGCGTATTGCTGACAATTCGACGGTTTTCGACATTCACGAGGAGGGACAAGATGACATTACTTCCGAAGAAAGCCAATCTACTCTCTGATTGTGGCTCTGCTGTTGAGCTTCACGCTCGCCATTCCGGTGGGCGCGCAGGAACCTGGAACCAGCACCCTGGACTGTCCGCAAGATCGTATCCCCTGCCGGGTCGGGCCACGTCTTCGATTTCAGCGTCACCGGCCCGAATACCGACGTCACGTTCCAATTGACGGATCGCCAGCGCCACACCGTTGGGACAACCCTGGAAAGCGGGGCCTATACGATCTCGGAGATTCTTGACGCCGGCGAGGCCGGTTGGATAACGGACATTCTCTGCGATACCGTTCCACCAACCCTTGTTGTCGGCTCGTCTGTCAACCATAACCCTTGAACCTGGTGCCACGGTGCTGTGCACCGTCAAAAACACGGCCACCCCGACATCGGTGCAACTGGCCGACTTCAGCGGCGCAGTCAAGCCGGATCACATCCTGCTGAGCTGGGAAACCGTCAGCGAAGTCAACAACCTGGGCTTCAACATCTATCGCAGCGCCGCCGCCGATGGCGCGCAGAGCCTGATCTCGGCCACCCTGATCCCGGCCAATAACCCGGGCGCAACCCAGGGCTCGACCTACAGCTTCCAGGACCCTGATGTGCAGCCTGGCGTAACCTATTACTACTGGCTCGAAGATCTGGACACGGCAGGCCAGACGAGCAAGGCCGGCCCGGTGGCCGTGACCTTCCTCGGCCCCACGTCCGTCGGCCTGAATAGCTTCACGGCTGTCGCCGGCGCGACCCCCGCACTGCTGGGGTTGGGCGGCGTGGCCATGGCGGCTCTCGCCGGTCTCGCCGTCGCCCGTCGCAAACAAGACTGACAACGCGGTCAACACTCAAGGAGTTTGAACCCATGGAAACAGTGAAACACACGCAGCCGATGGCGACCAGGCAAGTCTGGGAAGAACCCGCCATCATCCTTGAACGCCCGTTGGAAGTCGTCGCCCAGGATGGCCCAACCGATGAGAACTGGGTCGCGCCCAGCCCGTGGCGTCTGCCCGGCCCGCTCGCCGCTTCCGGCGGCGCCGGCTTCTGCCAATAACCATCTGTCCTGACTGTTGAATCACGTGCGCCGGACCTTACGGTCCGGCGCATTGTTTTCGTCTTCACCCTTCATTGGAGCCGGTCACGTTGAGCGTAATGTAATTTTGCTTGCTTGACACTGCCGTCACTCCATGCTACAACTAAAAGCGATGGTCGTAGAGGTCGCTTACGGACTCGGGCGGCTGTGGTGGTCCCCGGTCCGGGCAATGCCGCCGCCCCCGTCACCCGGCTGTGACAACTCTCCAACCCGAGATCTGACACGAATTCACTGACTCCCGACGGAGCAAAACACGCCATGTCCCAAACGGATAACCGCAGACCCGCCCATCATTCGCGAACTGCCTCCCGCGTCTTCAGTGGTGAAGCGGTGGTGATCACCCCGGCCGAAAACATGGTGCGCATGCTTAACCCGATCGGCTCCCGCATCTGGGAATTGGCCGACGGAACCCGCACGATGGACGACATTGCAACGACACTCACCGGCGAATTCGATGTAGACTTCGATCACGCCCGCCGGAGCGTGACCACTTTCGTCGAAGACCTGGCTGGCAGAGGCCTGCTATCCTTCGAGGAGCCCGCATGACCGGCATCCCGCTGATGCTCACGCCGCCGACGGAGCCTCTGCATCGCGGCTTCGAGGCCTGCGGCTCAGACACGGCCCCGCACGACGCCTTCGAGGCGCTCCTGGCGCGCATGCGTGACGAGTTCATCCCCTTCACCGTGCTGTGGGAGATGACGCACATCTGCAACCTTGACTGCATCATGTGCTACAACGTGAAACAGTCTCAGCCCGAGCTCTCGACCGACGAAGCGCTCGACCTGCTCGAACAAATGGCGCAGGCGGGCACATTGCGCCTCATCCTGACCGGCGGCGAAATCCTGGCCCGCCGTGATTTCTTCACGATTGCCAATCGCGCGCGTGCCCTGGGCTTTGCGCTGGACCTGAAGACCAACGGCAGCCTGCTCACCCCCGAATCCGCGGATCGCATGGCCGCCCTGGAACCGGTGCAGGTGGAGATCAGCCTGCTGGGCGCAACCACGGCGACTTTCGACGCCATTGCTCAGAGCAAGGACACGTTGCGGCGCGTCCTGCGCGGCGTCAAGCTATTGAAAGAGCGCGGCGTCCGCGTCAAGCTGAACACCCTGCTCATGGATCTCAATTTCGCCGAGCGGGAGCAGATGTTCGAACTCGCGAGCGAGCTTGGCGTGGAGTACGAACAGGCCATCAAGATCTCGCTCTCCGATGACGGCGCCGACAAGGCCGGAGATCATCAGATCACGCGCGCGCAGATCACCGATACACTGGTGACATACGAAGCGCCGTTTGCGCCGATTCAGCTCACGCCCAACCGGCGCACCTGCAAAGTGGGGCTTTCCTCGTGTCTCATCAGCCCTTACGGGATGGTCTATCCGTGTGTTGAGTTGCGCATCCCCGCCGGCGATCTGCGAAAACGATCGTTCGCCGAAATATGGGCGCAAGCGCCGATCTTCAGCAATTTGCGGGCGAACCACACCTTCAAGAATCTGCCCGAGTGCCAGGTCTGCCCCATCAACACCTATTGCGAGGGGCGCTGCGCCGGTCTGGCGTGGAAAGAGCACGGCGACCCCTACGGCGGCCACATGCTGGCCTGCCAACATGCCCAGGCGCGCTTCGCCCAACAGAACCCGGACGAAGCCATCCCCGAAACGCCGCTGCAGGCGCGCCTCAAGCGCGAACGCGCCGGCAATCGGCAGACCGTTAACCAGCAGCCGATCATGCTCGTTGACATGTGACTTCTATCGTTATGTCAATTTCTTGCGATTCGAGAAGCGGAGGAATCATGATGGATCTGAAACCATACCAGCAAA
The DNA here is from genome assembly GCA_963695715.1 of uncultured Chloroflexia bacterium. Taxonomy (GTDB): domain Bacteria; phylum Chloroflexota; class Anaerolineae; order CG2-30-64-16; family CG2-30-64-16; genus JBBQRS01. The sequence goes on from CAVOHP010000010.1 coordinate 117,216, forward strand.
CCGTTACAACCAGACTCGCATGGGAAGAACCCGCCATCATCCTGGAACGCCCGCTGGAGGTCGTCGCGCAAGACGGCCCGACCGACGAAAACTGGGTCGCGCCCAGCCCGTGGCGCTTGCCCGGCCCCCTCGCCGCATCCGGCGGCGCAGGCTTTTGCCAGTAACAACGCACACAATCCACCAGGCAAAGATTGCGAGGTTCTCGGACCTCGCAATTTAATTGTCGGTATCCGTACATCCTTCGAGAGAGGCGACGTGTCTTCAGCAATGAAAACTCACAAGCGCGCCTGGGGCGTCATCTCGGCCATCCTCCTGGTGTCTATGCTCGTCACACCCGGATATGCCGGCAGCGCAGCGCAGGCTTCCGAACCGATCACATTCAGCGTACGAACCCCCGCATATCAACTTGACACAGCCGGTCTGCGCGTGCCCGGCTACAACACGCATCGTACGCCCGGCGCGCCGGCCCTTCCCGTCTATCAAACGATCATCGAGCTCCCCGAATCGGGCGACTTCCAACTCACGGTGACGACGCCCGGCGCTCAGGACCTCGCGGTGCAAATCGCCATCCCCGCCGCGCCGTCGCCTGATGCGTCAGCCGATCATCCTCGGACGAGTTCCGACCCGGATGCATTGCCGCCCGACCCGGTGATGATCGTGCGGCCCGACCCCGCGATCTATGAGGTAGACGCTTTCTATCCGAGCCGCCCGGTCATCGCAGGCGAAGTGCAAGTTCAACGCGGCCGCCGGCTCTTGCCGATCCAGGTGTTCCCGTTCCAGTACAACCCGGTCACCGGCGCGTTGCGCTATCTGCCCGAAATCGGCGTCACCGTGACCATCACGCCCGCCGACAACCAGGCGACAGACGCCGCCGCGCCCGATCTCACGCAGGTGAACCCGCCCGCGGTGAACGGCAACGCGCTGCGCGTCTACATCTCGCAACGCGGCATGCACCGGCTCACATACACCGACCTTGCGACCGCCGGAGTCCCGTTGGCCTCTACCTCCGTTTCGACCTTTGCGATGTACTATCTCGGCCAGCCCGTAGACATCCAGACGTTGGACCGCAACGGCAACAACCGGTTTGACGCCGATGATCTGGTGATCTTCTACGCGGAACCCTATCAGGGTCGCTACATGACCCGCAACGTCTACTGGTTCAGTTACGGCTCCGGCAGCGGCGCCCGGATGCAGACGCGCGCCCGGACGCCTACCGGCGCGGAACCCGTTGTGACCTCCATCACCCAGAGTGCTCGCGTCGAGGTGGACAAGGTATACGTGAGCGACATCCAGCGTTCGAAGGACGAAGATCACTACTTCGATACTTCGCTGTATGCCAACGTGGCCCAACCCACCGTCAGCCGCGCCTACGATCTGCCGGTGAACGACCCGGTCGCCACCGGCCCCGCCTCGCTGCGCGCCGGCGTCTACGGCGGTGTGGAGCAAGGCGCCGGCCTCGATCAATCCATGGCGATCCGGGTCAACGGCAACGCCGCAGGCGTGTACCAATGGACGGGCAAGACGGGCTACATCGCTTCGACGAGTGTGTCCGGTTCCTGGCTGACCACCGGCGTCACGCAGGTCACGCTGGAGGCCGCGTTAAGCCAGCTTCCGGGGCTGCCTTACTACTGGATTTACCCCGACTGGGTCGAACTGACGTACACCGCCGCCGCCGACGCCGAAGCGGATCGCATCTACATCGAAAGCGCGCCCGCGGGCGCGAATGAAGTGGTCGTCACCGGCTTCTCCACTCCCGGCGTGCGCGTGTACGATGTGCGTAACCCGCGCCAACCCGTCCAACTGACGACGGTGCAGTCACAGCCTTCCGGCGGCGGCCACGCCATTCACTTCTGGGACGCCGACCTGCCGAACCCGAGTTACTACCTGGCGACCGAGACCGCGCTGCTCGCTCCCGTCGAGATACAGGCCGATACCCCGTCGAGCTGGCAATCGCCTTCCCGCAACGCGTCCTACATCGCGATCGTCCACGGCGACCTGTGGAACGCCATCCAACCCCTGCTCGACCATCGGCAGGCCGAAGGGCTGACCGTCGCCAAAGTCAACATCCAGGACATATATGACGAATTCAGTTACGGGCGCGTTGATCCAGAAGCCATTCGCGCCTTCTTGACCTACGCCTACCAAAACTGGCGCAGCGACGGCAGCCCGCCCGATTACGTCATGCTCGTGGGCGACGGCCATCACGACTTCAAAAACGTCGAAAACTCGACACTCAAGAACCTGATCCCGCCCTACCTGGTGGACGTAGACCCCTGGATCGGTGAGACGGCCGCCGATAACCGTTTCGTCAGCGTGGATGGCCCGGCGGACATCCTGCCCGAAATGCACATCGGCCGGGTCTCCGCCCAGAACGCCGCGAGCGTCGCCTCCTATGTCAACAAGGTGCTGGCCTACGAAAACGCCGCCGGCGGAGCGTGGCAAAACAAGGTCGCCTTCATCGCGGACGACTGCAACAATTCCGTGGGCGACTTCAACGCCATCAGCGAGCTGATCCGCAAGAACTGGCTGCCCGCGCAATACACGTCCAGCAAGGCCTACTATCGCGTGCCGACGACGGGCGACAACTGCCCCGACGCCAACTATACCGACCCAACGGCGATGAAGAACGCCATCAAAGCCGCATACAACGGACAGAACCTGTTACTGCAATGGTTCGGGCACGGCTCGCGCTTCCGGTGGGGTTATTCCGACAGCCTGTTCAACTACGAAGACGTGGCGACGCTGGCCCCGAACACGGTGTGGCCGGTGGTGATGCACTACACCTGTTACACCGGCTACTTCCACAACGTCTATCAAAACCTGCAATCGCTCGCCGAAACCGAACTGACGGCCACAAGCCGGGGTTCGGTCGCCGGCTATGCAGCGACCGGCCAACACCTGGGAACAGACGAACTGGTGATGAACGAGGGGGTCAACAAGGCCCTGTTCTATGACCGGCTGCCGCGCATCGGCCAGGTGATAGATTCCGCCCGCAACTATTACTTCGTCAACTCGCCGTCCTATCTGGACTTGATTGACTCTTCCGTCCTGTTCGGCGACCCGGCCCTTAAGGTCAAGCTGCCGGCGCTTGCGACGAACGCCAACTCGTACCTGCCGATGATCACACGGTAAACGATCCTCAGACTATCCCTGCGGGGCAATCGCGATTAGAATAGAGATGCGGCATGAATGCTGCATCTCTATTTTTTGCAAACGCCAATGACTGTACATTCCGTATTCGATCCCTTTGAGCTTTCATCCCGAGGCGACCTCACGCCGCAATGGCTGGATTGGCTCGGTCACGCCCTGCGCGCCGATAGCGCGCCGCCCCCGCCCGATCCCCGGCTTCTGGACGATTGGCGCGCCGTGCTCCCCGCGTTGGATGTCCATGCGGTCACGCCGTTGCTCTACTTGCGCCTGCGCGATGCCCGTCTCCTGCAAACCTTGCCGCCGGGATTCCGTGACGCGCTCTACGCCACATTTCAAGACAACGCCTTGCGCTCCCTCGTCTTCGAGCGCGAACTCGAACAGATCATTGCGACGTTCGCGCGCGAGGGCATCCCGTTCACCCTGCTCAAGGGACTCGCCACCGGGCGTCTGGTCTACGGCAGCCCCGCTGAACGGCCCATCGGCGACCTTGATCTACTGGTGCCTTTCGACGACATGGCGCGGGCGCGTCGCACCCTCCGGCACATCGGTTATGAGAGCATCGGCTGGGCGGGGCTCGACCGCGTGGCGCGCTGGCAACACGCCTTCCGCTCCGAAATGCCCATGCTCTGCACCCGGCCCGACCGCTACGGCCTGGTCACCGAGTTGCACTGGTCGCTGCTCGAGATTCCGTACTATATCCAGCGCATCCACATGGCGGAGGTATGGTCCGCCGCCGCGCCCGCGCCCGGACACGCCGGCGCCTTCATCCCCGACTCCGCCACCCTGCTGATCCACAGCGCCGCGCACCTGGCGCTGCATCACAGCCGTGAGCTACGCCTGATCTGGTTGCTCGATCTCGATCGTCTCGCCCGCTGGTCGGAGATGGATTGGGCATGAAGTCGTTGCGAAGACCGAAGCATGGGGTCTGGGCAAGGCCGTCCATGCCGCGCTCGATGTCTCCCGGCGTTGGCTTGGACGCTTCGATCCCCGCGAAAATCATGGAACGCCTTGCACAACGCAGTGGAGATACGGCGGGCGATGCCACATGGGGGCTGGGCGATGAACAGGCGGGGCGCTCGCGCCGCCGCGCCGTGGTCAGTTGGCGGCTGCTGGATGGGCGCGACCGCCTCCGTATACGGCGCGTGGCTGGGGTTCCGCCTGCTCCTGCGCCCCTTCGAGCTTTCCGGTCGCCCGGACAAACGCGCGAACATGGAGGTTCACTGACATGGGTGATGCGCTCACGCTCGACATCAGCGGTCTGGCGCTTTCCGTCAGCGTCCCCGATCCCGCCTGGCGCCCCGGCCTGGCTGAACGTTACGCCGAGTTTCTGAGCGATGAACCGCCCCGTTGGCGCGTTGCGCTGCGCCACGATCCCGCACTGACCGACACCGACCACCCCTGGCTTCGCCACCACGGCGCACTGTCCGTGTTTCGGGTCAACGCCTACTCCGGCTGGATTGACATGGCGCGGCGCTGCGGCTCCGTGGCGACCCCCTCCCATGCGCGGGCCGTCTCCGCGCTCGAACGCACGCTGGCCTACGTCTGTATGCAGGTCCTGCCGCGTGAATACGACGCGCTGCTGCTTCACAGCGTCGGCGTCGAGGTGGACGGCCAGGGCCACGTATTCTTCGGGCCTTCCGGCGCGGGCAAAACCACGGTCGCGGGTCTGAGCGCCGGCTTCGGGCGCATCCTCAGCGACGAGAGCGTCATCCTCCGCGATACCGGCGACGGCGTCGCCCTCGACAGCACCCCGTTCTGGGGCCTCAGCACGCCCCCGGAGATGGTGCATCGGGTGCGCCGCACCGTGCCCCTCGCGGCGCTCTATACGCTGGTTCACGCCCCCGCCTTCGGGTTGGCGCGCCTGCGCCCGTGGGAGGCGGTCTCGACGCTCCTGAACACCGAGAAAGTCGCCGTGGAACGCGTCGAGAGCGCCACGGCGTGGCTATCTATCGTCGAGCGCATCCTGGCGCGCGTGCCGGTCTACCGGCTCAGCTTCCCGCCGACGCCCGATCTCTGGCCCTTCCTGAAATCCGCGCTGCCTGCGCGCGGATCGCCGCCTGCCGCCTGAACGATGTCCACCCCTTCCATCCCACAACACCGTGAGGCGGCCGCCTGGGTTCCCTTGCTGCTGGAGATACTGAACCGGCAGGGGCATTGTCGCTGGCCCTTGCGCGGCCACAGCATGCGCCCCACGCTGCCCCCCGACTGTGAAATTGACGTTGCGCCGCTCCCGCCGCGCGTCGCGCTGGGGTCGCTCATCGTGTTCGCCAATGGCGACGCGCTGGTCGCCCATCGGCTGGTGCGGCGCGCCGGGAATATGTGGATCGCCCAGGGCGACAACCGTCGCAGCCCGGACAGGGCGCTCGACCCGGCCCGGGTGTTGGGCGTCGTGCGCGCGGCCTATCTCCCGGACCAGCGACAATGCTGGCCCTCGGCCTTTTCCGGCGCGCTGGCGTGGTTTTGGATTGCGCGCTATCATATGCTTCGGAGCGGGGCGTTTCGCCATTCGCACGATATACGGTCGCCCCGGGGGCTAGGGCGGCGCCGTCCGGTCCGACCTGTCAAAAGGGGCAGAAACGGCAAGAGGGGGAACTATAGAACCGATCCGGGCGTCAAATCGAATAAGAAGCGGGTATGCCCACCCGTTCGAGATTGAGCGTCACAGGATTCACGGAGGAGGGTTCCAATGTCTCGTCTCTCGAAGCTCATTGGCTTCATCATCCTGGCAGGGCTTCTCGGCGGCTGCACTCAGGGCCTCGCGCCTGACAGTCCGCCCTCGCAATCGTCGAGCATGACCACCGCCGTGCGCGTCGTCAGGGCAGCCGAGATATCCGAATCGGGCGCGTTGAGCGAAGACGACCCGATCACCGGGCTGCAATTCACGCTCACCCAGGGGCTGGAACAGCCCGAGGTTTCCGCGCCCATCACCCAGCCGGTGACGACTCCGCTCACCGCGGAGGAAGTGGACGACCTGCTGGGACGCCTCCCGTCGCTGCCGATGGCGCCGGGCGACGCGCAGGATCTGGCCTTGCCGCCGACCACCATCCCGCCGCCGCGCACCGGGGTCACCGTCCAGGAGCCCTTCCCGCCGCCCGCCACGCCGCCGCCTGCCGCGCTGCCGGAGAACGCGCCCCTCGAAGTGTTGCGCTATTCGCCCGAAGGGGCTGTGCCCCTCGCCGCCAATCTCAGCGTCACTTTCAACCAGCCGATGGTCGCGCTGACCGGGTTGCAGGCTCTGAGTGAAGCGCCGCCGCCCGTGCAACTCTCGCCGCTGCCGCCGGGCCAATGGCGCTGGGTCGGCACGAGTACGCTCCTCTTCGAGCCGGACCCGCGTTTCCCCATGGCGACCCGCTACACCGTGGAAGTCCCCGCCGGGACGAAATCGGCCACGGGCGCCACGCTGGCGGACGCCGTATCCTGGACCTTCACCACACCGCCGCCCCAGGTGTTACAATTCTCACCCACCGGCAGCGGGCTGCCTCTTGACCCGCTGATGGTCGCAACCTTCGATCAGAAAATTGACCCCGTCGCCGTGCTCGCGGCCATCACAGTAAAGGCCAATGGCGTGACCGCGCCCACCCGGCTGGCAACCGCCGCCGAACTCGACGGCGACAAGGCGGCAAGCGCGCTGATCGAAAACGCCGGTGAAGACCGTTGGATCGCCTTCCGCGCCCGGGAACCCTTCCCGCCGGCGGCGTCCGTAGCGGTCACCTTCGGCCCGGGCCTGCCCTCCGCAGAAGGCCCCCTGACGACCGAGAAGCCCCAGGAGTTCGGTTTCGAGACGCACGGCCCGCTCACTGTCGTGCGCTATCAGTGCGGCTGGGATAACAACTGCCCGCCGCTCATGCCCTGGAACATCGAGTTCAGCAATGCCCTCGACGCCGGCGCGTTCGACGCCTCGCAGGTGAGCATCACCCCCGATCTCCCGAACACCGTCATCCAGGTGTTCGGCAATACGCTCCAGATTCAAGGCCGCAGCCAGGGACGCACGAAGTACAGCGTCCGGCTGAGCGGGACGATTCGCGACATTTACGAGCAGACCCTCGGCGAGGATCAGACGGTCGTCTTCGAAGTTGGCGACGCCGACCCGGCGATCTGGGCCGCCGGCACGCCCTTCGTCGTGCTCGATCCGGCGCTGCCGCCGCGTTTCTCCGTCTTTACCATCAACTTCTCCCGGCTCGATGTCAAAGCCTATGCGGTGACGCCGGAGGACTGGCAAGCCTTCCAGATTCACCTGCGATCCTACTATCGCGACGAAAAGCCGACCACGCCGCCCGGACGGCTCGTCTATTCGAAAAAGGTCGAGGTCAAGTCGCAGCCGGATCAACTGACGGAGACGACGATTGACCTCAGCCCCGCCCTGACCGGCGACAAGGGTCAACTCGTCCTCATCATCACGCCAGAGACCACCGGCCTCGCCCGCCTGCTTGAGATATTCGGGGGCAGGCCCCCGGTGATTACGACATGGGTCCAGGCAACCCAGATCGGCCTCGACGCATTCGTGGACAACACGGAAATGATCGCCTGGGCCAACGCCTTGACGGACGGCGCGCCGCTGCCGGGCGTCACATTCGACCTTCTGAACGTCAACGGCAATTCACAGAACATCAACGCGCGTTCGGGCGACGACGGCACGGCGCGGATTACCCTGCCTGCGTCCACCGCAACAACTCTGGTAGCCCGCCTGGGCGATGATGTGGCGATGTTGCCTGCGAATACCTATATGTGGGACGAGAACGGCTGGGTGCAGCATCCGGTGCGCGATCAACTGCGCTGGCATGTCTTCGATGATCGCGGCATGTATCGCCCCGGCGAAGAAGTCCACGTCAAGGGCTGGATCCGTCGGATTGGCGGCGGCGAAGACGGCGACGTTGGCGCGCTGCGCGGCGCCGTGGAATCCGTGAACTATCGCGTCATAGATTCGCAGGGCAACCAGGTCGGACAAGGCTCCGCCGACCTCAGCCCGCTCGGCGGATTCGACCTCGCCTTTGAGCTTCCCGAAGGCATCAACCTCGGATACACAACGCTGGATTTGACCGCCGTGGGCAGCCTGACGAATCTGGACGGCGGAAACTACGGCCACAGCTTCCAGGTGCAGGAATTCCGTCGCCCCGAGTTCGAAGTCGTAACCTCCGCATCGGAGGGGCCGCACTTCATCGGCGACTCCGCGACGCTCGAAGTGAGCGCGGCCTACTATGCCGGCGGCCCCCTGCCCAATGCGCAGGCCATCTGGGAAGTTCGCAGCTCGGCCGGCCAATACTCGCCGCCCGGTTGGGATGATTTCACCTTTGGTCGCTGGATCCCGTGGTGGCGTGACTACGGGCCGTCGTTCCCTACAGTGGAAAACACACAGGTCTTCGAGGGACGGACGGACGCCGCGGGCATCCATCGGCTCCAGATCAACTTCGAGTCCGTTGAGCCGCCCGGTCCCAGCGCCGTCACCGCGCAGGCCACAGTCATGGACGTGAACCGGCAGGCGTGGACTTCGCAGACCAATTTGCTGGTCCATCCGGCGTCGCTCTACGTCGGTCTGCGCAGCGACCGCATGTTCGTCGAACGGGAAGAGCCGTTGCCCATCGAAGCCATCGTCACCGATCTCGACGGTCGCCCCGTGACCGGCGTCGAGATCACCATGCGCGCGTCACGGATGGAGTGGCGCTATGTGAACGACGAGTGGCGGGAAGAAGCGCTCGCCCCACAGAACTGCATCATCGAGTCGGCGGCCCAGCCCGTCCGCTGCACCTTCGAGACGCCGGAAGGCGGAACCTACCGCATCACTGCGGAAGTGACCGATCCCGAAGGCCGACGCAATCAGACGCAATTCGACCGCTGGGTGAGCGGCGGCGACGCGCCGCCTTCGCGCCGGCTCGAGCAGGAAGAGGCTGTGCTGATCCCCGACCGCGAGGACTATCAGCCGGGCGACGTGGCCGAAATCCTCGTGCAATCGCCGTTCACGCCGGCTGAGGGCGTGCTCACGCTGCGCCGGTCAGGCATCCTCAGCGAGCAGCCGTTCACCATGAACGAGGCGACCACGATCCTGCGCATCCCGATTGAGGAAGCCCATATCCCCAACCTCTACGTGCAGGTTGACCTGGTCGGCTCCGCCCCGCGCCTCAATGCGAACGGCGAAGCGGATGCGAGCCTGCCCCCGCGGCCGGCCTTCGCATCCGGACAACTCAATCTGTCCGTCCCGCCGCTCAGCCGAACCCTCGCGGTCACGGCCGCGCCGCGCGACGAAAAGCTCGAACCGGGCGGCGAAACATCGGTAGATGTCACCGTGCTGGACGCGGCCGGTCGCCCCCAGGACGGCGCGGAGGTCACGGTCATCGTCGTAGATGAGGCGATCCTCGCCCTCAGCAGCTATCAGCTTCCCGACCCCATCGCGACCTTCTATAGCGAGCGCGGCCCGGACGCGTCCGATTACCGCCTGCGCGCCTACACCATCCTCGGTCAGGCGGAAATACCCACCGATATGGGGCAGGGTCGAGGCGGCGGCCCGGCCGCGGATATGGCCGCAGTGGAGGAGGCCGCGGCCATGCCTGCGCCGATGGCAACCATGAACGTCGAGAAGGAAGCGATGGCGCCTCCCGCAGAAGACGGCGCCGCGCCGCCGATTGCGCTCCGCACCAACTTCAACCCGTTGGCCGTCTTCGCGCCGGAAGTCATCACCGACGCCGCCGGCAAAGCGACCGTTGTGGTCAAGCTGCCCGACAACCTCACCCGCTACCGCGTCATGGTGACCGCCGTCGCCGACGCCAAATACTTCGGCAAGGGCGAATCGGCCATCACGGCCCGCCTGCCGCTGATGGTGCGGCCCTCGCCGCCTCGCTTCCTCAACTTCGGCGACCGCTTCGAGCTGCCGGTCGTGTTGCAGAACCAGACGGACGAGCCGCTGACGGTGGATGTCGCCGTCCGCGCGACCAACGTCGTCCTGACCGGCGCCGAGGGTCTACGTGTTGATGTGCCCGCCAACGACCGCGTCGAGGTGCGCTTCCCTGCCGCCGCCGGACAGGCCGGCACGGCGCGCTTCCAGGCCGCCGCAGCCTCCGGCGAGTGGTCCGACGCCGCCGAGTTCAACCTGCCCGTGTGGACGCCCGCCACCACCGAAGCCTTCGCCACGTATGGCGTGCTGGACTCGGGCGCGGTTGCGCAACCGGTGATCGCGCCGACCGACGTCTTCACGCAGTTCGGCGCGCTGGAGATCACGACATCCTCCACCGCGCTGCAAGAGCTGACCGACGCCGTGATCTACCTGGCAAACTATCCGTTCGAGTGCTCCGAGCAGTTGGCGTCGCGCGTCCTCTCCATCGCATCGCTTCGCGACGTTCTCTCGGCCTTCTCCGCCGAAGGGCTGCCCTCGGAAGCGGAGCTGAACGCCGCCGTGGCGCGCGACATTGTGCGCTTGAGCGCAATGCAGAACGACGACGGCGGGTTCGGCATCTGGCGGCGCGGCGAGGAATCATGGCCCTATCACAGCGTCCATGCAACCAACGCCCTGCAACGCGCCAAGACCAAAGGCTATGAGGTGTCACCGGACACACTCGCCCGCGCCCTGACCTTTATCCAGGAAATCGAGCGTCACATCCCTGCCGACTACAGCGTGGAGGCGCGCAGGGCGATCATCGCCTACGCGCTGAACGTGCGCTGGCAGATGAACGACGCCGACCCGGCGCGCGCCCGTGCGTTGATGGATGAAGCCGGCCTGGACGAGCTCTCGCCCGAAGCCATCGGCTGGATCCTCCCCGTCCTCAGCGACGATCCCGAATCGCAACCGCAAGTGCTGGAAATTCGCCGCCACCTGAACAACCGCGCGGTCGAAACCGCCGGCGCGGCCCACTTCGTCAGCAGTTACGGCGATAACGACTACGTCTTGCTCCACTCCGACCGCCGAGACGACGGCATCCTGCTCGACGCGATGATCATTGACCAGCCCGCCAGCGATCTGATTCCCAAGCTGGTGCGCGGCCTGCTCTCCGGTCGCACCGCCGGTCGCTGGGCCAACACGCAGGAAAACGTGTTCATCCTGATGGCCCTGGATCGCTACTTCAACACCTATGAATCGGTGACCCCCGACTTCGTGGCCCGCATGTGGCTCGGCGAGACCTACGTCGGCCAGACGGAGTTCCAGGGGCGCTCGACCGATTACCGTCAGGTAGACGTGCCCATGAGCGTCCTCGTGGAAACCACCGGCCCGCAGAATCTCACCCTGAGCAAGGACGGCGCAGGCCGCCTCTACTATCGCCTCGGGCTGCAGTACGCCCCGCGTGACCTGAACCTGCCGCCCGCCGACTACGGTTTCACCGTGGAACGCACCTATGAAGCCGTAGACGATCCCGCGGACGTGCGGCGTGACGCGACGGGGACGTGGTTCATCAAGGCAGGCGCGAAAGTAAAAATCCAGCTGACGATGGTCGCGCCGTCACGGCGCTATCACGTCGCCCTGGTAGACCCGCTTCCCGCCGGGTTCGAGCCGCTCAACCCGGACCTTGCCGTCACCGGCGACTTGCCCGAGAACCTCGATGTCAGCCCCACGCCCTACGGCTGGTGGTGGTGGGGACCGTGGTATGACCATCAGAACCTGCGCGATGAACGCGCCGAGGCGTTCACATCCCTGCTCTGGGACGGCGTCTACACCTACACCTACTATGCGCGTGCAACGACGCCCGGCCAGTTCTTCGCCCCGCCCGCAAAGGCGGAGGAAATGTACGCCCCCGAAACCTTCGGGCGCAGCGCAACCGACCGCGTGATCGTCCAGTAATTACCCGGCAATACAACGGGGGCCATTCATACAAATGGCCCCCGATTCCGCGTCGTTTTCCTTCGTGTCATGCTGAACGCAGTGAAGCATCTCGCGTACCGAACCAGGATTGATCCTAATCCATATCCAGCATCAACTGCCGCAGGTCACGCGCGCCCTGCACAGCTTGCCCCTCTGAGTGATTGTTGAAGTACACCAGCGTTAGCGGCGTCCTCTCATCAAGCGCCTGGATGCGCGGAGCCCATTCTCTGAGTTCTTCAGCAGAGTATGTGTAGTCGTATCTTTCCCATGCTTCCTCGTGCTGATACCATTTCGCATAGTTGCGCCCATGAAATCGCACGTAACCGATGCCGCCGGTTGTGATGGCTATCGGCGGCATCAATCCGCGGAGTTGTGGCTCATCCACGCAACAAAACCCCAGATTGAGTTGATCGAGGGTTTCAAATGTCGTGTCGTTCGCCCACCCTGCGTTGCGAAACTCTACCACCGCGGGCAGATCGCCAAGTCCCTCACGGACCCGCGCGAGATAGGCCACGTTTTCATCCGTCGGGTGAAACGAATAGGGGAACTGCGCCAACACACAGCCCAGCTTTCCCGCCTTCACCAGCGGTTCGAGCGCAGCCACAAACGGCGCAAACTCCGGCGCATCTCGTTCGTGCGTCAACCCACCGAAAGCCTTGACCGCGAAAAGAAAATCGTCCGGCGTCTTCTCGACCCACCCCTCGACGATCCGCATCTGAGGGATGCGATAGTAGGTCACGTTGAGTTCGACGGTGGGGAACATCTCTGCATAATACGAGAGATGCTCGCGGCTCGGCAGCTCCTCCGGATAAACCGGCCCCACCCAGTCTTTATACGAGAAACCGGACGTACCAATCTTGATCATCCTTCCCTCCTTGTCTGCCCACTTACGGCGCAGACAGACCCGCTCTGAGCAGGATCATCGGCAGATAACTCAACGGCCCCTGCACCACGGCATTCGAACGCGTCTCATGCTGCGCCCCGGCATAGTCCCAATAGGCCCATGCCCCTTCGTTGATCACCGCGACGTGATCCTGCACCGGCGCCGCCGGGATGATTTGCCGCCGATCGGTTGTCGCCTGAAGGCTTGCAGGTCCCGGCGAAATCTCGGATGTTGAGGTGCGCGTAACCATGGGAAGCGGATGCGACACACGCGCGACCGGTGTGGTCGTGGGGCTCTCGGCGGGTAGCAGCATGGCTACACGAACGCTGTACCCAACATCTCCGGGAGAGTCCGCCGGCCCGATGCTGCTCAAGTCCCACCGTACCGTAGCGCCGCTGTAACTGCCGATAGGGGCAGGCGGCCGGATACTATCGGTGATGAGCTCCGTGTTGAGCGGCACAGCATTGGTGATCACCACGTTATCGAGCGCCATGTCGCCAATGACCTCGTAACGCACCGTATACGTGATCACATCATCGGCCATCACCGGCCCCCGGGGTGTGCTCACCAATCGAATCGCCAAACCCGGCGCGGGGGTGTGGGTGGCGGTCGGGGTCGCTGTGAGCGTCGGGGTGGGCGTCGGTGTGGGCGTCTCGGTGTCGCACGCGTCCAGATGCCGTTCACAGTCCCGGCAACCAGCCGCCCCGGCCCATCGCCGGCGTTCCGCAGACAGTAGACGCTGCCCGAAAGGGTCTCCGCGACCCACTGGCTGCCCGTCCAGTGATACGCGCCCGTCTCCGATGCGCCGGCATACAGTTCGCCGTTCCCATCCAGGGTCGCCGTGTACATCACCCCGCCCGACGGCCCCACGCGCGCCCACGATCCCGCGCGATCCGCGCTCCCGAAGACGCCGGTTCCCGACGCCGCCCAGATGCGTTGATCGTCATTCGGGTCGAACGCAAAGTCATACACCAGTTGCCCACCCAACCCCGCGGCGGCCCAGTTGACCCCGCCGGATAGCGAGATAAACGCGCCGTTACGCGTCCCCGCCATCACCGTCCCGGTGTCGGAAACCATCAGCACCAGCATCCGCTGATCGCTCAGCCCGTTGCTGCCAGGTGTCCAGTTGCCGCCGTTGTTCACCGAGCGGAAGACCCCGCTGTCATACGTGCCTGCCAGCAAACTCCCCGCGCCGTCGCACGCCAACGAGGAGATGAACAACTGGCCCAGGCCGGTATTGACCTGCGCCCAGCCGCTTCCCTCAAACCGATAGACCCCGCCACCCCACGTGCCCGCGAAAACCGCGCCCGACGGGCACACCGTCACCGTTTGCAGGCCCAGGTTGGTCAACCCGGCGGTCGGCATGGCGGCCCATGATTGCCCGCCATTCGCGCTGGTGTACACCCCCACGTCGCCCACAGCGGCATAAAGTCGATTCGGGGCGCCCGGCGCCCGTGCAATCCAGTAGACCAACTCCCCGGCGGGCGAGACCCGACCCCAATCAGCCGCCGGGGAGACTGCCCGGCGCGCTGAGCCTCGGCGCAGCCGCGCCGCCGGGGGCGACCCGGGGAGGCGTCGGGGGCGCGGCGCCGGCCGGCGGCGCACAAAGCAGCATCCCCAGCGCGAGGATCATGCCGGTGACGGCGAATGCGAGGCGACTCTGCAAGTCAGTTGCCAATTGAAATGATATACTCTTGTTCATAGGCTTTTTGTATCACCGTTCATTGACCGCGTCAAGCCATCTTTGCTATACTATACAGGTCATGATCGCAACCGAATCGAAAAGGACACGCCCATGAATGCTCGCGACGCTCTGCTCGCTCGCCTCACCGGCGGCGCCGAAACGCAACCGGGCGCGCCCTGGATGCTGGACCTTTCACTCTGGTATAAATGGCATCGGCGTCGCAATACCCTGCCCGAAGCCTGGCGCGACCTCTCCGAGGCGCAGATCGCCGCGCATCTCGGCGCGCCCGCCTGGATCACGGCGCGCCCATGGGCGGTGACGCACACGGGCATTGACGTTATCGCAACAGACGGCGAAGCGGAGCGCACAATTCGCTATGAAACGGCTGACGGGACGCTCATCGCGCGCTGGACGTTGGGGCCTGATGGCGACTGGTGGCAGGCGGAGTATCCCGTGAAAAGCCCCGCCGATCTGCCCGCCGCGCGCGCCGTGATCGCCTCGCGCGTGCTCTCCTGGGATGACTCCATCGCTGAAAGCGCGGTGACGCAGGCCGGCGAGACCGGCATTGTCGGCCTTGAGTTGCCCATGCGCCCTTATTCGGACCTCCTGCATACCACGCTCGGTTGGGGCGAAGGCTTGATGCTCTTCGTCGGTGAGCAGGCCCCCATCCTCATGGAGATGCTCGAACTACTCGAGAACCAGGCCGTCCAGACGGCGCGCCGGTTGGCAAGCCTGCCCGGACACCTGCTCTATGCGCCCGACAACCTCGATGGGCAATACATCTCGCCCCGCGGCTTCCGCGCCTACCTGCAAGAGAGTTACCAACGCACCGCCGCCATCGCCGGCGACAGCAGGAAGCCGCTCATCGTGCACATCGGCGGGCCGGCGCGCCGCCTCTTGCCGCTCCTGGCTGAGTCCGGCGTAACCGGCGTGCAGGGGGTCACAGGCCAGCCACAGGGCGATGTCTCGCTGCCCGAAGCCCGCGCGGCCGCCGGCCCCGACCTGGCGCTCTGGGGCGGCATCCCGCAAGACCTACTCGTCCCGCTCTATCCCGAGGCCGACTTCGAGGCCGCCGTCCATCAAGCCATGCGCGACGCGACCGAAGATTCCCGCTCCATCATCGGCGTCTCCGACCGTGTCTCCGTAGACTCCGATCCCGCCCGCTTGCAGGCCCTCGCCGCCATCCTTAACGCCTCTGAAAACGGGCCACCTCAATTCTCGAATCGCGATCCCTCGTGCTTATCCCTTCGCGCTTCCGCTTCGCGATCTTCGCGCCCCTTCGCGTCTTCGTGTTCCAACCCGCAGCTATAAATCTGCGACTCACCCCAGGACGCGGTCCGGTTGCATCGCGCCGTCGGCGTCAAAGGCCATCGGCGCCCACGCCCCGATGATCTCCAGATTCCCGTTCGCCTCGACTTCCGGGCGCAACGCTTCGGAGACATAGAACCGTTCCAGGTGCAACGTGTTCTGAATCCGCGCCACGCGCGCCTGCTCCGCCGCTACCGGGCCAATCGTCATCAACGCCCACTCCACCGCCTCCCGATCCGTCTCCGCCGTGATGGGAACGCGCACTTTGTCGGTAGATTGCGATGTGATCGAGTTGATGTACATGGGGCGATAATCCAGCTTATCCACCAGCCGCCGGGCAGCGAAATCCGCCATCCCTACGCCGAGCCCGTTGCCATACGTGTGCGACGAAAGATCGCGCACGACGATCCGGGTGATCTTCGGTGATTGCTCCGTTTCTGTGCGCGGCATCCGCCCGATGATATTGGGGTCCATCCCCGCGCCGCTGATCTCCTTGCCGATCTCATCCACCACCAGCACATCGAGCCTGGAGAACGGGATGCGGGGCATGAGCGCCTTGGAACGCAACAGCATCGCCTTCTCCGTCTCCTCGATATCCTCGGGCCACGCCGCGACCACTTCCGCAGTCTGGTCATACCCGTTTTCAATGACGCCCAACCCGCAGAGGATCGGGCCGTTGCGGATGACCTCGCGCGCCACCGACGCGACCACGACCGGATAGCTCAGGCGCACCGAATGCCGATGCGCCGCCAGCGCGCCCTGGTGCTTCCCCAGCCCGATGGTCATCATCTTCATCATCCCGCTCTCCACCGGGCCGGTGAAATCGGTGTGCGCCTTCACCCGGTTGACGACCACCACGCCATCTGAGCCGGCCGCGATGCGATCCATGAACACCGGCACGCCTTCGGGGGTCTCCCCGATCTGCACCGTCTCCATCGAAGCGTGAATCGGGCAACCGACCGTCTCTTCCGTCACGCCCAATGACGCCAGCACGTCGGCCTGCCCTTCCGCCGTCGCGCCGCCGTGGCTGCCCATCGCGGGCACAACGAACGGCGACGCGCCCAGCCGCTTCAGTTCGCCCACGACCGCCCCCAAAATGAGCGGCAGCCCGGTGATGCCACGGCTGCCCGCGGTCACGGCAACCTGCATCCCCGGCTTCACCCGTTCCGCCAATTTCAGGCGCGCCAGTTCCGCTGCAATGGCCTCCGGCACATCCTCCAGTTTCTGGCTGTCAATATGTTGCGCGACCAGCGCCATCTTCGGAAACGTGATATCCATCGGGATCAACATGAGACCACCCCCTTAGTTCGGTAATGACCCTACTATAACACATCCCGGGGGGCGTTTGACACCGGTTCGCCCCCCGTTGTAAACTAGCCCCTGTGATGAAAGAGACGCCAAACAATCACGTCTGCACGGAAAGCGAGACCCTGCTGGCCGATCTGGTCGGCGAAGACCTTCTGGAGCTGATGCCCGATGATCGGCTCTGGAAGCTCTACTGCTTCGCCTCCGATGACGGCCGAGAGACCAATCTGCGGCAGCGCATCTACACAAAACAAAAACCCGATGGCCGGTTGGCGATGCTCACGTTCGCCGTTCACACGCCCGTCCCCGGTCAAAGCGCCCGGTCAGGCATCTTGAAAGTGCCCGATCTCTCGATTGAGGCGCTGGATCACATCATCGAGCAGATCCGCGTCCAGACCGGCGCATCGGGGGACGAATACCAGGAGATAGACCTGTCCGCCGTGCCGACCCTGCCGGACCAGATTCACCGACTCGAACAACTCCAGGACTGATGCCATGTTCCTGAGCCGAGAAGAGTTGGAGGCGCGCGAGCGCATGATCCTGGCGCCCTACGCGATGCACAACGCCGACAGCAAAGGGCGCGCCTATCCCGAAGCGGAACACCCCTATCGGCCGGCGTTTCAGCGCGACCGTGATCGGGTCATCCACACCACTGCCTTCCGCCGCCTGCAATACAAGACCCAGGTCTTCGTCTATCACGAGGGCGACCACTATCGTAACCGGCTCACACACACCGTGGAAGTGGCCCAGATCGGGCGCACCATCACCCGCACCCTGGGCGCCAACGAAGACCTGACCGAAGCGATCTGCCTGGCGCATGACCTGGGCCACGCCGCGTTCGGCCACACCGGCGAAGCCACGTTGAACGCGCTCCTCGCGCAGCATGGCGGCTTCGATCATCAGCGCCAGACCATGCGCATCCTCACCCAATTGGAAGAACGCTATCTCGATCATCCGGGTCTGAACCTCACCTATGAAGTGCGTGAGGGGTTAGTCAAGCACGACACCGACTACGACATGACGGACGCCGCCGGCTACGAACCGGACAAAGCCGGTACGCTGGAATGTCAGATCGCCAACCTCGCGGACGAGATCGCCTACAACACCTCCGACCTGGACGACGGCCTGCGCAGCGGCATCCTCGACCCGGAGGCGGTGCAAGGTCTGGAAATCTGGCGCACGATAATGACTTCTCTGGGCGAGACGCCCAACGCCCGCGTAGATGCCCGCATGCGCCGGCGCGCGATTCGTCGTCTGATCGGCCTGGAAATCACCGACGCGATCACCACGACAGCCGCCAACATCTCGGCAATCAACGCGCAAAGCCCGGCCGATATCCGATCGGCCGGGCATAATGTAGCGGCGTTTTCGCCTGAGTTATTCGCCCTCAATCGCGAATTGAAGGACTACCTGCTGCGTAATTTCTACCGGCACCCGCGCCTCATGCGCATGGCCGCCAAAGCCAACCGGCTCCTCACGGCCCTGTTCGAGTCGTATCAGGCCGAACCGCTCCAGCTCCCTTACGAGATTCAGGAACGCATCCGCCGCGGCAAAGACTCGCCGCAACGCATCATCGCCGATTACCTCGCCGGGATGACCGACCGCTTCGCGATCAACGAATACAAAAAGCTCTTCGACCCCGAAGCCACCGCCTGAACCGCCACACGGGGGGGCCGGGCGGAGATAGACCGCTACTTCACATACACTGCCATCCGCGCCCGTAACTCGGAGAAGATGCCGCCTACTGGCTCCTGCTCTGCGTACTCGACCTTGTCCACAACGCCCTTCAGCAGCAAATTATAGCTTCGCAACTCGAACTCGGCGCCCTTACGCACCGGCAGTACCTCATGGTCATCGGCAAGTTGATCGCGCATCGCCGTATCTCGGAATGCGCCCTCGCTCATCAACACTTTGACCTTGGTGTCCGGGTCATTCGTGTCCCACAACCACACCTGCAACGCCGCCGCCTGATCGTGTGTCTTGCCGACCGGGTCTACCAGCTCGAGACCGCACTGCCCGATATACGCGCCATTCGCATCGAAGATGTCGAAGGCCTCATCGTAATCCGCCGCGCCCATCTCGTACTCTGCTTTGTACTCGCCAACCCGGGCCATTCCCCCTGTTGACGTCACCGCGGCCCCGGCAATCGCCGCTTTCCCCGCCTGCTCAGGCTCCATATCCGGCCGCGGGAACTGGCGGCTCGTCCCCGGGCGGACGACTTCCGTCGCGGCCTCATCCTTCGCGCTCAGCGGCTCCGCCAGGTCCAGCTCTTCGTCTCCGAATTCATCGTCCAATTCATCTTCATCGTAGACAACTTCGCCCTGCACCATCACCGGCCCGGTCGGACGCACTGCGGGGCCGGTCAGCGGTTGCGCAAGGCCATCTTCATAGGTGTCAATCTCGGGGAAACTCTGCATTCCGGTATTCTGCGCCACTGGCGGCGGAGTATAGGTCTCGATTCCCGACGGCTCCGCCTGGCTCGCCGTCCGCCACCGCCGCCACAGATACAGGATGCCCAAAATCCCACCGAGCGCCAACAGCACCCACAACGCCGTGGTGCAAGCCGTTTGCAGGAGATTCGTCGCCTCGGTGGATGATTCAGGGATGATTGCCGGCGCCGCGCCTTCTCCTTCAGTCGGTGTCGCCGCGCCCGGATAGAGCGCGCTCTCCAACAGCATCACCTGGCTGGCCTGCAACGGGTTGTCCACCTCGACGCGCTGGATCAACGTCGCCAGCGCCGGCTCGAGTTCCTCGGCCGGCCACATGCTCACCCGCCGTCGCGCCGCTTCAAGATCGCCACTATTCGCGAACGATTCGGCGGTCAGCAACAGATATTCCTGCTGCTCAGCGGCGCGCAAATCCTGGGGCAACGCGTTCTTGTACGTCACCGGCCAAACGCCCCAGCCGATCACCAGCCAGCCGATCAGGATTCCCAGAAGCAACGCGACTGCCGGGAGAAACCACCAGGGTTGTCCATCGCGGAACTTGGATGACATTGCCAGCCTCCTCCTTCAACCACTACGCCGCGCGTGCGCCATATCATGCGGACGCCTGCGCGGAACCAGATCAACCGGTCATATCCTCATCCGTTATGTTAACGGGATAATCGGATCCTTGGGCGCGGCGGTGAGGATTTCGACGCCATCCTCCGTCACCAGCGCAATATCCTCGATGCGGACGCCGCCCCATCCGGTGAGATAGATCCCCGGTTCAACGGTGACGACGTGCCCCGGAGCAAGCGTGCTCTCGGCAAGCGGTGACAATCGCGGCGACTCATGGATGAAGAGGCCCACCCCATGCCCCAGCCCGTGCCCGAAGTTCTCCCCATATCCAGCATCCGTGATCACCGCACGGGCGACCGAATCCACATCGCGCTCCGCAACGTCCGGCCGGATCGCCGCCTCGGCCGCCAGTTGCGCCCGTAGTACCGTATTATACACGCCCCAGAACCGTTCGGGATCGTTCGGTTCGCCCAGGCACACCGTGCGCGTGAGATCCGAGCAATACCCCTCCAGTTGCGCGCCCATATCAATCACAATCGGCTCGCCGGGCGTGATCAGGGTATCGCCGGCATGTGCGTGCGGTCGCGCGCCGTTCGGCCCGCACGCCACGATCGTATCGAACGACGGCCCCTCGGCCCCATGCGTGCGGAAATAGCTTTCGATCATCCAGGCCACATCGCGTTCCATCATGCCCGGCCTCAGCTTTGCCAGCGCGTCCGCAATCGCCGCATCGGCCAGCGCGACGGCGCGCCGCAAAGTCGCAATCTCGTCGGCGTCCTTGACCGCCCGCAGCGAGACCACCAGATCCTTCGTCGGGACCCATTGCGCCTCAGACGCCACGCCGCGCCAGTCTTCTACCTCCGCATACGTCGCGTGTTGCGCCTCGAATCCCACCCGCAACGCGCCGCTCCGTTCCACCATCTCCTTGACCGCCGGCCCGGTTCGTCCCTTGACCTGCACCAACTCATAGCCGGGACACTCCAATCCGGCCTGATCCCAGTAGCGCGAGTCCGTCGCAATATAGGTCGCTTCCGGGGCAATCAGCAAATAGGCCGTCGAGCCCGTGAAACCGCTCAAATAACGGCGATTCTCCGGTTGTGAGATCAGCAGGGCGTCAACGCCGGCGCGGCCCATGGCGTCACGCGTTTTTTCGAGACGTTGCGAAGTCATAGTGTGGGTCAAGGTTAGCTCCTGGCTCTGGGGTGCGCGGACTGGACCGTCTCGCGGAGGTGGGTTTGGCTCACATGGGTATAAATCTGGGTCGTGCTCACGCTCTCGTGGCCCAGCAACTCCTGGACGGAACGCAGGTCTGCGCCGCCGTCCAGCATATGCGTCGCAAAACTATGCCGCAGCATGTGCGGCGTCACGCGTCGTTCGATGCCTGCCGCAACCGCGTAAGCGCTGAGACTCCGCGTGAACATGCTGATGGACAACCGGTTACCGAAACGATTGAGAAACAGCGCCTTCTGCACGCCCCCGGTCGCGCGCGCCGTGCGGCGAATCGCCGCCTTCTCGGTGTCGCCCTGCAAGAGCCTGCGCCGGCCATCGTCAATATACAGCCGCAGCGCGTTGATTGCCGGCCTGCCGATCAGCGCAATGCGCTCCTTGTCGCCCTTCCCCGTCACCCGCACTTGCCCCTGGGCCAGATCGAGCCCGCTCAGATCCAGCGCCAGCAATTCGCTCACCCGCAACCCGCCCGCGTAGAGCATCTCCAGCATCGCGCGATCGCGTTGCCCCTGGGGGTGGCCGGATCGGGCGCCGCCAGCAGTGCGATCATCTCCTCGGCGGTCAGCGGGCGGGGCAACCGTTGCGGCAGCTTCGGCGCGGAAATCGCGTTCACCGGATTCTGCGTCACCCGGTCGCGTCGCTGCAAATACGCGTAAAACGCTCGCAGCTCCGATACCCGCCGCGCCACGCTGGCCTTGACGTAGCCCCGCGCGTGCAGCGCAGCCAACCAGCTCCGCAGCAACGCCGGCGACACCGCCGACCACTCAGTAACGTGATGCTCCCGGGCGAAATCCATGAACTGCCGGATCTCGCGCCCGTAGTTCGCAATCGTATGGCGTGACGCATTGCGCTCGGTCCGCAGGTAGATGATGTAAGACTCGAGGTCCGGCTCCATCAGCGGCCTTTCACTGCGCCCGCCGCACCCTACGCATCCGCAGATGCCTTCTCAGCCGCCAGCGGCGTGCGCTTATGGCAATTCACGCATTCCGCCGACGACTTGCTCGCCACGGTCAACAGGCCGCCGCAATGCGGGCAAGGCATCGCGAGCGGTCGCTGCCACGACACGAAATCGCACTCCGGGTAGTTCGCGCAGCCGTAGAAAGTGCGCCCCTTGCGCGTCCGCCGCTCGATCAGGTCGCCATGGTCCTTCGGGCAGGCCACGCCCACCTTGACCAGCAGCGGTTTGGTGAACTGGCACGTCGGATAGTTCGACGCACCCCACGAACTTGCCGAACCGCCCGTTCTTGATGATCAGATTCCCCGCCGCATTCGGGGCAGGCCTCGCCGGTCTTCTCCGGCTCCAGCGTCACCTTTTCCATCGTCGCATCGGCCGTGCGCAATTGCGGCTCGAAGAAATCGTAGAACGCGCGCAGCACCGGAACCATCTCTTCCTTGCCGTTCGCGATGCTGTCCAGGTGCTCTTCCATCGTCGCCGTGAAACCGACGTTGAAGATATTGTCGAAATACTTGACGAGCAGGTCGTTTACGGTGAAACCCAACTCGGTCGGCGCGAGTTTGCGCTCGGCCCGGATCACGTAATCGCGGTCTATGATCGTTGAGATGATCGCCGCATACGTGCTGGGGCGACCGATGCCGTATTCCTCCAGCGCCTTCACCAGCGACGCCTCGGTGAAGCGCGGCGGCGGCTGCGTGAAATGTTGTTCGGGCAGCAGTTGCAACAGATCCAGGATTTCGCCCACGCTCACATCGGGCAACACTTCCTGCTCCGCCAGCTCCTCGCGCCCATTCGTCCCGCCCGCTTCCCCTGCGGCGACCCTGGCCTGATCCGCCTGGCCCGTGTCCGTTCCCGTTATCGCCCGCAGCCGCGATTCTCCGCCGGCCCCGACGCGCCCCCGGAGTAGACCACCAGGAACCCCGGAAACCGGATGCGCGATCCGCTGGCCCGGAAAAGATACGGCTTCACGGTCGCGCCCGTGGCGCCCGCCTCCACTTCGATGGTCATCGTATCATAGATGGCCGCCGTCATCTGGCTCGCCACGAAACGTTGCCAGATCAGTTCGTACACCCGGAGTTGATCGCGCGTCAGTTTGTCCTTCAACGCCTTCGGCAAGCGGCGCACCGACGTAGGGCGAATCGCCTCGTGCGCTTCCTGCGCATTCTTCGCCCGCGTCCGATAGAAGTTCGGCGTCGCCGGCGCATACTCCGGGCCATACGTCTCCACAATCAACGCACGCGCCTCGGCCTGCGCCTCCGCCGACACGTTGACGCTGTCCGTCCGCATGTAGGTGATCAACCCCACCGGCTCCCCGTGCCCGATGTCAATGCCCTCATACAGGTCCTGCGCGATCCGCATCGTGCGGGCCGCCGGCAACCCCAGCCGCTGCGCCGCATCCTGTTGCAACGTGCTCGTTGTGAACGGTGGATAGGGGCGACGCTTGCGCTCACCCCGCTTGACGTTCACCACGCCGTATTCCGCGCCTTCCAGCTCGCGCAGGATGCCGTCCGTATCCTCACGGTTCTTCAGGTCCGCCGGTTCGCCCTTAACGCGCACCAGCCGGGCCAGGAACGATGGGCGCGGCGCCTGCCCGCGCGACGTCTGCTGCGCCAGTTCGGCGTCAATGCTCCAATACTCGACCGGCACAAACGCCAGGATTTCGCGCTCGCGTTCGACGATGAGCCTTAATGCCACCGATTGTACCCGCCCTGCCGACAACCGGCTCTGCACCCGATCCCACAGCAGCGGGCTGATCTGATACCCCACCAGCCGGTCGAGGATACGGCGCGCCTGCTGCGCATCCACCAGGTCCATATCAATCTCGCGGGAGTGCGCGAACGCCTCGTGAATCGCGCCCTGGGTGATCTCATGGAACACCACGCGCCGCGTCTTCTCCGCTGGGATATCGGCGGCCTCCACCAGATGCCAGGCAATGGCCTCGCCTTCCCGGTCGGGGTCGGTCGCCAGGTATACCTCATTCGCCTGCGCCGCCGCCGATTTCAAACCCTTCACGACGTCGCGTTTCTCATTGAGCACGCGATAGGTCGGCTCGAAATCGTTCTCTACATCTACAGACAGCCGGGAGCGCAAAAGGTCGCGCACGTGGCCCACCGAAGCGCGAACGTCATACCCGCTGCCCAGGAACCGCCCCACCGTGCGCGCCTTGGCCGGCGATTCGACGATCACCAACCGGCCCGCACCCCTCGAGTTGCGCGCGGGTTTTGCCGCGGTCGTCTCGGTTGCCTTTTTCGTGGTCTTCGCGGTCTTGGCGGCCTTCGTCGTCTTGCCGGCCTTCTTGCCGTCGCCTTTGGGCGTCTTGGGCGCGGGCTCGGGCGGCGTCATCCCCTCGTGCGCGGGCGTCGCCCCGATCTTGAACAATCCCGTCCCGCATACGGCGCACACGCCGCGCGTGCCCGGTCGCCCGTTCGCCATATAGACAGCCTGCGCGTCCTGCATGGCGCGCTTTTCTTTACACTTTACACAGTATGTTTCGAGTTCACTCACAGATATTGTTCTTTCCCCGCCGCCTCCAGGCGGCGCACAAGATCACGCACGGCTTCGGCCCGGTCCTTCGAACACACCAGCACCACGTCGGGCGTATCCACCACAATCACATCATCCAACCCGATCATCGCCACCAGACGCCCATCGCTGCGCAGCAGATTCCCGTGCGAGTCGAGCGTCACGGCGTCGCCGATCACCACATTGCCGTCCTCATCCGCCGTCAACACATCCAGCAACGAATCCCAGGCGCCGATATCGCTCCAACCGAAATCCACCGGAATGACGGAAACACGATCGGCATGTTCCATGATACCGTAATCAATGGAGACACTCGGTATGTCTGCCCACACAGTTCGCAATATGTCCGCTTCTTGCGGCGTCCCCAGGCCGGCGGCAATCTCCGCCAGCCCGCGGTGCAGGTCCGGCAACTGCGCCTCGATCTCGGCCATCAACCGATCCGCGCGCCAGATGAACATCCCGCTATTCCACGTATAGCGCCCCGATTCCACGAATTGCGCCGCCGTCTCGGCGTCCGGCTTCTCGACAAAGCCCGCCGATTCATGCACCCGGAACCCGTTCACCAGATGCTCGCCCTCGCCCAGCCTGATATACCCGTAGCCGGTCGCGGGCTGCGTCGGGCGCACGCCCAGCGTCACGATCGTCCCATCGGCGGCGACCTCCGCCGCAGCCTGGAGCGCATCGCGAAAGCCCTGCGTGTCTGTAATGTAGTGATCGGCGGTCAGCATGACCATCATCGCATCGGGGTCTTCGTGCAGCAGATAGATCGCCGCCAGCCCCGCCGCGGGCGCCGAGTTGCGCCCCGCCGGCTCCAGGATGAAACTCTCCTCCGGCAGTTCGGGAACCTGATCCCTGAGCGCCGCCGCCAGCGTCGCGTTGGTCCCCACCTTCACGCGCTCCGGCGCAAAGAGCGGCGCCAGCCGATCCACCGAATGCTGGAACATGGTGCGCTCGCCGATCAGCTTCAACGCCTGCTTGGGGTAATTGCGCCGGCTTAACGGCCACAGTCGCGTCCCCGAACCCCCGGCCATGATGACCGCATACAGCATGACGTCCCCTCGTTTCTGTGCAATCTCATTCGGTGCGATAGATGGCGAGCGTTTCGCGCGCCCGGACGTAATTCATGCCGCCCACCTGGCGCACCAGCCCCTTCAATTCCATCAGCGCCAGCGTACTGGAAACCGTCGCAATGGGCAAACCGCTGATCCGCCCGACTTCATCAATGTGCGTCGGCTCCTCCGATAGACCCTCCAGCAGCAGCGCTTCGGTGGCGTCCGTCGGGAACAGCATCTGCGCCTGCACGTGTTCGGTCACCGCCGTCAGATTCAGCGCGTCCAGCACGTCCGTCGCCGACAGCACCGGCTGCGCCCCGTCGCGAATCAACCGGTTCGCGCCCCGGCTGCTCTTCTGGAAAATATTGCCCGGCACGGCGAACACGTCGCGCCCCTGGTCGGCCGCGAACCCCGCCGTGATCAGCGCCCCGCTCTGGTCGCCCGCCTCGACGACGATCACGCCCAGGCTCAGCCCGCTGATGATCCGATTGCGCGCCGGGAAATTGCCCGGCCTCCGGCTGCACGCCCAGCCCGTACTCGCTGATCACCGCCCCGCGCTCCGCAATCGCCGCCGCCAGCTTCTTGTGCTCCCAGGGATAGACCACATCCAGCCCCGACCCCATCACGGCCAGCGTCCGCCCGCCGCAATCCAGCGCCGCCTGGTGCGCCTGCGCGTCAATGCCGCGCGCCAGCCCGCTGACAATCGTCACCCCGGCGCGCGCCAGGTCGCTCGAAATCACGCGCGCCGCTTCTCGACCATAGGGGGAGGCCCCGCGCGTGCCGACCACGGCCACGGCCCAATCATCGGCCGGAGACAGCTCACCACGGATGTAAAGGACGGGGGGTGGGTCGTGAATCGCCATCAGGCGCTGCGGATAGCGGGGATCATCCCAGGTCAGGATATCCACGCCGGCGCTGCGGGTATCTTCCAACATCGCGGCCAGGTCGAGCCCGGCGCGCGCCTCGCTCAGGTTGCTGATACTCCGGCGATCGAGGCCAAGCTCGCGCAACGCCTCGGCGGGAGCGCGCCACGCCGCCTCGATGTCGCCAAAACGGTCGAGCATCGCCCTGAGACGCGCCGGCCCGATGCCCCGCACACGATTGAAACCGATCCAGTATGCCAGCGATTCCAAGCCAGTTCTCCCGCATCTCCAGGGTGGGTCAGCACACCGGTTGCCAGCATACAAGAGCGGTATTCTTTTGTCAAGCACTTGTGCAATTCGGCATCGCTCGCGGAGACGCCCGATCTTCTCTCCGTGTTCTCCGCGTTCATCCGCGTCCTATTCCGTTCGCGCCGCCGGCTCAGTCCAGCAGGCCCTCCGGCAACTGCACCACCATGCGCCGCGTCTCCAGGTCAACGTCCAGCACCACGGTGCGCAGCGCCGGAATCAGGATTTCGCCCTCCGGCCCGGCGATGACGTAGACATCATTGGCCGCGGTGAACAACACGTCTTTGAGCATACCAACAGGCTCGCCCGCCTCGGTCACCACGGTCAGCCCGATGAGATCATGGATGTAATTCTCATCCTTCGACAGCGGCATGGCCTCGGCCTCCGGGATGAGCAGATACTGGTCGCGGAACAGCTCGGCGGCATTCCGGTCGGGCACAGACGCCAGCTTCACCAACCACATGGTGTGATGCGGTCGCGCCGCAATGATTTTCGTCTGCGTCGCAGCCGCTTCATTCCCAACGATATACTCGCTGGCCGGCCTTGAACCGCTCGGGGAAATCGGTCAGCGGCATCACCTTGACTTCACCACGAATGCCGTGTACCCCGACAATCGAACCGATCGCGATATAGCGCGCGGGTGTTCCCGATATTTCAGTCATGCAAATTCCTTCCCTATAACGCAACAGAGGCGCCGCATGGCGCCCCTGCAAAGTTCACTGATGTGACAACTTCAGGTCAGTCAATCTCCAGAACCACGCGCTCATCTTGCGCGGCCACCTTCACCAACGTCCGCATGGCGTTCGCCACCCGGCCGTCTTTCCCGATGACCCGCCCCATGTCTTTGCGGTTCACTTTCAGTTCCAACACCGTCACCTTGCCGCCACGCGTTTCGCGCACCGAGACTTCTTCCGGAGCCTCGACAAGGCCCTTGGCGATATACTCGACCAGTTCCTTTTCTCTCACGCCGGCTTCTCCTTATCCAATCGGTCGTCGGTCACAGCGCGACTGGCCGCCGCGACGAAGGTTTCGCATCCGCGATCAGGCCGCAACCGACGCGGCTTCGTATGCCCCAACCTGCTTCAGCAAGCGCTGAACGGCCTCGCTGGGCTGCGCCCCAACTCCGAGCCAGTAGCGCGCGCGCTCGACATCAATCGTCACCGTTTCCGGTTCCGTCCGCGGGTTGAAGAACCCGATGTTTTCAATGATCCGCCCATCACGGGGAGATCGCTGATCTGCCACCACCACCCGATAAGTCGGTTGTTTCTTCGCGCCCTGGCGGCGCAGGCGAATACGTACCATCTATCCCTTGCTCCTTCTGTTCTTGACCTTCTTATTCACAATGCCCGCAACACACCAGGACGGTAGCGCGCCGCAAGCTGAGCGTCTGTTTTACCGGAACATGTCCATGAGTCCGCCGCGCCCGCCGCGCCCGCCGGCGCTCATCTGCTTCATCAGGCGCTGCATCTGGCGGAACTGGTTCAAGAGGTCGTTGACCTCCTGCACCGTCGTGCCCGAACCCCGCGCCACGCGCCGCTTGCGGCTGCCGTTGAGCATGCGCGGGTCCACGCGTTCGTCGTGCGTCATCGAGTGAATGATCGCCTCGATGCGCCGCATCTGCTGATCGGTCACATCGGGAGACATATCTTTCGCCATGTTCCCCATGCCCGGTATCATTTGTATCAACTGCGTCAGCGGCCCCATCTTCTTGATCTGTTGCAACTGCTTCAGGAAATCTTCGAGGTTGAACTCGCCCTTGACGAGCTTGCGACCCATCTGTTCCGCTTCGACCGCGGTCCATGTTCTCGCCGGCTCGCTCGATCAGGCTGAGGACGTCGCCCATCCCCAGGATGCGCGACGCCAACCGATCCGGGTGAAACGGCTCCAGCGCGTCCAGCTTCTCGCCGACCGCCAGATACTTGATCGGCACGCCGGTGACTTCGCGCATCGAAATCGCCGCGCCGCCGCGCGCATCGCCATCCACCTTCGTCAGGATCAGGCCCGTCAGCCCCACACGCTCGTGGAACCCGCGCGCCACGTTCACCGCTTCCTGCCCCGTCATCGCGTCGGCCACCAGGAGAATCTCTTGCGGATGCGCGACCCGCTTGATCTCCTCCAGCTCGCCCATCATCTGGTCGCTGATCTGCAACCGCCCGGCCGTATCCAACAACACCACGTCGTATGCGCCCTCGCGGGCGCGCCGCATGGCATGGGCCACGATCTCCGGCGGCGGCACGCTCGTGCCTTCGCTGTGAACCGTGATGTCGAGTTGTTTACCCAGCACCTCAAGCTGCGTCACGGCGGCGGGCCGATACGTATCGGCGGCCACCATCAGCGAGCGGCGGTTATTGCCCTTACGCAACGCCAGCGCCAGCTTGGCGGCGGTCGTCGTCTTGCCTGCGCCCTGCAACCCCACCAACATGATCACGTGCGGCGCGGGGCCGGACATATCCAGCTTCGCCGGTTCGCCCAGCGTGCTCAGCAGCTCCTCGTGAACGATCTTCACAACCTGCTGCGCCGGCGTCAGGCTTTTCATCACCTCGGCGCCGATGGCCCGCTCTCGCACGCGCGCCACCAGGTCCTTGACAACCTTGAAGTTGACGTCGGCTTCCAGCAACGCCAGACGCACCTCGCGCAGCGCCACGTCAACGTCTTGCTCCGTCAACTTGCCGTGCGACGCCAGCTTATCAAAGACAGCGTTCAGCTTGGTTTGCAGGTTCTCGAACATGCTGCGTTCCGGTCGGTCGGGCTGTTTTTCATCGGCGCTCGCGCACGGGCCGGCCCATAGGCCGGCCCCGCAATGTACCACGCCAACAGTAAAGCCCATTCTAAGCCGGATTGCTCTTTCCGTCAAGTCTGTGCTACAATCGTCACGTATCGTCGGCGCATGATTCAGGAATTTGTGTCTATCGGCATCCGGTTGCGCCGGCTCTCCAAGGTGAGAGGCATGATCACCAAAGAACCCCTGTCTGACGGAAAAAACGTCCGGGTGACTTTCGAGTTGCCGTCGAGTATCTGGGCCGAGCGGGTCAACCTGGTGGGCGACTTCAACGACTGGAGCACCACCCAGGATGAAATGCGGCAGGCCAACAGCACCGGCAGGTGGCAAATCAGCCTCATCCTGCCCGTCGGGCGCGAGTATCAGTTCCGCTATCTGGTGAACGGCCAGGACTGGCACAACGAATGGCACGCCGACAAATACGCGCCCAATCGCTTCGGCGCAGATAACTCCGTGATCGTCACTTGATTGCCCGCGCGCAGCCTCCTCCCTCAGCCGGCTCACGCCATGATCTCCGTCCTGGGCGACGTTGCCGTTGACATCGTCAGCGCCCTGCACGCGCCCCTGGCGCGCGGCAGCGACGCCGGCGCATCTATCCGCGTGACGCCCGGCGGTTCGGCGGCCAACGTCGCGGTCTGGCTGGCGCGGCTGGGCCGGCCCGTCACGTTCATCGGGCGCATCGGCGACGACCCGTTCGGACGCATGCTGACCGACGATCTCCACGATGAAGGCGTTACCACGGCGCTGATCACCGACCCGCAACGTCCTACGGGCGTCATCCAGGTGCTGGTCGAACCCGACGGCGAGCGCACGATGGTTCCCGACCGTGGCGCGAACGCCTGGTGGGCCGCGTCCGATGTCCCCGAAGCGGTGATCGCCGCCTCGACGCTGCTCCACGTCGTCGGCTATGTCCTCCTCGATGAGGCAAGCCAGACCGGCGCGCTGCACGCCATGGCCCTGGCCCGCAAACACGGCGTCCCCATCAGCCTCGACCCCAGCTCTCACGCGCCCCTGCGCGCCCTGGGGCCAGACGGGTTCTGGTCGCTGGTCGGCGACGTAGACATCCTGCTGCCGAATCGCCACGAAGCGCGCATCCTGACGGGCCAGGACGATCCCGAAGACGCCCTCGCCGCCCTGTGCGCGCACGCCACGCTGGCCGTCATCAAACTGGATCGCGATGGGTGCATCGCACGCTCAGCCCGCGATGAAACGCCACGCGTCCACATCCCCGCGCCCGCCATCGCCGTCGCCAACGCCACCGGCGCCGGCGACGCCTTCAACGCCGCATTCCTCGCCGCCTACACCGCCGGCCTCGGCCTCGAAGCCGCCTGCCGTCGCGGCGTCGCCCTCGGCTCCTACGCCGTCACCCTCGCCACCACCCGCTGATGGCTTATGGCGGATGGCAAATAGCGGATGGCCGATGGCGGATGGCGGCTGCTGCTCCCTTCGTATCGTCTATCAGCCATAGCTATTCGCTATTCGCCATTCGCCATCCGCCAGTAGTTGACACCCCTCCCAACTCGTTGTAACATTTATTTGAAGCCATACCCCGGGTAGACCGACGCGTTTTGTCGCGATGATTAATCCGCCCGATGACTCCGGTAAGAACTCCAGCCAGGGGGTTGCATGTTTACGAATACGGCCCGAACGTGGGGCGCACGCATTCTCGAACCCATTGCGGGTCTCATGGCCCGGCTCCACATCACGGCGAATCAGGCCACGATCTTCGGCTTCCTGCTCACCTGCGGCATCTCGCTGGTGATTGCGTCCGGTCGCCTCCAACTCGCCGGTTGGTTGCTCATCGGCGCGCTCGCCTTCGATGCGGTGGATGGCACCCTGGCCCGCATGACCAATTCCGTCAGCCTGTATGGGGCATTCCTCGATTCCACGATGGACCGCTGGGCCGAAATCGTCCTCTACTTCGGCCTCGCCTGGTATTTCACGCAGACCGGCCAAAGCAATGCCGTCCTTCTCGCCATGGCCGCGCTTTCGACCTCTCTGATGGTCAGCTACACCCGCGCCCGCGCGGAAGGCATCCGTATCCCCCTCAAGGAAGGTGCATTCACACGCTTCGAGCGTCTGGTCGTACTTGTGATCGGGCTCATCTTCAACTGGGTCATCTGGCCCCTCATCATCATCACCGTCCTGTCCGGCCTGACCGCCATCCAGCGTATGATCGCCACACGCCGCCTGGCCTCGCCGACGCCATGAGCTAACAATATCCTGTTTCACGCATGATTCTATCGAATCTGCTCTACTGGGCGTTATCTTTTTTCACCTTTGGCGTCATAGAAGGTGAAAGTACGCATATCCCAGCGCCGGAGCAGCAAGCGCTCCTGGATCGGGCCGCGCAGGCCGATCCGGTCGCCCTTGGCATGTTATACGATCAATACGTGGACAAGATCTACAGCTACATCTACCACCGCGTCAGCAGCGCCGACATCGCCGAAGACCTCACCGCGCAGGTCTTCATGCGGATGTTGGAGGCTGTCCGCAACGGGCGACCCTGGCAAACCTCCTTCTCCGGGTGGCTCTATCGCATCGCGCATAACCTGGTCGTGGATTCTTACCGGCGCAACAAGCGGGCCGCCTTTGTGGATGTAGATGACGTCACGTATCTCAAAGCCACCGACGGCGACCCACTGCGCTCGGCGGAAACCAAAGTTGAAATGGATCGGCTGCGCCACGCCCTGGGCAGCCTCACGGAAGAACAAGTCCAGGTTGTCACCCTGCGTTTTCTGGAAGACTTGAGTATCGCCGAAGTCGCCAACATCATGGATAAGACGGAAGGCGCCATCAAGGCGCTCCAATACCGGGCGGTGCTTTCCCTGCGCCGGGTGATGCAGCCATGAAGCGATCAGACGACATCCTGCTCGATGCGTTGGACAAATGCTACGAGCTGCTCCGCAGCGGAGCAGATGTGGAAACCTGTCTGCAACGCTTCCCCGATCAGGCGGCGCAACTCCAACCCCTGCTCGCCACGATGGTGCAGTTCCAGACTTTGCGTCCCGTCCCCGCGCGCGCCCCGGCAGTCGCCGCGCAGCGCCGCCGTGAATTCATGGCCGCAGCCCAGTCCATGACGAATGCGAAAGCCGCCCCCATCGGGCTGGTGGCTGAGCCTGGTCGCCGCGCTATCCGGCCTCTTCCGCCCAACCGCCCCGCGGCCGGTTCCCATGGGGTTGCTGGCGCTGCTGCTGACTTTCGTCGTCGTCGGCATGTTGGGCGCGGTGAGCGTGACATCCTCCGCCGCCGCCCTGCCCGGCGACTTCCTCTACCCCGTGAAAACCGCGACCGAGAGCGCCCGCCTGCTCCTGACGCGCGACGCCGCGGCCCGCGACGCCTTGCTCCAGGACTTCGCCGCCGAGCGCCTTCGTGAAGTCGAGGCGATCCGCGACCTCAAACGATCCGTCCAAGGTATGCGGTTGTCGGGCGTCATCGAGCGCGCGCGATGACGGCCAGTGGCGCATCAGCGGCCTGCCGATCATCATCAACCCGGAAACGCGCATCGAAGGCGAACTGACGCCGGGCGCGCGAGGTCAGGGCGATCATCAACGCCCCCGGCGATGGCTCCCTCGTCGCCGTCGCTCTTGACGGTGCTGGCGCCGCCGGAGGGCGGCCAACCCTCGGAACCCGCAGCGCTTGCGCCCATCGCGCCGGCCGCTTCACCCACGCTCACCGCCACGCTGCGACCCACATCCACAACGACGGCCACGCCCACCGCCGCGCCGACGCTCTTTGTCCCGGTCAAAGCCTCCGGCCCATCGGACGACAGGCCCGACTCGCGTGCTGGTTCCGATCGCGCACACCCGGCGCCACGCCGACCGCATCGCCCACCGTCATCGCCCTCACGCACGCCGTATCGCGCGGCCACCGCCACATCGCTGCCGCAGATATCGGCTCACCGATCAACTCGTCAACCGCATCGAGGGCCGCCGGTGGTTCATCGGCGACAATACGTTTGAGACCGACGCGCAGACCCAGATCACCGGCAATCCCGGGACCCGACTATCTCGTTGATGTGATCTACGTCATTCGGCCGGACGGCAGCCTCTACGCCATCGAGACATCAACGCGAAAGCACAGCCGCCGGCCACGCCGGCCCCCTTCTCCGCCGTCGGCAGGCTCGACGCCATCAACGGCGACCGTCTGGACGGTGGGCGGCCGCGTGATCACCGTCACCGACGACACGGAGATCGAAAATGATCCGCGCGTAGGCGATATGGTGCGGGTGAACGGCATGACGCTGTACACCGGCGAGATCATCGCCAGCAAGATCAGGGCGTTGCGCCAGATCGAGAAACAATTCGAGGGGCCGATCGAAGAAATCACCGGCGATCACTGGATCGTCGGCGGGACCTTCGTCTTCGTGGACGGCGCCACCGAGATCACCGGCGATCCCGCCATCGGTCGCATCGCCCAGGTTGACGCCGTTGTCCAGGATGACGGCAGCCTGCTGGCCCGGCGCATCTACGTCGAGCCGGATGAACCCGAAGAGCCAACGCCGACGCCCACCGAGGCGCCTGTAGAACCGACGCCCGAGCCGACGCTGGAACCCACGGCCGAGCCGACCGTCGAACCGACCGCGACCATAGCCGCGACGGAAGCCATGCCGCCTGCCACAAACCCACTGCCGGAAATCACACCGGCGGAGACACCCCCATCCATCACGTCTACGGCGTCCTGACGCCGTCATCCCGGAGCCAAAATGCCTGAAGTCATCATGCTGGGAACCGGCCGCGCCTTGCCGACCGCCTCCCAGGAGAACACCTATCTCGCCATATCGGGCCGTCAGAGCCTCATCATGGTAGATTGCGCCGGCGCGCCCTATCGCCGGATGCTCAGGGCCAGGCTTGACCCTGCCCGGCTATCCGCGCTCATCATCACCCATTTTCACCCCGATCATGCCTACGGCGTCCCGTCGCTGCTCCTGTCGCTTGTGGCTGGCGGGGAGGAAACAACCGTTGGACCTCTACGCCCCCGCCGACGCGCTGGCGCGCGTGCAGGGCGCGATGCAACTCTACGATCCACACACCTGGCCCGGCATGTTCTCCGTGACCTATCGCGCGATCCCAACGACACCCGGCGCGCCGGTGTTCACCGATGACGACTTCACCATCACCACCGCCCCCGGCCGCCATTTCATCCCGACGGTGGGCCTGCGTGTCACAGACCGCGCGACCGGCCTCTCGATGGCCTACTCCTCCGACACCGAGCCGAGCCCCGAGATCACTGAACTCGCGCGCGGCGCGGATTTGCTCCTCCACGAAGCCTCGGGCGAAGGCCAGGGCCACTCCTCCGCGGCGCAAGCCGCAACCGTCGCCCGCGACGCCGGCGCGCGGCGTCTCGTCCTCGTGCATTACGACCGGACCCACGCCCCGCCGGGTGCGCTGCGCCGCCAGGCGCGGCCCATCTTCCCCGGCGAGATCACCGTCGCCAAAGACTTCGACCGCTTTACGTGGTAGGACGCGTCCAGGCCCATCCCACGGCGAGATCACCGCGTGATGAGCCTGGAGATATTTTGATTGCCGGAGTCAGCGCACCCAGCGCCGGCCCTCGAACACCAACCCGCTCCGAATCAACTCCTGCCGGATCGTCTCCGCGCTGATCTGATCGAGCACGCCGTCTTCGATCAGTTTCGAGCGCAGTCGCTGCAACGACCACGCTGAGAACTCCAGCCCCAGCACCTCCGGGTCCGTGCTCGCCAGCCGGATGATCTCCTCGCGCTGATACTCGCTGAACAGGGGGGGCCGGCCCGGCGAACGGCGCGGATAGAGACCCCGCAATCCCTGTTGATTGAAGCGATGAATCCACTTCCGCACGTTGATGGGGTGCAGACCGACCACGGCGCTGATCTCATGGACGCCGCGTCGCCGCGCGGATAACTGCACAATCTGCGCCCGCTGCCCCATCTCCGAGCCGTGATACCGGCGCAGCATCTCATCGAGTTGACGCGACTCTTCCGCCGTCAGCGACCTCACGTAAAGCGCCATTCGTCCCTCCCCCTGTGTGGTGAATTCGACCGGCAGCCGACGATGCCTCACTGCGGCCTTATTGCTGATGATGACGCCGCATGGGGGAAAAGGTGACGCCGTTTTTGGGAGATCACGCGAAGACCGTTAACATGATACGGGTCATGGATTCATCCGCGCCGAGACACTATAATAGCCATCTGAAGCGAAAATATCCGTCCCCCGTCGCGTCTCGCACCGCGGAACCCGAAACCCGACAAACCTGACGAACACCCGATCTCATCACAATGAAAGAAGGAGGACGAACCGAATGAAACGCCTGACCCCGGTCCCCAGCGATCTGGATATCGCCCAGGCCGCCGAGCTCCAACCCATCGTCGACGATTGCCGCCGCGCTGGGCCTGACGCCCGACGACCTCGAGTTGTACGGCAAGTACAAGGCCAAAGTCCACCTGGACGTCCTGGAGAAATTCGCCGCCAACCCGCAGGGCAAGTACATCGACGTGACGGCCATCACGCCCACGCCGCTGGGCGAAGGCAAGACCACCACCACCGTCGGCCTGACCCAGGGCCTGGGCGTCCTCGGCAAAAACGTGGCCTGCTGCATTCGCCAGCCGTCGCAAGGGCCCACCTTCGGCATCAAGGGCGGCGCGGCCGGCGGCGGCTACAGCCAGGTCGTCCCCATGGAGGACTTCAACCTGCATCTGACCGGCGACATCCACGCCATCACGGCGGCGCACGACCTGGTCGCCGCCGCCATTGACGCCCGCATGTTGCACGAATCGCAGGTTGACGCCGAGACGATGTTCAACCGCCTCTGCCCGCCCAACAAGAACGGCGAACGGCGCTTCTCCCCGACGATGCTGCGCCGCCTCGCAGAAACTGGGCATTGACAAGACCGACCCGGGTGAACTCACCCCGGAAGAGCGCGCCCGCTTCGCCGTCCTCGACATCGACCCCGCCAGCATCACCTGGAACCGCGTGATCGACATCAGCGACCGCTTCCTGCGCAAGATCGAGATCGGCCTCGGGCCTGAAGAAAAGGGCATGACGCGCATCACCGGCTACGACATCACCGTCGCCTCCGAGATCATGGCGATCCTCGCGCTCACCACCAGCCTGGAGGACCTGCGCGAGCGCATCGGCCGCGCCGTCATCGGCACCAGCCGCAGCGGGCGAAGCCGTCACGGTCGAAGACCTGGGCGTGCGCCGGCGCGGCCACCGTCCTGATGAAGGACGCCATCATGCCCAACCTGATGCAGACGTTGGAAGGGCAGCCGGCCTTCGTGCATGCCGGGCCGTTCGCCAACATCGCGCACGGCAACTCCTCCATCATCGCCGACCAGATTGCCCTCAAGCTGGCCGATTACGTGGTCACCGAATCGGGCTTCGGCGGCGACATGGGCATGGAGAAGTTCATGGACATCAAGTGCCGCTACTCGGGGCTGATCCCCAATTGCGTGGTGCTGGTGGCGACGGTGCGCGCGCTGAAGATGCACGGCGGCGGGCCCAAGGTGGTGGCCGGCAAGCCGCTGGACCTCGCCTACACCGAGGAGAACCTGCCGCTGCTGCGAGCCGGGGCATCGACAACCTGGTCGCGCACATCGAGAACGCCAGACGCTACGGCGTGCCGGTGGTGGTGGCCATCAACCAGTTCAAGGACGACACGCCGGCCGAGATCGAGCTGATCCGGCAGAGCGGGCGATCGCAGGCGGGCGCGGAAGACGCCGTGCTCTCGAACCACTGGGCCGACGGCGGCGACGGCGCGGTCGAGCTGGCCAAGGCCGTCATCGCGGCGTGCGAGCAGCCCAGCGACTTCCAGTTCCTCTACCCGCTCGATTGGACGCATCAAGGAGAAGATCGAGAAGATCGCCACGGACATCTACGGCGCGGGCAGCGTCTCCTACACGCCCGAGGCCGAGGCCAAGATCGAGCTGTACACCCGGCTGGGCTTCGACAAGCTGCCGATCTGCATGGCCAAGACGCACCTGAGCCTGAGCCACGACCCGACCGTCAAGGGCCGCCCGACACGGCTACGTCTTCCCGGTCCGCGACATCCGGGCCAGCGTCGGCGCCGGCTTCCTCTACCCGCTCTGCGGCGAGATGCGCACCATGCCCGGCCTGCCCACCCGCCCCGTCTTCTACGACGTGGACCTCGACCTGGAAACCGGCCGGGTGGTCGGCCTGTTCTAGGAGACTACCGGCGGTCAGACTAAAGTCGCCTGAGTTCACGCGTCAGCCGAAGTGATGGTTCGTCTGGCCAGTCAAGAAGCGTTACGGTGTCGAAGCCGTAACGCTTCTTTTTGTGGTCGAGCGCTTCCGCCCTGCGCGGCTGCCCTCACCTGACTCAACAGACCCCCCATCCTAACAAAATGTCAGTCGGGATCATGAATTCTGCACAAAACTACCTGCGTCAACCCGTGTGAATCGTGGTACAATATCTCCAGACTCTTTGCCGCTTCAACCCTGGCGATTGCTTGCCGATGCAAAGACAGCCGGAGCCTCCACGTATCCTCGCAACAGACCCCTGCCTCGGCTGGAGTTGGGTCAGACGCCAGTCCTTGTCCGCGATCCATGGGCAACTCAACACGTTGCGGTCACACCACGCTTCCGAAACGCCTCCGCGAACGCTTACCAAACGCATCCCTGGTAGACTTGGTTCAGGAATCCAGGCACACACCGCTGCTAATCAGGATTCAAGGAGCCGAAAACATGGAACAAGAGCCACAATACCCGGGTTCACATCTCTTCACGATTCGCCTCTGGCAAGAAGAGTTGGGCGGTGGCCAGACCGAATGGCGCGGCCGCGCGCAGGACATCGTGACCGGCGCAGAAGCATATTTCCGCGACTGGCCAGGCTTGATCGCCGTCCTGTCGCGCCTGCTCGAAGCGAAAGAACGCTCACCGGATGACCCATCCAGAATCCCGTCCGCCTGAGCGGATTCACCGACCCGACTACCGAGTGGCAGGGGCTGCTGACAGGAGGCAACGGTGTCCACAAATCGGTCTTGGTATTCCCATATGCTTGGCGAAGACTCGGCGGAGAACAAGTCAGACGCGTACATAGACGCATACAACGGGCCTACGTACGAAATCGAAGACTCAGAAGACCAGGTGTCTGGATGCTTGGTGTTTGTCTTCGCCGTAGTTTTTGTCATCCTTTCGATCGTCTCAAGAGGCTCGGGCGATGACATCAGCAGCGCCGCTACCAGAGACAATCGGGATATCCTGCGCATCGTGGCCGGGTCGGGCTTCAGTTCCTTCGAGCCGATCCTGATGCGATGGGGCAAAGAGAACCACGTTGACGTCCAGATCAGCTACAAAGGCTCGCTAGACATCATGATGATGCTCGAGGACGGCAACATCGCCGCCGACGCGATCTGGGAGGGCGACTCGCTGTGGACGTCGCTGGGCGACAAGCAGCACGTCGTGAAAGACAGCAAGAGCATCATGTGCAGTCCCATCGTCTTCGGCGTCAAGAAGTCATTGGCCCAGGAGCTGGGCTG
Source organism: uncultured Chloroflexia bacterium (assembly GCA_963695715.1). Lineage (GTDB taxonomy): Bacteria > Chloroflexota > Anaerolineae > CG2-30-64-16 > CG2-30-64-16 > JBBQRS01. The sequence goes on from CAVOHP010000010.1 coordinate 156,507, forward strand.
GATCGGGCGCGATGTCGGCATGCAAGAGATCCTGAATGCCGCCGAAGACCGCCGATTGCAGGTGCTGATGACCAGCGCCACGCAGAGCAACAGCGGCGCCTCGGCCTACTTCGGCTTCCTCTACGCCTTCGCCGGCCAGCCCGACGTGTTGACGGCTGAACACCTCCAGGATCCGGAGCTGCGCGATCGAGGTCAAGCGAATCCTGGGCACGATTGACCGGACCAGCGAGAGCTCGGGCTGGATGCGCGACTATTGCCTGGACCATTACGACCACTGTGACGCCATGTTCAACTACGAGTCGCACGTGCTCGAGATGAACCAGAAACTGGTGAAGCGGGGCGACGAGCCGTTCTACATCATCTATCCGACGGAGGGGCTGGGCATCGCCGACTTCCCGATGTCCTTCATCAGCAAGGATAATGCCGACAAGGCGGCGCAGGTGAAGAGCTTACAGAACTACCTGCTGTCGGAGCCCGTGCAGCGCGAGATCGCCGCCAAGGGACGTCGCGTGGGCTCGCTGTGCGATCAGGTGGATCCCGCTATCTTCCGGCCGGAATGGGGCGCTGATGCGGCAGCGGACGCTCAACGCCTTCAACTACCCCACCGAGGGGGTCATCCGCGATGCGCTGAGCCGCTATCAGACCGACTTCCGGAAGCCCAGCTTCACCGTGTACGCCCTCGACTTCTCAGGCAGCATGGAGGGCGAGGGCCAGCAACAACTGACGGAAGGCGATGCGCACCCTGCTCGATCAGGAGCAGGCCAGCAGGTATCTGCTGCAAGGGCGCGCCGGGCGACGTCACCATCGTCCTGACGTTTGACGATACCATTCTCAACGGCGCCGAGATCAGTAGCTGGACCGTGCGAGGAATGACGCCGGCGAGTTGGAGAAAGTGCTGGGCAGGATCGAGAACCAGGAACCGGCGGACTCTACCGATATCTACCAGCCGGTTGCGCGTGCCCTCGAGCTGATGCACGACCAGGGCATCGGCGACCGCTTCCCGGCGATCATCCTCATGACGGATGGGATGTCCAACACCGGCATCGGCATCGAGGAGATCACGGCTGCGCAGGCCAAAACCGGACTGGACCGTGTCCCGGTATTCGGGATCACGTTCGGCAGCGCCGACACGAGCCAGCTCGACGCGAATCGCCGAGTTGACCGGCGGACGGGTCTTTGACGGCACGAAAGATCTGGTCAGCGCGTTTCGCAAGGCCAAAGGCAACAATTGATCTGAGGTGCGTCCATGGCCACTTTGGAAATCAGACTACTGGGCGAGTTCTCGATGTTCTACGAAGGTGCGCCGTTGAACGGTCTGAACGGCGCCCGCGCCCAGTGCCTGCTCGCCTATCTCTTGCTCCACCGCGACGCCCCCGTGGCGCGCGCAGCACCTGGCTTTCCTCTTCTGGCCGGACTCAGCCGAGACGCAGGCGCGGACCAACCTGCGCAACTTGCTGCACACGCTGATGCAGAGCCTGCCCGAAGGGGAACGCTTCATCCGGGCCGAGGCCCAGACCGTGCAGTGGCGCTCCGATGCCCCGTTCAGTCTTGACGTGGACAGCTTCCAAAACGCCGTCAAGCAGGCCGATACCGCCGAGTCGTTGCAGGCGGCGGTCGCGCGCTATGCGGGTGATCTCCTGCCCGAATGCTACGACGATTGGATCGCAGCCGATCGCGAGCGCCTGGCGGAGACCTACCGCCACGCGCTGCAACGGCTGGTAGACCTCCTGGAGAAACAAGGGGCGTATCCGGAGGCCATCCAGCATGCCCAACACCTGGCGCGCCAGGATCCGTTGCGGGAAGGTGTGTGGCGGCAAGTCATGCGCCTGCATGCGCTGAACGGCGACCGCGGCTGGGGTGGCGAAGACGTACCGCGAATGCAGGACCGTGCTCAAGCGCGAGCTGGATGTCGAGCCCAGCGCCGAGACGGAAGCAGCCTTCATCAAGTGGAAAGCGTACGAGACGCCGGCGCCCGTTGCGCGGCTGCCTGCGCGGCCGGCAGCGCCGTCTCGGGTGTGGGCCGATCCTGCGCCTCCGCCCACCCCGCCGAGCAACTCCGCGACTGACTACAGCCCGCTCTCGAAATGGAACGTCGCTGCGGAGCCGAGCGGGGATCGCAGCGATAGCCCTCGGCCCTGGCAGCGGATGAACCGGGCCGCAAGGCTGGTTTGGGTCGGTGTGATCCTTCTGATGGTCGCGGGCCTCGGGTATCGGGCCTACAGTGCGTGGGCTGGTCCGAGCATCCCTCCGACAGATCGCGCTGCGCGGATGCACGGGCGGCTCGAAAGCAGGCCTGCTCAACGACCCGGACGTGCAGCGTATCCTGCTGGACCGTTACAAACTCGAGGTAACGTTCGACACCATGGGATCGCGGGATATGGCGTCTCGTTGCGCGAACGGGTACGATTTCGTGTGGCCGGGCACCGAGGCCGACGTCGGGCGTTTCCGGCAGTCGCCCGGCGCCGACCTCACCTACGAGACCCCCCTCAATTCGGCGCTGGTCCTCTATTCCTGGGCGGAGGTCACGGACGCACTGGTGCAACAGGGCATCGTCGAGGAGAAAGACGGCGTGTACTACGTCGCCGACAACGCTCAACTGCTCGACTGGCTGACCCAGGAGGATAAGCCATGGAAGGACATCGGGCTGCCACAGTTATTCGGTCATTTCGCCATCATCCCCACGAATCCGACCAAATCGGAGTCGGGCGGCATCTTTGCGGTCTACCTGACCAGCATGCTTCTGGGCGGCGACGTACCGGATGTCGCGGCAACCGACAAAGCGTTGCCGCCGGTGCATGCCTATTTCGACAGCCTCGGTTTCCTCGAGGATTCGACGGGGAAGCTGTTCGAGCGCTTCCTGAAGGCAGGCGCGGGCGGATAAACCGATCATCGTGGCCTATGAAAGCCAGGGTCTCGAGAAGATCGCACAAGACCCGCAGCGCGAGCAGATTCTCAAGAAGATGCGCATCATCTACCCTCAGCCCACCGTGTGGGTCTCGCATCCGCTGATCGCGCTGACGCCGCAGGGCAAACAACTGCTCACGGCGCTGAGGGATCCGGAGATTCTGGAAATCGCGTGGAAGAAGCACGGCTTTCGCTCGGGCGTCGCCGGCATCCACAGCCGGCCGGAGGATGTACTCCCCGCGCGTGCCGGCCTCGATTGATTCCATCCTGCCCTTGCCGCAACCGGACGTGATGGATCACATCATAGATGTGCTGAGCCGCTGAGGTTTTGAGTATCACGCCAGAATCTGGTCTACGGTCCTGATAACTGTGGCCGCACAACGCCTGCGAAACGCCGATCGAAACGCTCTCCAGACGCGCCACGCGGTAAGTTAGGCCAGAAGCATACTCTATTGAGGAGGCAAGTATCATGAACGGCATCAGTTCAATTGACCGAGAAACGTCATTAACGCAGGCCTCTGCGTCTGGGTGCGCGCTCTCGCCTTGCTCTGCGCTGACGTTGAACTGCTGGACGTGCAGGAGAAACCGTCGCGGCAAACTGCACCACCGGCAGGCGCGATCATGCGCCTGCCTGAGCACGCCTCAAGGTGGATGCGGAACTGCTCCCATTCAACGGCAACGCCAACGACGAGAGCGGAAACGGCAATCACGGCACGGCCTATGGGCCGGTGCTGAGTGCGGACCGT
>CAVOHP010000011.1:0-22366 GCA_963695715.1 uncultured Chloroflexia bacterium
GACGGCCTGCACCGGCGCTTCACGGTGGCCGATGTGCGGCAGGAAAACTATCGCACCGTCTCGTTGGTGATGCGCGAGACGCTGCCCGCGCAACCGGGGCAGTTCGTGATGGCCTGGTTGCCGGGCATTGATGAAAGACCGCTCTCGATTGCGGGCGATGATCCGCTGACGTTCACCGTCGCCAACATCGGCCCGTTCAGCGAGGCGCTGTATCAACTCCGTCCGGGTGACCCACTGTGGGCGCGCTGGCCGCTGGGCCAGGGCTTCACCCTGCGAGGGAAGCGTATTCTGCTGACCGGCGGCGGGTATGGCGCAGCGCCGCTCCTGTTCCTGGCGCGCCGCTGCCGTCGCCGCCGGAATCGCCGTGACGGCTTGCATGGGTGCGCGTGTCGCAAATGATGTGTTGTTAGCAGAGAGCTTCACAGCGTTGCCTGCGACGCTGCGCATCGCAACGGAAGACGGCTCGCGCGGGCATCCGCGGGCTGATCACCGCCGCGGCCGAGGCCGAAATCACCGCGCAACCGCCCGACGCCGTCTACGCGTGCGGCCCGGTGCGGATGCTGGAGGCGATTGATCTCCTCTGCGAAGCGCATCACCTGCCGCGGCAACTCTCATGGGAAGCGCACATGCGTTGCGGCATCGGGCTGTGCGGAAGCTGCGAGCTGCCCGATCCGCGCTATCCCGACAAACCCCTCTCCGGCGTGCCGCACCCCGGCTGGCTGGCGTGTTTGGATGGGCCGGTGTCGTTCGCGGGCGACCTCAAATAAACGTCGTGATCTCGTCGAGCGGCTTGCGTTCCAGCACCGGCGCCGTCGCGTCATCGGCCGGGTAACCCACCGCCAGCAGCAAGAAGGGCCGCTCGTTCGCCGGGCGATCCAGCACCGTGTTGAGAAACCCCATCGGGCTGGGCGTGTGGGTGAGAGACGCCAGCCCGGCGTGGTGCAACGCGGTGATCAACATGCCGGTCGCGATCCCCACCGACTCCATCACATAGTAATGTTTGACGCGCTCGTTCGCCGACGCATCGGCATACGACACGGCAAAAATCACGATCAAATACGGTGCAATTTCCAGATATGGCTTACGCTCATCCGTGCCCATCGGCGCGATGGCCGCCAGCCATTCGGGAACCGCGCGCTCGTGATAGAAGGCGTGCTCGACCTTCTCCGCTTCCTCACGAATCCGTCGCTTTGTCGCGGGGTCGGAGACGACCACAAAATGCCAGGGTTGCTGGTGCGCGCCGCTGGGCGCCGTGCCAGCGGCGCGAATACAGTCTTCAATCACCTCGCGCGGCGCCGGCCGATCCGAGAAGGCGCGCACTGACCGCCGGCGACGAATTTCCTCATAGAACTCATGCGCCCGCCGGCGCATCTCATCCACGGGGTATTCGCGATAGGAATCCAGAGCAGCAAAGGGCTTGTCAGTCATGTTCACGATCCTCCGGGCTGGCGAATTTGAACGGCACTATAGCATCTTGCGCCCGACTTGGAAAACGGCGCGAATCGCAGAGGCAAAACACGCGCCTATCCACTTCATCCCGGACATGCTATAATCGCCCCATGATCAGCGCCCTGGTGGTTGCCGCAGGACTTTCGCGCCGGATGGGACGGTTCAAGCTATTGCTGCCCTGGGAGGGCGCGACCGTCATCGCGCACGTGGTGCGCACGCTGGAGCAGGTGACGCTCGGGCGAAATCGTGGTGGTGACCGGGCATCGGGCGGAGGAGGTTGCGGCGGCGCTCGCTGGAACACGCGCCCGGTCGGTCGTCAACCCCGACTACGCAACCGGCGAGATGCTGAGTTCCGTGCAGACGGGTCTACGGGCATTGAGCGTCGAGACCACGGCCGCGCTGATTTGCCTGGGCGATCAACCCCAGATGGAGGTTGAGACGGCGCGCCGGGTGATCGAGGCAGGCCGCGCCTCCGGGGGACAGGCGCTCGTCATTCCCAGCTATCAGATGCGCGCCGGACATCCGATATTGCTGCCCCGCCGGGTCTGGCCCGATGTGCTGGCCGAGACCGGCACGCTGAAAGATGCGCTGGCCCCGCATCGCGCCGACGCGGTATACGTCGTCGTAGACACGCCAAGCGTGCTCGCCGACCTGGATACGCCGGCGGATTATGAGAAGGCAACGTTAGGAACCGATGGAAAGCATTTACGATAATCTGACTCAACTGACGGAAGCGGGCGAAACAGTCGCCGTTGCGACGATCATTGACGTGCGCGGGTCCGTGCCGCGCGAGGTGGGCGCGAAAATGATCATCCACCCGCTCGGTCGTCACGTGGGAACGGTGGGCGGCGGCTGCGGCGAGGCGGATGTCATCAAGGCCGCGCTCGATGTGATGCAGACCGGCGAGCCGGAGTCGGTGCGGGTTGATCTGACGGAAGACATCACGATGCAGGCGCTGGGAGTCTGCGGCGGCATCATGGACGTGTTCGTGGAACGCGTGGCGCCCGGCGCGCTGAACACCGATGACCCCGGTTTCGCGGAGAAGCCGGGGTTGTATGCGGCAATGCGCGCGTCGGCGGCGCAGCGGGAAGCGACGGCGCTGGCGACGGTGACGAGCGGCCCATCCGCCGGGCGCGAGGCGGTGATCTGGCTCGACCGCGAGCCGCTGGGCGATCTGGGGTTGGGCGGGCTGGAGGCGCAAGTCATGGCCGACGCTCGCGCCGCGCTGGAAAGCCGGCAGCACCGCTTGCTGCGCTATCCCGATGCGAGCACGACCGTTTTCGTGGAGGTGCAACGCCGCGCGCCGGAACTGCTCATCGTCGGCGGGGGGCACATTGCCCTGCCGCTGGCGCAGATGGCCGGCATGTGCGACTTCGCGGTCACCGTGCTGGACGACCGGCCGGCGTTCGCGAATCGGGAGCGCTTCCCGACGGCCCGTCAGGTCATCGCTGCGCCGCTGCGCGAGACGGTGCGTGAGATGCCCATGGATCAGGACACCTTCATCGTGCTGGTCACGCGCGGGCACAGTCACGACGTGGAATGCCTGCTGGAAGTGCTGGATCGCCCCGTGGCCTACATCGGGATGATCGGCTCGCAACGGCGGGTAGACGCCGTGTTCGAACTGCTGATCGAGGAACGCGGCATCGCGCCGGAGGCGCTCGACCGCATTTATGCGCCGATTGGGATCGCCATCGGCGCGCGCGCCCCGGCGGAGATCGCGGTGTGCATCCTCGCGGAGATGATCAACGTGCTGCGCGGCGGCCCGGCCGTGTCCATCTCAGACCGGCGGCGGGCGCGCGATCAGCAACGGCGAGCGCGGGGATAAGGAACGGAGCCGACACGGATTGGGCGGATGGATGCAGAGCGCGCATCCTCAGATGCGCCGGGGCGTAGAGAGCGAAGGGGTCATGACACAAGGGGAAATCCTGCGCGGGGTGCGCGTGGTGGATATGACGGAGGCGCTGGCGGGGCCATATTGCGCCATGTATCTGGGCGACATGGGCGCGGACGTCATCAAGGTGGAACGCCCGGGCAAGGGCGACCAGACGCGTGGCTGGGGGCCGCCCTTCGTCAATGGCGAATCCGCCTATTTTATGTCAACAAACCGCAACAAGCGCAGCCTGACGCTCGACGCCGCAACGCCCGAAGGCCGGGCCATCCTGCATCGGCTGATAGACGGCGCGGACATCTTCCTCAACAACCTGCCGCGGTTGGCCTCGTTGCAGAAACTCGGCATTGACCCCGACGCCGCCCTGGCCCGCAACCCGCGGCTCATTCACGTCTGCGTCACCGGCTTCGGGCATACGGGGCCGCGCGCGGGACAACCCGGCTATGACATCCTGGCGCAAGGCATGAGCGGCATCATGAGTCTGACGGGAGAGCCGGATGACCCACCCCTCAGGTATCCCGTCCCGATCTCCGACATGACGGTCGGGCTGTACGCGTTGATCGCCATCCTGGCGGCGCTGTACGAACGCGAGCGCACCGGGTCGGGGCAAGCCATTGACGCGGCGATCCTGGAATCGCAGATGGGCTGGTTGACGAACCTTGCCGGCAGCTATTTTGCCACCGGCGAAAACCCCCCGCGGCTGGGCAACGTCCACCCTTCCATCACGCCGTATCAGACCTTCGCGACCGCCGACGGCTGGATCATCCTCGCCGGCGGCACGGACCGCATCTGGGCGCGGCTATGTGATGTGCTGGACATCCCCGCGGAGACCCGCGACGATCCGCGTTACGCGACCAACCCGGCGCGCAACGTCAACCGGGCCGCCGTGCAGGCATTGCTCACCGAGCGATTTCGCGCCCGACCGAGCGCCGAATGGCTGACGCTGTTGCGAGACGCCGACGTGCCCGCCGGGCCGATCTATCTGCTGGATCAGGCGCTGGCCGAGCCACACGTGATCGAGCGCGGCTTCATCGTGGAACTGGAGCATCCCGTGGCGGGACTGGTGAAGTCTCTGGGTTTCCCACCGCACATGCGAACCGGCGCGATCACGTATCGCCGCCCGCCCCCCACCCTGGGCCAGCACACAGACGAAGTGCTGCACGAACTCGACATTACGGACGACGAAATCGCCGCAATGCGCACCGCAGGCATCGTATGAAGAGGTCGTGATTTGACTCAGTTTGAGATAAGACCTGTATACTACTTGCGCCTCTGTCGAGGCGCACAATCAACAGCATGGAGAAACATCTGATGTCAACTGAAGCGACTCGTTGCCTGCGCCCCACCCCCGAAGAAGGTGCGGCGCTCCATTAGTCGAGTGCGCCCGGTACAATCCAACATCAGACGGCAATGAGGCCGGGGCTGAATCCTGGGCCACGGGCGCGCTCACGTCCGTGGTTGCTTCGCGCCACCCGCAAGCCACGGCCACCCCGTGGCTTGCGTCGTTAACGCACAGGAGAACTTCATGCAGCTTCCTTTCGCCGGGCATCGGAGAATGCTCGGCAAATATCTCGCCCCGCAGCGGGGGCGCGTCTTCTGGCTGACCGTGTTGCTGTTGGCCGGGATCGCGCTCCAGCTTCTCAATCCGCAGGTCATCCGCTATTTCATTGACACGGCGCAGGCGGGCGGCCCGCTGAACCGCTTGCTGATGGCCGCGTTGATCTTTCTCATCGCCGGGCTGGCGGCGCGCGGGCTGTCGTTGGCCGCAGCGTACACCAGCATGCAAGTCGCGTGGAGCGCCACCAACGCGCTGCGCGCCGACCTGCTCGGCCACGTCCTGCGGCTCGACATGGCGTTCCACAAGACGCATACACCGGGTGAATTGATCGAACGCGTGGACGGGGACCCGGGGCTGCTGGGCAATTTCTTCTCGCAGACGGTGTTCAAGACCGCGGCCAACGCGCTGCTGACCGTGGGCATCCTCGTGTTTCTCTACCGTGAGAACGTGCGCGCCGGGTTGATCCTGACCGGCTACGCGGCGCTGGCAATCCTCGCTCTGGCCGGGTTGCAACGATACGGCGCACGCCGTTGGGCGACCGCGCGGCAGGCCTGGGCCGACCAGAACGGCTTCATCGAGGAGGCTCTGGCCGGGGCCGAGGACATTCGCGGCGTCGGCGCAGAGGCGTATGCCAGCGGGCGGCTGGCTGTGATTGACCCGTCAGGTGCTGACTGACCGAACGCAGCGCACACATGGCGCGCGCCCTGGCCGGCTCCATCACCGGGTTTCTCTACGTCATGGGTTATGGGCTGGGGCTGGCGCTTGGGGCGCTGTTATATACCCGCGGCGAGGTCACCATCGGCGCGGCGTTCATCATCGTGTACTACATCAGCATGCTGGCGTCGCCGCTGGACGCGCTGCGCGAGGAAGCCGGGACGTTGCAAGCAGGCGTCAGCCGGGCTGGAACGTATCGAGTCGCTCTACGCGATGCGGCCCCAGGTCGTAGAAACCGCCGACGCCGCATTGCCGGACGGACCACTGGGGGTGACGTTCGAGAACGTATCCTTCGTCTACCGGGACGATCCCGAGCGCGACGACGGCGATCCCGTGTTGCATGATATCTCGTTTCAGCTTGCGCCGGGGCAGATGCTGGGCATCCTCGGGCGCACGGGCAGCGGCAAGTCCACCCTGTCGAGATTGCTGTTCCGGCTGTATGATTCGGATGCCGGCACGATCCGGCTTGGACGACGACGAACCTGCGCGATGTGGCGCTGGCCGATTTGCGGCAGCGCGTGGGGATGGTGACGCAGGACGTGCAGTTGTTCGGCGCAAGCCTGCGCGACAACATCGCCCTGTTCGATCCTGACGTGACCGATGAGGCAATCTGGGAAGCGCTGGATGCGCTGGGGCTGCGCGATTGGGTCGGCGCGATGCCGGACGGATTGGCCACAGAACTGGAAACCGGCGGCGGCAACCTGTCGGCGGGCGAGGCGCAACTGATCGCCTTCACTCGTCTGCTGCTGCGCGATCCCGGATTGGTGATCCTGGATGAAGCTTCGTCACGCCTGGACCCGATGACTGAGCGGCGGTTGGAGCGGGCCGCGGCCCGGCTGTTCATGGGGCGCACGGCCATCGTCATCGCCCATCGGATTCAGACCTTGCAGCGCGCCGATGACATCCTGGTGCTCGAAGCAGGGCGGATCGTGGAGTACGGGGCGCAGACGGAGTTGGCAGCCGACCCGGCCTCACGATTCAGCCGCTTGCTGCGCGTCGGGCTCGAGGAGGTACTGGCATGAACCGAGCAGACCTCACGCCGCAGACGCTGAGCACCTGGGGCTACGTCCACCGGTTGGTGCGCTATGCCCCCCGCCCCTTCTGGCTGCACGCCATCCTGCAAGTGTTCGTATTGAGCACCCAGGTGCTGCCGGGCCTGATCGAGCGTTCGATCTTCAACCAACTGACCGATGACGCGGCCGTCAGCATCGGCATTCCCGCGCTGATCGCCCTGTTCGTTTCGGTGGGGCTGGCGCGCAACGTGGCGATGCTGGCCGAAGCGTGGGAATCGTGGACGTTCCGATTGGAAGTGGGCGCATGGATGCGTCGCAACCTGTTCGCCGCCCACCTGAGACGGCCGGGCGCGCTGACTGCGCCGGTCTCGCCGGGGGAAGCGATCAACCGCTATACCGATGACGTGGCCGAGTTGGGGGACTTTCCCACCTGGCTGCCCGATGTCATGGGGAATCTCATCGCATTCCTGGTCGCCGTGATCGTGATGGGCAGCATCAACTGGCGCATTACGCTGTTCGTGTTCTTGCCGCTTGTGGCGTCTTACCTGATCGCGCGGGTCGCCTGGGGACGAATGCTGCGTTATCGCAAAGAGGCGGGGCTGGCCGACGACGCGATCACCGGCTTCCTGGCCGAGTTATTCGGCGCAGTCCAGGCCGTGAAGGTGGCCGGCGCGGAAGCGCACATCGTCGCGCACTTCGAAAAGGTGAACGCGGCGCGACGCGGCGCGGCTATTCGCAGCGCCCTGTTGGAGGAGTTCGTCTGGTCTATGCAGGGTATCGCCGTCACCGTGGGGATGGCATTGATCTTGTTGCTGTCGGGGCGCGCGATGGCGGCGGGCGAGTTCACCGTAGGCGACTTCGCCCTGTTCACCTATTATCTCTGGTTCACTGTGGCGCTGCCGTCGTACTTCGGCACATTCGTGGGTGACTTCAAACAACAGGAAGTCGTCGTCGAGCGGCTCACGGAAATGATGCCCGATGAACCGCGTGTGATGCTGGTCTCCGCGGAACAGCCGGACACGAACACAACATGGACGCCGCCCCGTTGGTTGACCTGAAGGTGCATGACCTGACGGTGGTGCATCCGGCCGGCGGGCGCGGCGTCTATGACGTCAGTCTTACGCTGAAAGCGGGGAGCTTCACGGTGATCACCGGGGAGGTCGGCTCCGGCAAGACGACGCTCCTGCGCGCGATGGCCGGGCTGTTGCCGCACGATGAGGGCGACGTGCTTTGGAATGGGAACGCAAGATCAGACTTGCCGGCTTTGTTCGCAGCGGGACGAGTCGCCTATGTGGCGCAGACGCCGCGCCTGTTCAGCATGACGCTGCGCGAGAACATCCTGATGGGAACGACGAATGGAATAACGAGTGGAAATGCGGACGCGCTGCAACTGGCGGTGTGGCGAGCCGTCCTGGAATCGGATATCGAAACACTGGAATCCGGCATCGAGACGATGGTCGGGCCGCGTGGCGTCCGGCTCTCCGGCGGGCAGGTGCAACGGGCGGCCGCCGCGCGGATGCTGGTGCGCGAGCCGGATCTGCTGGTTTGCGATGATCTTTCGAGCGCGCTCGACATGGAGACGGAACGCACGCTGTGGGAGCGCATTGGGTCGGCCCGCACGCAGGGGCAGGCTTTCACCTGTCTGGTGACGTCACATCGGCGCGAAGTATTGCGTCGCGCCGACCACATCATTATACTCAAGGAAGGGCGCATCGTGGCGCAGGGAGCGTTGAACGATCTGCTCGCGGCCAGCGACGAAATGCGTCGTCTGTGGGCCGGCAGTTCGGAAACTGACGTGGCGCAACCGGAACAACCACCGGACGTATAACGTCATAGAAACAGCCCCGGGGCGAGCGCCCAGCCGGAAACGCGCTCGCTTCGGGTGTCATCTGATCTTATGTCCCGAATCATGATTCGACGATCACGCAGCATTGTCGCCTGTGGAGCCGGCATTGTCCTGGCCGGACTCCTGCTTGCGGGCGCGCTCTTCGGGCGCGGCCTCATCGCCGATCTCCCAGGCCCTCAACGCGGCGGATGCCGTCTCCGATACGCAGAGTATCCTGTTTGTGGATCGCAACGGCCGCCCCCTCTACGAAGTCATAGACCCGGACGGGAACAAGTACGTCCCGCTTCCACTGGAAGCCATCCCCCTCACCTGCCGTCAGGCGACCATTGCGACAGAAGACAGCCGATTTTACACGCATCCGGGCGTAGACCCGCTGGCCATCGGGCGCGCGGTCTTGCAGGATGCCTGGCACACGGCGCGTGGCGGCGAGAGCCGATTCTCCTTCTCCGGGGCGAGCACGCTGACCCAACAGCTTGCGCGCCGGCTTTATCTCGACCCGGGTGAACGCCAGGAACGAACGCTGAGCCGCAAAATCCGCGAAGCGTGGCTGGCCTGGCGCATGGAGCAGGTTCACACCAAAGACGAAATCCTGGCGCTCTATCTGAACACGACCTACTACGGGCACTTCGCGGTCGGGATCGAAGCCGCAGCGCAAGCCTATTTCGGCGTGAGCGCGAGCGAGTTGGACCTCGCGCAATGCTCACTGCTGGCCGGCCTGCCGCAGTATCCGACGGGCTATAATCCGATTGAGAACCCGGACGCCGCGAAGGGCCGTCAGGGAGTGGTGCTGGGGTTGATGGCGCGTGAGGGGTATATCAGTGAAGCGCAGGCGGAAGACGCGAGCCGTGAGGCGCTGGCCTATGCGGCGACGCCCTTCCCCATCGAGGCGCCGCACTTCGTGATGTGGGTCAGCAATCAACTCGCGAACTACGTGGACGTGGAAACCCTGAACCGTGGCGGCCTGCGCGTCATCACGACGCTGGATCGAGATCAACAGCGACTCGCGGAGCAGACCGTGCGCAGAGGGCTGGCGCAGCTACGCCCGTGCGCTCAGGGGATCGCGCCGCCCGATTGTGACCCGATCGCCGACCCCGCGCGTCGCGCCGAGAACGCGGCGCTGGCGGCGCTCGATCCGGCAACCGGCGCGGTTGCAGCGATGGTGGGCAGCCCCGATTTCTTCGACGCGCGCATCAGCGGCGCGGTGAACGCCACGCTCACGCGCCGGCAACCCGGTTCGGCCATCAAGCCGCTCACCTACGCCGCGGCGTTCGACCCGGCAAGGGCCGAGAGCGACGGGCGCGCGCCGTGGACTGCGGCGACCCTCATTGCCGATTTGCGAACAGCCTTCCCGACCGACGAAGGTCGCCCCTACGTCCCACAGAATTACGACTTGCGCGAGCACGGCCCGGTCACCGCACGCGCGGCGCTCGCCAATTCGTATAACATCCCGGCGGTCAAGGCATTGCAGACCGTGGGGGTGAACGGTCTGCTGGAACAGGCCGAACGGCTGGGCATCTCGTGGCGCACCGACGGCGCGCCGCAACCAACCCCGACCGGCAGCGCCGGGCAGGAGCAGACCGATGCGCCGCGCTATGGATTGGCGCTGACGCTGGGCGGCGGCGAGGTGAGCCTGCTGGAGTTGACGGCAGCCTATGCCGCGTTCGCGAACGGCGGCCAGCGCATCACGCCGCACGGCATCGCGCGGATCGAAACGCTCGATGGGCGTGTCCTGTATGATGCAGCACAGGACGAGGCGCTGACGCGGCGCCCGGCGCTCGACCCGCGCGTGGCCTACTTGATCACCGATATCCTGAGCGATGACAACGCGCGCCTGCCCGCATTCGGGCCGAACAACGCGCTGGAGTTGGGTTTCCCGGCGGCAGCCAAGACGGGCACGACGACCGATTGGCGCGATAACTGGACCCTGGGCTATACGCCTGCGCTGGTCGCCGGGGTGTGGGTGGGCAACGCCGACAACACGCCGATGCTCGATGTGAGCGGCGTCAGCGGCGCCGGCCCCATCTGGCGCGATTTCATGCGGGCCGCGCTGAAGGACGCGCCGAGGACAGGGCTTCACCATCCCGGACGGTCTGGCGCGGGTTGAGATTTGCGCCGATTCCGGGTTGCTGCCGGGAGACAGAAACCACTCATGAGCGACGCCGGGACCATCATCCCTTGCCCGCTGCGGCGCGTGGAGTGGTTCATCGAGGGCACGGAGCCCCGACAGGCAGATATGTCTCACATCGTGGTCAAACGCGATGCGCGGACGGGTCACAGGGCCGGGCAGGATACGCCGGCGGAATACATCATCACAGAAGCCTTTTGGGTCTTGCCGCCCGAATACCAGGCATGGGCGAGAGAAAACGGCATCCCTCAGCCCGCGCCGGCGGACCCATACGCGCACACAGATTCCGGCGCACCGGCAGAAGCGGCGCCCGGAGACGCCCTGGCGCTCATCAGCCCCGACGCCAACCGCGTCTATCGGCTGGATCCGACGTTGCCCGGAGAAAGCCAGGCGACGCCGGTCTCCGTCCACGTCGCGCCGGAGCTACAATCGGCGACCGTCACGGTGCTTGTGGACGGCGCGGCGCTTGCCCGGGTCAATGGGCCGGATTATACGCAGTGGTGGCCGCTGGAGCGCGGCGAGCATGAATTACAGGCTGTCGCCATCCGGCGCGACGGCAGCCGGGTGACCAGCAAGCCGATCGTCATCAGAGTGGTGGAGTGATCTCGTTGTACTCTCGGAGGAGTCGCATGAAGAAGCAGATTCGGTTCATGTCCTTGCTGAATCTTGTCGTTGTTCTCAGTATCATCCTGGCGGCATGCGGCTCTGACCAGCCGGCAGCGCCGCAGCCGTCAAGCGCCGAAGCGCCCGCCGCCCGCGGCGCCGATGTGGCGCGAACCGAAACTGGCCCCGACCGCCGTGGCGACCGTCGCGCCAATGCCGCCGATGGTCGCGACGATCAGCCCGGCGCGCGGCGAGGAGCAACCGCTGGACGCGCCCGTGATGATCACCTTCGATCAGGCCATGGACCCGGCCAGCACGCAGGCCGCGTTCGAGATCACTCCGCCAACCGCCGGTGAGGTCAGCGTGAATGGGCGCGAGCTGGTCTTCGCGGCGAGCGAGCCATTCGCACGCGCCGCCGACTACACCATCACCGTTGCGAACACCGCCCGGAGCGCCGCGGGATTGGCTTTGAGCGCGCCCGTCGAGCAAGACTTTCGCACGGTGGGCTACCTCGAAGTTACCGCCACGCAGCCGGAGGACGGCGCGACCGACGTCATCGTCAACCGTCCGATTACGGTGGCGTTCAATCGGCCCGTCGTGCCGCTGACGGGCGTCAGCGGCCAGGCCGACCTGCCCCAACCGTTGGTCATCAGCCCGGAGGTTGAGGGAAGCGGCGAATGGTTGAATACCGGCATCTATCAGTTCACGCCGAAAGACGGGTTTGCGGCTTCGACCGCCTATTCCGTCACGGTGAAGGCCGGGTTGACCGACACGCGCGGGGCCGTGCTGGAACAGGACTTCGTCTTCGGTTTTCGCACCACCGACCCGACGGTCATCGCATGGCTGCCGGAAAACAACATCAACCTGCCGATTCAGAGCCCCATCAGCGTCACATTCTCGATGCCGATGGATCGCGCCTCCACCGAGGAGGCATTCAGCCTGCGCGATGATGCGGGCGTGGCCGTGGAAGGGGCCTATACGTGGCGCGCGGGCGATACCGTGCTGGGCTTCAAGCCGCGCACGGCGCTGGAGTACGGCCAGCGGTACACCGCCGAGGTGGATACTTCGGCCATGGCCGCCAATCAGATGGGTACGCTGCGCGACACGGGCGACCGCAAGCGCGGATTCCTGGCGGTGTCGCTGCCGGAGATCGTGCGCACCGACCCCAGGGAGGGCAACCTGCGGGCCGACCCGATGGGCGGCATCGTGTTCTACTTCAAAAGCCCGATGAATCCCGGCACATTCGTGACGGATAGTCTGACCATCCTCCCGAAACCAACCCGGGTGTATACGAACTATAACCCGTATGACAACTCGCTGTGGGTAGACTTCAACAAGCTGCCTGCGACTTCATACGAGGTGACGTTATCGGGCAAGGTCGCCGACCCTTACGGCAACACACTTGGCGATGACTACAAGGTCACATTCCGCACGCGCGACTATGACCCGATGCTGGAGATCAACACGCCGGCGCAGATCGGGACCTACAACGCGTACACGGACACCGAGGCGGTCATCACGTATCGCAACGTGCCGGAGATCAAATTCTCGCTCTATAACACGCCCCTGGATGATTACCTCGCCATGACGGGCACGGGATGGTGGGAAGCATGGGACCGCTTCGTCCCCCGCAAGGATGACCTCATCCGGGAGTGGACCGAGACAACGACCGCGCGCCCGAATCGCATGGCCGTCTTCCGCACGCCCCTGACCGATGCCGAAGGCGAGCAACTCTCGCCCGGCTTCTACTATCTGGAACTGGTGGGAGACGCCGGGGCCGGTATTGATCGCATGAGCACGCGACGGCTCCTGGCCCGCACCGATCTCAACATCGTGCTGAAGACGGGACAGGATGAGGCGCTGGCCTGGGTGACGGATCTCAAGAGCGGGCAGCCGGTTCCCGGCGCGCAGGTGCGTTTCTACACCAGGGACAAAGTAGACAGCACGATCACGACCGACGCCGACGGACTCGCCCATCTGACGGATATGAAATCGCGGCAGTCGTGGGAGCCGATGGTCGCCATCGCGACCACGGACGCGGGCGGCTTCGGCGTCGCCTCGTCTGACTGGACGAACGGCATCTCGCCGTGGGACTTCGGGCTCGCAGGGCGGCGGGAGCGGGCTGCCGTACAATGCCTATGTCTATACGGATCGCCCCATCTACCGGCCGGGGCAGACGGTCTACTGGAAGGCCATCGTGCGGCGCGACCGCGACGCGCAATACAGCCTCCCGGACGCCGGGCAGGCGGTTTCGGTCACGATCAACGATGACCGGGGCAACGTGGTCATCGAGCAAAATATGACCCTGACGCCGGAGGGCACGGTTGACGGCGAGCTGGCGCTGGCGCCGGACGCGACGACGGGACTCTATTACCTCAGCGTGAGGCCGGACAAGGATAACAGCTTCGGGGTCGGCTTCCAGGTCGCAGAGTATCGCAAGCCGGAGTATGAACTGGTTGCGACGACCGACAAACCGGAGTATGTACAGGGCGAGCAGATCAACGTTACGGCGGAGGCCAGTTACTTCTTCGGCGGCCCGGTGAAGGACGCTGACGTCAAGTGGGTGCTCATCTCGGCGGATGAGTATTTCGCGCCGCCGGGGAAAGAGGGCTACAGCTTCACCGACTGGAACTGGTACGATGACGGATTCTCGGCCTACGGCGGCGAGTTGAGCCGGGGCGAGGGGAAGACCGATAAGGACGGGCGCTTCACGTTCAGCGTTCCCGCGGATATCTCCAAGTTCAAACAGGGCCAGCGTTTCACGTTCGATATCACGATCACCGACGCAAACAACCAGCCGGTGTCCACACAGGCAACGGCGTTGGTGCACAAGGGTGAGTTCTACATCGGGCTGAAACCGACGGAATATGTCGCCACGGTCGGGCAACCGGCGCAGGTGGAGGTCATCACCGTTGACCCACAGGGGATGCCGGTCGCGAACCAGGAAGTGACGCTCGTGGTGAATCAGGTGGAGTGGCTCAGCGTGCGTGAGGAGGCCGAGGACGGCCGGTTCTACTGGGTGACGCGGCCCAGGATGACGGCGATCATGACCGATACGGTGCGCACCAACTACGCGGGCGAGGCCGTCCTGGACTGGAAACCGCTACAGGCCGGCGATCATAAGATCGAGGCGACGGCGCGCGACCAGGCAAGACATCAAATCCGCAGCGCGGCCTGGGTATGGGTCACGGGGCCGGATACGTGTCGTGGCGACAGGAGAACAACGACCGCATCCAGCTCATCCCGGATCGGGATTCCTACGAGGTGGGCGACACGGCGCGGGTGCTGGTCGCCAGCCCCTATCAAGGGAAGGTCAAGGCGTTGCTGGCCGTCGAACGCGGCGGGATTCTGCAACATGAGGTGATCGAGCTGACGGGCAACAGCCAGGTGCTGGAGCTGCCCGTAGAATCCGAGTTCGCACCCAATGCCTACGTCTCGCTGGTGATCGTCAAGGGGATGGACGCGGCAAATCCCAATCCTTCGTTCCGCGCCGGCCTGGCCGAGCTGAAGGTCTCGGTGGCCGACAAGGAACTGGATGTCAAGGTGACGCCGCGCACGACCGAAAAGACCTCCGGCGGCGCGCCGCAGGCGGGGCCACGCGACACGGTGACGTATGATATCGAGATCCTCGACCATGAAGGCAACCCCGTCAGCGCCGACGTATCGCTGGCGCTGGTAGACAAGGCCGTCCTGACGCTGGCCGACGACCAGGCAGGGACGCTGATGGATCGGTTCTACAACGAGAGACCGAATAGCGTCCAGACTTCGGCCACGCTGGTGGTCAACGTGGATCGCCTGGTCGCACAGGTGCCGGAAGGCGGCAAGGGCGGCGGCGGGGGCGGCGAAATGGGGCCTGGCGGCCTGACCGTGCGGAGCGAGTTCCTCGACCTGGCGTTCTGGCAGGCCAACGCGCGCACCGGCGCGGACGGCAAAGCGAGCGTCGAGGTCACGCTGCCGGATAACCTGACGACCTGGACGATGGACGCGCGCGCGGCCTCGCCGCAGACGCTGGTCGGGCAGAGCAAGAACGACCTGATTGCGACCCAGACCGTTATTGATCCGGCCGACTCTGCCGCGCTTCTTCGTGGATGGCGACCGCGCCGAGATCGGCGGGATCATCCAGAACAGCACCGACCGACCGCTGACGGTCAGCGTCGACCTTGAAAGCCGACGGCATGGAGATCGAGACGGCGGCGGAAACCACGGCGACGATCCCGGCCAATGGCAGCCAAAAGTTGACGTGGCCCGTCACGGTTGACACGGATGGCGCGACCGTCATCGTCACCATGACCGCACGCGCCGAAACGGGCGGACTGGCCGACGCCGTCGAAATAACGCTGCCGGTGTATCGTTACAGCACGCCGGAGGTAGTCGGCACAAGCGGGCAGGTGGGACCGGGCGAGACACGCCTGGAAAGCATCCTCGTCCCTGCAAACGCCGAACCGGACCGCGGCGGCCTCGACGTGATGGTCGAACCGAGCCTGGCGGCGGGGATGCGCGGCGGGTTGAGCTATCTCGAACACTACCCATACGAGTGCGTCGAGCAAACGATGAGCCGCTTCCTGCCCAACGTGGCGACCTATCTCGCACTGAGCGAGTTGGGGATCGAGCGCCCCGGCCTGAAGGCGCAACTGGAACAAGAAGTCAGCGTGGGCTTGCAGAAGATCTACGGCAAGCAGCACATAGACGGCGGCTGGGGCTGGTGGCAGACAGACGACTCCAATGTCGTGGTGAGCGCCTATGTCATCTTCGGGCTGGCCAAAGCACGCGAGGCGGGGTTTGCCGTGGATTCGACGGTGTTGAACCGCGGGACGCAGTTCTTGACAGCAGAACCTCAAGTCGCCGGAGAGCCTGAGCAGTTGGCAGGCGAACCAGCAGGCCTTCGCGGTCTACGCGCTGGCCGAAGCGGGCGTCGAAGAGCCGAACCGGGCGGGCGCGCTTTACGAGCAGCGAGAGAAACTGAGTCTGTTCGCCGAGGCGTATCTCGCACTGGCGCTCGACAAGATCGGGGACGATGCGGCCCCGGCGCGCGTGGCGACGTTGCTGGACGATCTCTCCGCGGCGGCCATCGTCTCAGCGACCTCAACCCACTGGGAAGAGGACTTCGTAGACTATCGTAGTATGAACACGGACGTGCGAACCACGGCCATCGTGCTGGATGCTATCGCCAAACTCGACCCGGAGAACCCGCTGGCCCCCAACGCCGTGCGCTGGCTGATGAGCATCCGGAAGCGCAGACCACTGGGAGACGACGCAGGAAAGCGCCTGGTCCATCATGGGGCTCACCGACTGGATGGCGTACTCCGGTGAACTGGAAGGGGACTACAACTGGAGCGTCAGCGCTTAACGGCGGCGAACTGGGGACAGACACCGTCACCCCTGAGACGGTTGAGGAGACAACCCTTTTGCAGGCAACGATGGCCGAGTTGCTGCGTGATCGGGCGAACGCGCTCGAACTCGAACGCGGGGAGGGCCCCGGGCAGATGTACTACAGCGCGTTCCTGCGCTCGTATCTACCGGTGGCCGAGGTGGACGCTCTCGACCGCGGGATGACGGTGAACCGCCACTATCGCCTGGCCGACTGCGGGCAACCGAAAGATGAGACCTGCCCGCCCATCACGACGGCGCGGGTCGGTGATGTCGTGGAAGTGGTGGTAGACATCACCGCACCGAGCACGATGCACTACCTGATCGTGGAAGACCCGCGACCGGCAGGGCTGGAGCCGATTGACACCAGCCTGCGCACCACCAGCGCGGCGCTGGAGGGGCCGCAGATGGAAACAACGGATGTGGAGCGTCCGGGCTGGTGGTGGGCGC
Organism: uncultured Chloroflexia bacterium; assembly: GCA_963695715.1. GTDB lineage: Bacteria > Chloroflexota > Anaerolineae > CG2-30-64-16 > CG2-30-64-16 > JBBQRS01. Next base: position 17,014 of record CAVOHP010000011.1, read on the forward strand.
CGACGGCGGTTGATCTGCGAGACGACAAGACGGCGCTCTTCGCGACCGACCTTGCGCCGGGGAGCTATCGCTTCACCTACCAGGCCCTGGCTACGCTGCCGGGCGAGTACCTGACGCTGCCGCCGACGGGGTATCAGATGTACTTCCCCGAAGTGTGGGGACGCGGCGCGGGCAGCACGTTCACAGTGACGGACTGACACAAATGGATTGATGCGATAACGAAAAACCGTCGGCTGCGGATTGCTGCGGCCGACGGTTTTTACTATGCGAATCGAGCGTCAGGGGCCGGCGACGGCGCGCACGTACGCATCGGGGACCAGATGGCGGGCCGCGACTTCCTGGACTTCGGCGGGCGTCAGGCTTTCGATGTTGCTGGTGTAGCGTTCCAGATAGTCAAGCCCCAGGCCGTGCCATTCCAGGTCGAGGAGCAGGCTGGCTACGCCTTCGTTGGTTTCCAACTGAAGCGGAAGCGACCCGATCAGATACCGCTTGGAATCTTCGAGTTCATCTTCGGGGACCGGTTCCTGTCGTATCCGCTCTACTTCTGCGAGGATCGAAGCGACGGCGCGGTCGACGTTTTCCGGCGCGACGCCCGCAGAGGCAATCCAACTGCCGGTCTCTTTGCCGCCGGCCAACGAGCTGTAGGCGTAATAGGCCAGGCCCTGCGTCTCACGAACGCTCTCGCCCAGGCGTCCCATCATCCCGAAGACGCCCAGGATGGTGTTGGCAAGACGCGCGGCTTCGTAGTCGGGTTCGGTGCGGCGCATGGCGCGCCAGCCCATGATGATGTCGGACTGAAACTTCTCGGGCACGCGGACGAACCGGGAACGCACTTCGTTGAGGTCAGGCACCGACGGAATGGGCGCGCGGCAGGGCGTTCCGCGGACCAATCGCCCAGTGCAGCCTCGACACGCCGGACGGCCTCCTCGGCGGCAACCGCCCCCGGCGATCGTAATCACCATGTTGCACGGACGCGAAGTATGTAGCGTGAAACTGAGCAATCGCATCACGGCTGACCGCCGCGTTCGATTCGGCAGTCCCCAGCGAGTCGCGGCCGAAGGGATGTTCCCCGTACATCATTTCCAGATAGGCCAGCCCGGCCATCGAGCCGGTGTCATTCTCGCGCTTCACGAATGGCCGTTAATCGCTGGCCGCGGACGCGCTCGACATATTCGACAGGGAACGTCGAATTGCGTAACTCGTCCGACAGGACATCGAGGATGAGATCCATATCCTCGGCAAGGTACTTCCCGGCAAAACGGGTGATATGCGCCTCAGACCAGAAGCTCATCGAGGCGCTGGCCGATTCGACCGTGTCGCTGATCTCGGCGAAGCTGCGCCGCGAGGTGCCGCGCGTCAGCATGGTGGCCGTGAACGACGCCAGCCCGCGCAGTTCATCCGGCTCGTCAAGGTTCCCGGCCTGTACGTAGCCGCGCATCGCCACAGAGGGCGCGGCCCAGTTCTCGCGCGCCAGCACGATGATGCCATTAGGCAGCGTGGCTCGCAGCACATCGTCGGCGCCGGGCATAGAGGTGACGCGGGGTTCTTTTGGGGCAGCAAACCACCGTTGACCCGAAGGGTGAATTAGCATGATTCAGTTGGCCTCCAGGCCGTCGGCGTCATCGTCTAAGATCGCCTCATCCTCGTCATCCGTAGCAAGTTCGCCATTGGGGATGTACCACCCGACGTTCCGGCGAGAGCGCGACAAATAGGTGCGCTCGGGCCACACGCTGCACGTCTTCCACCGTGACAGCGGCGATGTTGTCGAGAAACGTCAAACCACTCGGCGTCGGCGACGATCTCGCTGAAACCCAACCAGAATGCCTGGTCCGTCACCGTCTCACTGGAGTAGGCCAACTGCGCGCTGCTTGAGCGCTTTGGCAAGCTCATTCTCGCTCACCGGCTCCTGCTGCATCCGGTCAATCTCGGCGAAAATAGCACCCTTGACCGCCGCCGGGGTCTGACCCTCGCGGACTGTGGCGGAGAAAGAGAGCAGGTAAGGGTCTGACCGTCGCGGTCGATATTGCAGGAGACGGACACCGCCAGCTCGGTTTCGACCAGCGCGCGTATAGAGCCGCGAGCTTCGGTTGCCTGCGCCGCCGCCCCAACGGCGATGGCTTCGGCTTGGCGCCGCCAAGGATGGAATCGAGGATGACCATCGGGAAGTAATCCGGGCTCGGTGGCGGCAGGCGCTCGATAGGCGATCTCGGGTAGGAGGTCGTGCGCCGGGCCGTTGGACCTCGACGCGGCGCTCGCCGGAGCCGCGGCGGCTCGTCCAGCGCGCGGTGGTTGTTCGACGGCGCCGGCCGGAATCGCGCCGAACAGCTCCTCGATCCGCTTCAGCATCTCGTCGGGCGGAAGTCGCCGGCGACGGCGACGGCGTTGTTCGGCGTGTAGTGCGTTTGTACCGCCGTAGAGGCCCTCGCGGGTGACATCGTCTGGAGGTCGCACTTCCAGCCGATGACTCCTGGCCGTAGGGGTGGACCTTGAAGGCGCTCGCGGCGACCTCCTCGCCGAGGTGGAACGTCGGGTAGTTCTCGTTGCCCTCGCGCTCGGAGAGGATGACCGTTCGCTCCGATGCGACCTCGTCGGGTTCGAAGACCGAGTTGACCATTCGGTCGGACTCGATGCGCAGCGCGAGGTCGATGCGGTCGCTCGGGAGCGTCTCGAAGAAAGCGGTGTAGTCGATCCAGGTGAAGCCGTTGAACGTACCGCCGTTCTTCGTGACCTCGCGCGCGGTACTGCCCTTGCCGAACGTCGGCGTGCCCTTGAAGAGCATGTGCTCGACCCAGTGGGAGATGCCGGTGATGCCGGCCACCTCGTTGCGCCCGCCGACGCGATACCAGACCCAGAAGGTGGCGACCGGGGCGTCGTGGACCTCCCGGGAGAGGACGGTCAGGCCGTTCGCGAGAGTGCGTCTTCGTGATGCTGCGGGAACGCTCGTTGACAGGACGCTCCCATCGTGGCTGGCCTGGGTCTGCGATGCGCCCGGCAATTCAGTCGGCGTCTCGGCAGGCACGCTGTAGCCGCTCCTGATGCCGAGAAATACATGAAGCCGGCATCGCGCTATCACTGCTGGCTCGAAGCACGCTTCCTGCCGTCCACGATGAGCGGAATGCGCATCGAGTCATGGATGCGCGAGAGATTGAGTGTTTTCTACTCATTCCATTCGGTCAACAGAATCAGGGCGTCAGCTCTCTTCGGCCAGGTCGTAGGGGCTGGAAGCCAGGTGCATGCCGGGGATGATCCGTTCGGCAACGTGAGCGGATACGGGATCATAGCCCCAGCAATCTGCGCGCCTTCACGCAGCAGCATGTTGGCGACCTCGAGGCTCGGCGCTCGCGGATGTCGTCGGTGTTGGCTCGAAGGCAAGGCCGAGTAAGCCGATCTTGCGGTCTTCGGAGCGTTCCCGAGCCCGACTCGCGCAACTTGTGGATGACGAGGCGCCGTTGGTCACGGTTGATCTCCATGACCGCGCAGCAGCGCGGGGTGCGCGCCGTGCAGCAGCCCCATGTATTCCAGGGCCTTGACGTCTTTCGGGAAACAGCTTCCGCCAAACCCAATTCCGGCATCGAGGAAGAACTGCCGATTCGCTTGTCGTAGCCCATGCCGGCCCCGACTTCTTTGACGTCGGCGCCGAGCTTTTCGCATATGGCCGCGATCTCGTTGATGAAAGAGATGCGCGTGGCCAGGAAGGCATTGGACGCGTACTTATCATCCTCGGCCGTCCGGATATCGGTCACTACGATGGGGGCGTGGAGCGGCAGGTGAAGCTGGGCCACAGACAAGATCTTATTATTGTTATACCCATTCTACGTACAGGTTACAGGCGGAGTGTTGTGCGCGAACAACAGGGCCTCGCACGTGCTCTCTGAATTTAATTGATTAAGGGCAGTTAGCGCCCTATTTATCTTTTGTTCCGCGGCTAACGTACTCCACTCGGTGCAGACCGACTGGCAGATGGGAATCGGCAGCGGGATGGATTCTTTTTGGGTGTGGATTAACTTGCTGCCAATGCGACCGGTGAACAAAGGAGGGGGTACGGACGGTTATTCACTTTGATGCACGGCCGCATCATCGTTTCGCAGATGACACGCATGGTCAGCGAGAAGCAGGGCTCGGAATCTGCAGCAGCTCGAGGACATCGATCGCGCCGTTTGTTGCGCCGAAGTGGTAACTCGCATCGTAGTCCGGCGGGATAAATATATCGGTGCCAGCTGCAGCAGAAGTGCGAAAAGCGAAGGTACGTTGAAGCGGTTAAGCCCCTATCTCGCATAACGTACCAGGAATCAGGCAGCGGTCCTCATAGTAATAGCTGTACGGCACACATCGCGCCTCCGATTGCGCCGCCGATCGTCCGATGAACAGCAGCACAACCAGACACAGGAGGAAGAGAAGGTACGAGAGCCGTTGCATCCACGTGTTTGTGAACGGAGTTTGATACTCGCACCAAAGGCCACAGCCATTCGCCGATTGTTCCCATGGGACAAGGAGGTCAACAGGGGTTCAAAAAAAACCCTGCTTATTAATCTGAGTCAATCCTATGCCGTTTATTGAAATTTTCGTCTTTACGCTCTGTCCCGCTGGTGTTCTGGGGGTTTCTTTCGTTGTTGTTTTTGGCAGGATGCCGCTTGATGAAGGGCTGGGGCTGTTCCTTCTGCTGGTCTGTCTCGTGGGTGTGCGGGCCACGGTCTCTGTCTACACCGCGACTCTCACAGGCGCACAGCATTCTCCCCCCGTGCCCAGCGCTGCCACAGCCTATGTACGTTTCGAAAAGCTTTTGGTCGTTGCCGTGGGTGACGTTTCATAACCACCCACCAATACTTTATCCCCCTGGCAGGCCACCCTTATCCTTGAGGCAGACGGGCGGACCGCCTCCTCGTGTGAGGTTGATACTTTTAACGGGACGCTCTTCACGTCGAACGTTACGTTTGTGCAGATGGAGTCTGGCGACCCCGGCGAATACGGACCACTTGTGCATGTATTCTTCGATATGCGTAGCTGGTTAGTCCTCGGGCCACAGCCAGCAGCGGACGTCTTCCCCGTTCATGTGGGCAAGGCCATCCATCCTCCCCTGACGTTTAGCCGCCGGCTCAGGTACGTGCACGTGACTCGTATTACGGTACCCGAACGACACACATATAATGGGTCAAATGATTTCAGGCGGCTGCATTGCCTGCTGGCGGGTTGTACATAAACATCCGTACGGTCGACTATCCCGATGGCGAGATTCGCGGCCAGCTGACATTCTCGCACACGGAAGCGACTGCAGCAGTGTCTCGGATCGCACATTGGCTTAGGCCACCGTGGTAATGCTGGACAGCGAATCTCGCCAAGTCGTGTACATATCTGC
>CAVOHP010000012.1:0-242921 GCA_963695715.1 uncultured Chloroflexia bacterium
GATGGTCCCGATCACTGTAGTGGGCTAGATGTTGTCCGCTATAGCCCTGAAGGCTTACATGGTGAATTTGGCCGGGATTTTGTGCTTGTTGATAGCGCCAGTGAAACGCATCGCACCCCATCAGGAGCCGAGCAGAAGTTTGTGTATTGTTACTGTCGCAAAGATTAGGGGACAGCCCAGCCAGTGGTGCAGGCGGTCGCCCCATCCATCTTGAATTCTGACGAAGAGAGTTGAACTCCCTGCACTGTTGAGATTCACTCCGGCCGCGACTGCTCCCTCGCGCGCGGCCGGCCCAGATAAGCACCGCCAGCGCCAGCCCCGTGAGCACCAGCAGACGCGACCACTTTGTAGAGCCGGTTCTCCAGCCCAACACGATCTGCCACTCGGTGAGATTGATGGCTTATGGATCGTGTTGTCAGTAACTCGACTTTGCCATTATTTGCATATTTGTATCTCGTGGGATACAATTTGCGCGTGATTGAGATTCGTGAAACAGAGATTTACGCGGAGCTGGTCGCGGCTTTGCGAGATAGGCAGGCTCGTGCCCGCATTGATGTGCGTGTCCTTCGTCTTTCGCTGGGCAACCCCGGCGATGTGAAGCCTGTCGGTGAAGGTGTTTCGGAATTGCGTATTGATTATGGGTCCGGATATCGGGTTTATTTTGTGCAGCGAGGGCAACAATTGATAATCTTGCTGGCTGGCGGGGATAAGCGTACCCAGAACCGCGACATTCAGACTGCGCTGATCCTTGCGCGTAACTTATAGGAGAATCGTATGGAGAAGGTAAAAACCCATCCGTGGGATGCAGTCGAGCATTTCGAAACCGCGGAAGATATGACAAATTATCTCAATGCTGCCCTGGAAGATGGCGATCCTGCGCTGATCGTAGCGGTGCTGGGCGATATTGCTCGAGCCAAGGGCATGTCGCAACTCCGCGCGAAGCTGGATTGGGCGCGAAAGTCTCTACAAGGCACTTTCAGATACAGGCAACCCTGAGTTTGCCACGGTATTGAAAGTTGTGCACGCACTTGGATTGAAACTTTACGCCGAAGCAGCATAAATCTGAAGCCGCACCCGCTGGTTCAACCTGATGGCCGCGACTGCTCCCCGCGCCGCGGCCGGCCCAGATGAGCACCGCCAACGCCAGCCCCGTGAGCACCAGCAGCGCGGCGACCTTGTAGAGCCGGTTCTCTAGCCCCAGCGCGGCCGCGCCGAACGCCAGGCAGAAGGCGTAATAGCCTAACACGATCTGGCGCGGGGTGAAGCCCCGGTCGAGCAGGCGGTGGTGCAGATGATCGCGCCCGCCGACGCCCATCCCATGTGAGCCGCCGCGCCGCCAGCGGTTCACCATCAGCCAGGCCACGTCGAGGATCGGCAGCCCCATCACCAGCAGCACCGTCGCCACCTTTGCGCCCACGATGATCCCCAGCGCCGCCAGCGCCCAGCCGAGGAAATAGGACCCCGAGCTGCCCATGAAGAGGCGCGCCGGGTTGAAGTTGAACGGCAAGAAACCCAGCCGTCGCGCCCAGCAGCGCCAGCGGCAACAGCGCCACGCTCAACTGGCCCTCGCGGATCATGTGCAGCGCCAGGATGCCCGACATGATCGCCGCCGTCCCCGCGGCCAGTCCGTCAATCCCGTCGAGCCAGTTCATGGTGTTGATCATCCCCATGAACCAGAAGATGGTCAGCAGCCAGACGATGAGACAGCGGGAAGATGATCGGCTCCGCGCCGAAGGGGTTGTTCACGCGCTCGATGAAGATGATGAACGCGATGGCGATCAGCGCGGAGAGGAACTGGGCGAGGTATTGCGGGCCGCTGGAGAATTGAAAACGGTCGTCGAGCAGCCCGAAGATGAAGACAAAAGTTGCCCCGACCAGTAGCCCGGTCAGCCGCAACGCCTCATTCGGGTCGAGGCTGGGGGGAACCAGCCTTCCGGCAGGGCGCACGGTCGCCAGCACTGCGGCGATGAACCCGGCATACAGCGCAATGCCGCCCAGCCGTGAGATCGCCCCGTGGTGTTGCCTCCTGCCGCCGGGCCGATCCACCAGCCCCAGGCGCGTCCCCAGCGCAATCGCCGCCGGCGCCGTCAGCGCCGCCACGATCACGCCGATCGCGCACGTCAGCGCAAACGCAGGAAGGTAGCCCTGAAGCATAGGAGATTTACCACCAAGACTCCAAGAACACCAAGCTTTCAATCATTGTTCTTCAAAATTCTTGGTGCTCTTCGTGTCTTGGTGGTGACTATGGATACAGCCGGTTGAGCATGCGCGGGAAGGCGATGGTCTCGCGGATGTGGTCGAGGCCGCAGATCCAGGCGACGGTGCGTTCCACGCCCAGGCCGAACCCGCTGTGCGGCACCGCCGTAGCGCCGCAGGTCGAGATACCAGTGATAGGCCTCGCGCGGCAGGCCGTGCCGGTCAATCGCCGCCAGCAGCACTTCCGGGTCGCTCATGCGCTCGCTCCGCCGATGATCTCGCCGTAGCCTTCCGGCGCGAGCAGGTCGGCGCTGCGGCACACCTCCGGTCGGCCCGGCTCCGGCTCCATGTAGAACGCCTTGATCGCGGTCGGATAGTGATAGACGAACACCGGCCGGTCGAACTGCTCGGCGATGGACGTCTCGTGCGGCGCGCCGAAATCGTCGCCCCACTCGATCGGCGGCAGCGGTTCGTCGTTGGGCGGCACGGTGACGCCCTGCGCCGCCGCCTGCGTTGATCATCGCGACGGCCTCGTCGTAGCTGATGCGCGGGAACGGCGCGATCACCTTTTCGAGCGTGGTCACGTCGCGCTCCAGCGGCTTCAGTTCGGCCCGGCATTCCCGCAGCGCCGTCTGCACGATGTAGCTGACGAACTGCTCCTCGATCTCCAGCAGGTCTTCCAGCTTGCAGAAGGCGATCTCCGGCTCGACCATCCAGAACTCCTGCAGGTGCCGGCGCGTCTTGCTCTTCTCGGCGCGGAAGGTCGGCCCGAAGCAGTAGACCTTGCCGAAGGCGAAGATGTTGGCCTCGTTGTAAAGCTGACCCGTCTGCGCCAGATAGGCCGGCGTCGCCGTGATAGTCGATCTCGAACAGCGTCGTGGTCCCCTCGGCCGCGGCCGGGGTGAGGATCGGCGTGTCCACCAGGATGAAGCCGTTGTCGTCCAGCCAGTCGCGCATCGCCTTGACGATCATCGCGCGCATGCGCAGGATGGCCCACTGGCGGTTCGAGCGCAGCCACAGGTGGCGGTTGTCCATCAGGAACTCGACGCCGTGCTCCTTCGGGCTGATCGGGTATTCCGCGGACTCCTGGATGATGGTGAGGCCGTCGGCGTCTATCTCATAGCCGCCGGGGACGCCGGGCGCACGTGAGTTCTCTTTCACCGTGCCCGTCACCACCAGCGACGATTCCAGCGGCAATCGTTTGGCGTCTTCCAGCGTCTCCGGGCTGACGTTTCTATGAAACACGACGGCCTGCGCGACGCCCGTGCCGTCGCGGACGCGCAAGAATTGCAGCTTGCCCTTGTCGGTCTTGAGCTGCAACCAACCCTGCACGCTGACGTGTTGCCCGACGTGCTGGGCGATGTCCTCAATGCGCATGATTTCTGCCATTGAAATGCTCCCGGATGGAAAATGAGGTTACAGGATTGCGGATTGCGCCGCGCGAACCTTGTTGATTATAGCACAGGCCGCGCCGGCTGTCAGAGCTTCTCGACGCGCAGGCGGTCAATCCGGGGGCCGGCCATCTTCAAAACGGTGAACCGCAGATCGCGATAGTTGATCTGTTCGCCCTGTTTGGGGATCCGGCGGATCAGGGACAACAGGAACCCGGCGACCGTTTCGTAGTCGGCCGCGGCGGGCAGGTCGAGGCCCAGCGCCTCATTGACCTCATCCACGCGGCTCTGGGCGTCAATCTCGAACACGCCGCTGCCCACGTCGTGCACGGCGGGTTGTTCCGTCACCCAGTCATCGGTGAGCCGGCCGACGACCTCCTCGGCCAGTTCCTCCGCCGTCACCATCCCGGCGGTGCCGCCGAATTCATCAATCACGATCGCCATGTGATTGCGATCCCGGCGCATCTCGCTGAACAGGTCGCCGATGTGCCGGCTTTCGGGCGCCACCAGCGCCGGCTTGATGATTCCCAGCTCGGTGATGGGTTTGTCCACGGCGCCCGGATCGTCGGCCAGCAGCGGCAATACGTCTTTCATCGCCACGATGCCGCAGATGTGATCCAGGTCTTCTTCATATACCGGGAATCGTGAATGGCGATATGTTTTGAACGTGGTGAGCAATTCGCCCAGGGTGGCCGTGTTCTCGATGGCGATGATTTCGGTGCGCGGGATGGTAACCTCTCGGACGAAGCGCCCGCCGAACTCCATCGCCCGGAGCAGCATGCGCTCATCGCCATAGGCGATGACGCCGCCTTCCTGGCTCTCGCGTACCACCTCTTTGAGCTCGTCTACCGTATGGATGCCGTGACCGCCGGTCTGCCCACCGATGTTGAGGATCCTGAGCACCAACGCCGTGGACTGATCCACAATCCAGATGAGCGGTCGGGCGATCTGCGCGAAGATCGCCATCGGCCGTCCGACGATGAGGGCGGTGCGCAGGGGATAGCGTAGTGCGATCGTCTTTGGGGTTTGTTCGCCGATGACCATGTGAAAGAAAGAGAGGATGAGCAAGACGATCACCGTCGCCAGCGCGGTGGAAAGCCCGGCCAGCAAGGGCACGCGCCCAAAAATCCGCTCGAGCCCCGGCGCCAGCAGGTGTTGCAGCGGCTCCTCGGCCACCACACCGAGCAAGATCGAGGCGACCGTGATGCCCAGTTGCGATGCGGCGATGGCCCAATCGGTATCCTTGAGCAAGTTGAGCACCGGCTCCGCGCGGCGCACCCCTTCCTCCGCCAGCCGTTCGACCTGCCCCCGGCGCACGGTGACGACCGCAAACTCCACCATGACGAAGAACGCGTTGGCGAAGATGATCAGCACGCCGGCCAGCAACGGCCAGATGATGGCCTGTGATGCAATCTGAGTCGTTTCCATACGTGGCTCCTCTTGCTTGTTGCGACGCTGAGATTATACCACTCTCGGTATCGCCGCGCCGGGCCGCGATATCCTTTGGCCGGGCGTCGAGGTTTGTGCTATGATGTGTTGACTGGAATGATGACGGCAATGATTCAAAGCACAGGTTCCGCTCCGGGCAAGGTCATCCTCCTCGGCGAGCATTCGGTGGTCTACGGCCGGCCGGCCCTGGCAATTCCGGTGACGGCGGTGCGCGCCGAAGCGACCGTGGCGTCCGCGCCGTCAGGCTGTGGCTTCACGATTGACGCGCCGGACCTGGGCGAAGAAATTTGCCTGGAAGTTGCAGCGCCCGATCATCCCCTGGCGGCGGCGGTCCGGCTGACGCTGGCGCACCTGGGGATCTCAGCGCCTCCCGCGTGGCGTCTTCGCATCCATTCAACGATCCCCATCGCCGGTGGGCTGGGCAGCGGGGCGGCAGTATCTGCGGCCATCGTGCGCGCGTTGGCCGCGGCCGCCGAGGACGCCGTTGACATCCGCTGAGGTCTGCGATCTGGTGTATCAGGTGGATCGGCTGCACCACGGCAACCCCAGCGGCATTGATAACACGGTGATTTCTTACGAGCAGCCGGTGTTCTTCGTGCGCGGCCAACCGCCGCAACGATTTTCGGTCGGACGGCCCTTTTGGCTGGCCATCGCCGATACCGGCGTGCGCAGCCCGACGAAGATCACCGTGGGCGACGTACGCCGCGATTGGGAGCGCGACCCCGCGACGCTCGAAGCGCGTTTCGACCGGATCGCGACGCTGGTGGGAGCGGCGCGCGAGGCGATTGCTACCGGCGAGACGGACCGGCTTGGTCCGCTGATGGATGCAAATCACGCGGTGCTTCAGGAGCTTGGCGTCTCGTCGCCCGAACTGGATCGGCTGGCGGACGAAGCGCATCGCGCCGGGGCGGCCGGGGCCAAGCTTTCCGGCGGCGGCCGGGGCGGCAACCTGATCGCGCTGGTCACGTCGGAAACTGCCGACTTCGTCGCAGATCGGCTGCGCGCTGCGGGAGCCGTCGGGGTGATTTTGACGCAGGTTTGCGACGCGGGCGATGAAACGTGACACCTTTGGGGCCTGATTTTCGTATTGAATTGAAGTGCATCACGCGCGCGAGGGACAGGCGGATTCAGGAAAACACGCAAGCAGCATGGATCTACACGAGTTCATCGAAGTAGCCCGCGACCAGGGGCATCTGATCGTCATCGAAAGAGAGGTTGATCCCTGTCTGGAGATGGCGCGCGAGATCGCTGCGGTAGATGGCCGGCCCGTGCTGTTCACATGCGTGCGCGGCAGCCGCTTCCCTGTGGTCTCCGGCGTCTGCTCGGATCGACGTTACTTCGGCCTTGCGCTCGATGTCCCGCGGGATCAGATCATCTTTCGCCTGGCCGATGCGCTTGAATCGCCGCAGCCGCCGCCGGTGTGGACCACGGGGCCGTGTCAGGAGGTGACTCAACCGGAAGTAGATCTGGGAGCGCTCCCGTTCCTGACGCACTATCCCGATGACGCCGGCGCATATGCTTCCGCCGCCGTCGTGTTCATCAATGATCCGGAGACCGGGCCGAACGCCTCGTATCACCGGCTGCTGCGGCTGGGCCGGGATCGGGTGACGGCGCGCATCGTCGAGCGGCGCGGCACGGATACGGCCTGGCGTCGCCTGGCGCTGGGCGGCGCGGCAGGGTACGAAGCCGGTTTGCCCGTCTCGATCTGCATCGGGCTTCCGCTCCACGTGTTGCTGGCGGCTTCGATGGCCCCGCCGGCGGGCGTGGATGAATTGACCATCGCTCAGGCGCTGGCGGATACGCCGGTGGTGCGTGGCGCGAACGGGATTTGGGTCCCCGCCGCCGCGGAGTTTGTGCTGGAAGGCCGCATCACGCGGGAGTTGGCGAGCGAAGGCCCATTTGTGGACCTGACCGGCACCTATGATTTCGTGCGGCAACAGCCGGTGATCGAGATTGACCGGGTGACGCACCGGCGCGACGCGATCTATCAGGCGTTGTTGCCCGGCAAGCTGGAGCACAAACTGTTGATGGGGATGCCGCGTGAGCCTACCATCTACGCGGCGGTGAACCAGGTTGCGGCCTGTACAAATGTGAACATCACGCCGGGCGGCGCATCGTGGCTGCATGCGGTGGTGCAGATTGCCAAGCGCGCCCCGACTGACGGAGCGGATGCTATCGCGGCGGCGTTTCGCGGCCACGGTTCCCTGAAGCACGTGGTCGTCGTGGATGATGATGTTGACCCGTTTGATCCGCAGGATGTGGAGTGGGCTATTGCCACCCGGTTGCAGGCGGATCGTGATCTGATTGTATTGTCTGACCAGCCTTCCAGCTCATTGGATCCCTCGGCGGTGCATACGCCGGGGCAGAAAAGCCGCACGGCCAAAATGGGCCTGGATGCGACAATCTATTGGAATACGGCGGAAGGGCCTGCGGACCCGGATGCCTTCAAACGCATTGGTTACGATGATGGCGGTGTTCCGTGAATGAGTCGAATATCCCCAGAATGTTTGAGCAGGCCGGCAAGGTTGTGGCGGGGCTGATCTTGCTGGCCGCCAATAATAATCGGCAAGATCGCGGCAGGGATCATCGCCACACGCATCGGCGCGAGCGTTTCGAGCGGGAACCGCGCCGGCCGCATGGCGCGTTTCCTTCAGTGATGATCGGCGGCGTGATGATTGCGCTCGGCTTCCTGATGCTGATGGTCATGATCGGCCCGAGCTTTTTTGTCAACATGGGCCTGGCGCTGACCTTCTGTCTGGCGCCTCTGGCGATCATCGCGCTGATCGCGGTTACGGCGATGCGCAAACCGCAGAACGCGCGCGGCGCCGCGCCGGAGACGATGTCGGAGACCCGCACCGCCGAGGCGCGTGTCGAGCCGGTCGCCGCCCCGCGCATGACGAACCCGTTTCGCACGGAAAAAGAAAAGGCGCCGCATCCCCCGGCATACTACCGTGAGCGGGCCGCCGCCTATCGTCTGCGCATCCAGACGCTGATTCGCAATCGTCGCAAGGGGCCGCTGGCAGACACCATCGCCAACATCCTGCCCCGGCTCGAGCGGTGGGAAGAGCGCGTGATACAACTGGCGAACCGGCTGGGCAATTTCGAGTCCGACAAGCTCATCCAGCGCGATATTCAGGAAGCGCCGCAGAACATTGCGCGCTTGCAGCGCCAGATGCAGGCGGAAACCGACCCCGACGTGCGTCAGCAAATGGCCCGAACCCTGGACGGCTATCAGGAGCAGCAGGTGCAGCTCGATGCCCTGGTGCGCCTGATGCGCCGCACCCGCCTGCAACTGGATGATTCGCTGGCCTCGATGGGCACGATCTACTCGCAAGTGCAGATGCTGGACGCCATGGATCTGGACGGCACGCGCGCGCAGCACATTGGTGAAGAGATCGAGGATGAGGTGAGCCGGTTGAATGACCTGCTCTCCGCGTTTGGCGATGTCAACGAAGAGGGCAAGACCGACGATCTTTCCAGCATCGCCCGCCGCATCCGCCTGGGGCGCGGGCAAGCCGAAAACTAGGCTCGACAAAGGGATAGAGACGCACTTGCCTGGATAGAGTGAGATGGCCGACGAACTGCTGCGCACCTTCATTGCCGTCGAGTTGGACGAATCGCTCCGGCAATCATTAGTGACTCTGCAAAACCGACTCAAAAAACAGACGCCGGCGGGGAGCGTCAAGTGGGTTGCGCCCGACGGGATGCATCTGACCCTGAAGTTTCTTGGCGATACGCCCCCGCAACGGATTCCGGATATCCGCGCGGCCCTGCGTGATGCGTGCGCGACCTTTCCGCCGTTTGAGTTGGCCTTCGAGGGCCGCGGGTGTTTTCCCAACTTCCATAAGCCACGCGTCGTGTGGGTGGCCGTGCGTGCGCCGGGCAACGCCCTGATGCGGCTACAGCGCGCGGTCGAAGATCACATCGCGTCGTTGGGATGGCCGTCTGAGGCGCGCGGATTCACGCCGCACCTGACGCTGGGGCGCGTCTCGCGCAACGCCGACGCGCGCGCCGCGGCAACGGTCGGCGCGGCCGTCGAAAATCTTATCGTCGAGGAGTTGGGCCGGCAGCGGGTCGAGCGGGTCAACCTGATTCGCAGCGACCTGCGCCCCACGGGCGCAGTTTACACGACGCTGGATGCGGTCGCACTGACCGTACCCGTCGGATAGCCCTTGATGGGTATCACACGGGCCTTCAGGATTCGCCGGTTGAGAGTTGGATCAACGGCTCATCGTGGATATCGGCGGGAGTTTCTGTTTCGAGGACGAGGGGCGCATTCCCTTCAACCGCTACCAGAGTTGACATAACAGCAGGATCGACGGGCGCGGGTCGGAGAAGGCGGCCCAACAGGGCAAGGGGCGCAAAGCATAACCACGCGCCGAAGAAACCCAGCGCCGCCAGCACGGCGATGCCCACGGCCTGGGCCTGGAGCTGGCCGGGGAAATCCGGCTGGAGGCCCGGCGCGGCCAGGAGACCCGTCACCCCGCCGCTGACTCCGTTCCACCCCTTGCCGCCAAGGCCGTCGGCCAGGACGCCCAGCGCCAGAAGGCCGGTGATGGCGGCCAGGCCGTGAACGACGAGGACGGCGGCTTCATCATCCAGCCGCAAGACACGATCGGTGAAATAGATGGCGAAAGGTGTGAGCAAGCCGACGGCTGCGCCGAGGCCCAGTGCGCTCAGGGGAGAGATGAAGGGCGCCGTTGCAAGCGCCGCCACCGACGCCGCAGCCATGCCGCGCACGGCCATCAACGGATCGGCCGACCCGGTGACGAACCAGGTGTACAGGAGCGGCAGCAGTGCGCCCGCAGCCACAATCAGGATCAGGTTGAGGATCGTGCGGGCGGCGTCAATCGTTGGCAGATCAACCAACGGGTTGCCCAGGAGCCAGGCAGGCAGCCCGACCAGCAGGAGCAACGCACCGGTGACGCCCAGGAGCGGCAGATGAACGGGCGGGAGGTTAGCGGGTTCATTCGACCGCGCTCTTGGCTTGCGCCGCAGGAATACCACGATGCCCGCAGCCGCTGTCGCGGCGCCCAACAGGTGCACGAGGCCCGCGCCGCCGAAATCTACAAACCCGTGACCCAACCCCAGATTTTGACCCAGGCCGGCCAGCCAGCCGCCGCCCCAGATCCAGTTGCCGGCCACCGGATAGAGAATCGCGCCGATCAACAACCCTGCAAGCGCGGAACCCCACGCGGGCGCAACGCCGCGCAGGGCGATCAGCGGGATCAGCGCCGCTGTCATCACCCACGGCAGGCTGGCGAGCGCCAATGTGTACGCGCCGGTGGTTGCCGCAGGCCCAGTCAGACCCCAACCGGACAGCCCGGCCATGCCCCAACCCGCGCCCCAGGTCTCGCCGATGGCCGACCATTCCCAGATCAATCCCTCCGTGCCGGGCAAGCTGTGGACCAGTCCCACGCCGCCGTATTCCAACGCGAAACCGGTCGCGACGTAACCTGCAACGGCCAAACCCAGCGCCGCCAGGGTGCTCAGCGCCGCATGGCGCGCGCGCGCTTCCGCCAACCCGGTGACGGCGACGAGCGCATAACCGAGTGGTACCAGAAACGCCAGACCGGAAAGCAGGGGCGAGAACTCGGGCATGAGGGATCTCCAACCACATTGCAGGCGTCCACCGAACACCTGGCGGAACCATAATGCACACCATACTACCACAGGATGACCATTGTGCCAAAGAGCGCCCGCCGCGGCTCTACGTGGATGCCATGTTGGGTCGGCTGGCGCGTTGGCTCAGGTTGATGGGTTATGATACGCTTTACTGGCGCGAAGGCAGCGATGCGGCATTGGCCGAACGGGCGCGCGCCGAGGGCCGTCTCATCATCACGCGCGATCACCAGTTGGCAGGGCGGCGCGCCGTGAGGGCCTTGCTGGTGTCGGCGGAGACGCTGGACGCGCAGATTGCCGAAGTGCGCGTCGGCGCTGGGCGGCAGCCCGGAACCGTTGACGCGCTGCCCGGAATGCAACGGCGTGCTGGAAGAGTTGGCGCACGCAGACGCCCGCGAGATCGTTCCGGCATACGTCTGGCAGACGCAACCGGTATTTCGCCGGTGCGGGGGGTGTCGCGCGGGTTTACTGGAAGGGGACGCACGTGTCGGGGATGCTGGCTCGGCTGGAAGGACGCTCATAAGTGCGCCGCAAAGACGCGATCTGGGCCGTCGCCCTGGCGCTGGCGAGCCTGTTGCTGTATGCGACAACTGCCGCTCCGACGGTCGCGACGGTGTTCGATGACAGCCTGGAGTTCCAGGTGGTGTTGCCGACTGCGGGGATCGCCCACCCCAGCGGGTATCCGTTGTATACGATGGGCGGCTTCATCGCATCGAAGATCATCCCATTTCGTGATCCGGCCGGCCGGGTCAACCTGCTCTCGGCGCTGGCGGCCGCGGCAACCGTGGGGGTCTTCTACCTGGTCGCGCGGCGCATCGCCGGCAATCGCGCCGCGGCGATCATCGCCTCGATCGCGTTGATGATCTCACCGGTATGGTGGTCGCAGGCGACCATCGCGGAAGTTTACGCGCTGCATGGGCTGTTCTTCGTGCTGTTCCTCTTCTTCATCTTGAAGTGGGAAGAAGCGCGTCATGCAATCGGGCAAGGCGCGCGCCCGACGACCGTTACCTCGTGAGCGCGGCGCTGGTGTTCGGGCTGGCGCTGGCGCATCACCGGCTGATTGCGCTGCTCGTCCCGGCGACGCTGGTCTTCGTGTTCTGGACCGATCCCGGCCTGCTGCGCCAACCAACGCGGTGGGTCAAGCCGCTTGCCGCGGCGTTCCTGCCGCTCTTGCTCTATCTGTATTTGCCTATCCGCGGCCAGACGACAACGTCGCTCGATGGGACGTACGCCCCGACATTGCGCGGGACGCTGGACTGGGTGCTGGCGAGTGATTACCGTATCTTCCTGACAGGCAATCCTTTCAACGTCCAGCGTGAGCCGCGCGATTTCGCCGTACTCTTCTTTCAGCAGTTCGGCGCGCTGCTCATCCTGGCCGCATTCCTCGGCGTCTTCAGCGGATGGCGTTTCAGCCGCCGGCGCTGGACCTTCCTGCTCATTGCGACGATCACGCAAATCGCCTTCGGCATGGCCTACAAGGTGGAAGACATCGGGGTGTTCTTCATCCCGGCGTTCATCCTGGTCGCCCTGTGGGCCGCCTGGGGATTGACCTCATTGATTGACGGGTTGTCCGTCTGGGGCGTGGGGCAGGCGCGCAGTCTGCGATTACCGCCCTCGACGCGGCCGCTGGTGTTGGGCGCGGCGATCCTGGTCACGGCACTGGTCTTCCTGCTGGAGCCGGTACGCGCGGCGGTCGCAGGCTTCGACCAGATGGATCGCAGCGCGGATTGGGCCGTCTATGACGCAGGGCGCGGACGCGCTGAACGTGGTATCGCCCGGTGGGCAGGTGGTGGGGCTGCTGGGCGAAACGACGCTGTTGCGTTATTTTCGCGATGTGCTGGGGCAGCGCCCCGATATGCGCGTGACTCCGGCGGACGGCGAAGAGGCGCGCTTTGCGGCCATCGAACGGGGCCTGGCCGCGGGTGATCCGATGTACATCACGCGCGATCTGCCGGGGGCCGCCACGCGTTACAGTCTCGATGCGTCCGGCCCGCTGATTGCCGTGAGTCCAAAAGCGCAGCCCGGCCCGGCGCCGGACGGCGAGCCGATGGGCGCGGGGATCTCGCTGGTTGATCTTACCACCGAGACGCGCCGGACGCACGCAGGTTCCGTGATACGCGTGCAACCGGTGTGGACGACTTCGGCGCCGATCGGCGAAGAGCTAAAAATCTCGGCGCGCCTGCTGGACGGGGGTGGGCAAGTGATCGTCGCCGACGATCGTATCCCGGTGCATTTCGCCTATCCCACCACGACCTGGGTTCCCGGCGAGTTGGTGCAGGATGTGTACGATCTGCCCCTGCCGCCCGATGCGCCTCCCGGCCCCTACGGCATCCAATTCATCCTCTATCGCGCGGCGGACGGCTCTGAAGTTGGCCGCGTGGAGCGCCCCGCGGCCGTACCGTGATGATCCTGTGAGTAGACAAGTAGACAGGGAACAAGTAGACAAGTAGACAGGGAAACACGGGGTGGGGGCGAAGCGCGCAGGCCACGCAATGAAGTCGGGTGCGCAACGGCGAACGTTAGAACGTTAGAATGTTAGACCCCGGTCCATTTTTGAGTATGGATAGGCTGAGCCATTTTGGGGCGGAGAAAATGCCTTAACGCGTATCGCGCACTTAAAAGTAGACGCGCCAAAACAAGGATGACTCTTTAAGGGATTTAAGACCTCCCCGCGAAACCCATCCCCGCTTGTTCCGAACGTTAGAAAATGGAGCCAAGTCTAACGTTCTAACGTTCGGATCGTTTTGACTTTGCCTGACTGCCCTATTATACCACAAAACGAACTGTTGTGCTAGTTGTCATAACGAGACGGCGACCTGTTCGGCCTCTTTCGGTTTGGGCGCGACGCGCTCGAAGATCTCCGTCAGCTCGCGCAGGCGCGCCTTGCGCGCATCTGTCAGCATGTCGGACGTGTAGCGCCATTGCCAGTTGCCGCTCTGTGTGCTGGGGAAGTTCATCCGCGCCTCGGCCCCCAGGCTCATGACATCTTGCAGGCAGGTCACGGCCTGGTTGGACGCCGAACCCCACGCCACGCGGATGAAGTCCCAGGGCAGGTCGCTCCCGTCGGCGACGGGGTCGCACCGGCTGCCCAGATAGCGCAGGCAGTTCCACTTTTCCGCCGGTTTGCGGTCGCTTCGTTGAAGTAGCCGATCACGGTGTTGTTGTCGTGCGTGCCGGGGTAGACGATCGAGTTGCGCTCGTAGTTGTGCGGCAGGTACTTCGGGTTGTTCTCCATGCCGAACGCAAACTGGAGGATCTTCATGCCGGGGAACCCGAACTGATGGCGCAGCGCGTCCACCTCCGGCGTGATGACGCCCAGGTCCTCGGCGATGATCGGCAGCCGGCCCAGGTCGGCTTCGAGCGCCTGGAACAGGGCCGCCCCCGGCCCCTTCACCCAGCGCCCGTTGATCGCCGTCGGCTCCGTCGCCGCGACCTCCCAGTACGCCTCGAAGCCGCGGAAGTGGTCAATGCGGACGATGTCCACGAGTTGGAGCGTGCGGCGCATCCGCTCGAGCCACCAGCGATAGTCGTCCTCGGCCATCACATCCCAGCGATAGTGCGGGTTGCCCCAGCGCTGTCCCGTTTCCGAGAAGAGGTCGGGCGGCACGCCGGCGATCACGGTCGGGCTGCCTTCGTCGTCGAGCTGGAACAGCTCGGGGTGGCTCCACACGTCGGCGCTGTCCTCGGCGACGAAGATCGGCACGTCGCCGATGATCTGGATGCCCAGGTCGTTCGCGTGGGTTTTGAGCGCGTCCCACTGTTCGGCGAAGACCCACTGGAGATACTCATGATAGGCGGCTTCGTCCGCCAGCATCGCACGGTAATAGGTCAGCGCCTCGGGCCTGCGCAGCCGGATATCGCGCGGCCAACCGTGCCAGCTGCCGCCGCCGAAGTAGCCCTTGAGCGCCATGAAGAGGCCGTAGTCGGCGAGCCAGCCGGCATGGGTCGCGCGGAAGCTCTCGAAGCCGCGGCGCTGGTCGCCGTGGCCGCGGCGCGGAAGTGTTCGAAGCTGCGCCGGAACAGCATCGTCTTGTAGGCGATGACCGGGCCGAAGTCCACACGATCCGCCGGGAACGCGGGCGCATCCAACAGCGCGTCGGGCGGCAGCAGCCCCGACCACGCCATCCCATCCGGGCTGATCAGCAAGGGGTTGCCGGCAAAGGCCGAGAAGGATTGATAGGGCGAATCGGCGTAGCCGGTCGGCCCCAGCGGAAGCACCTGCCAGAGTTGTTGTTTGGCCCCGGCCAGCCAGCCGATGAAGTCATAGGCGCCCTTGCCGAGGTCGCCGATGCCGTGCCGGCCGGGAAACGAGGTCGGATGACACAGAACGCCGCTGGATCGAGGGAAGCTCATACGCACCTGCCTTTTCATGCGATGACTGTCGTGTTACTGCACAGTATACTTTCTCACGCGCCTGAGCGGCAAAGAGCGACCCCTGAGTGCAGCGTCAGTAGGAATACTTCTCCACACGGTCAGGCGGATTCCACGAAAAAACAGGCCGGAATCGGGATGATCCGGCCTGTTGCTTTTGTTCTTTTCTGCGTCGGGAGCGACCCGGCGCGCCGGAGGGTTATTGCGCGGCGGCGGTTGCGTCCTGTGGCGTCACCCGTTCCGCGGCGATCTGCGCCTGGCGGGCGAAGTCAATCGCGTTGGCCAGGACGCGCGCGGCCTCTTGCGGGCTGTGGAAACCGGTGCTGTTCTCCGATGCGATGAAGTCCCAGCGCATGGAGGCCCGCCGGTGGAAGTTGCGCGCCTCTTCCAGTTGCTCGTCGGTCGCGCCGGCATTCTGCGCCGCCACGATCGCATCCATCGCGTCGCCCAGCGCCGCTTCGGCGCTCCGCAACAGTTCCGCGGTGTTGTTCTGGATGGTGAGCACGCGATCCTTCAGTTCTTGCTCATCTTCGTTATGACAGGTTCCGCACGCCTGGTTCAGGTTGTTCAGCGGGCTGCGCAGCCAGTGATCGGAGACCTTGACCGCGCCTTCACGCACGTAGGGCATGTGGCAGTCGGCGCAGGCCACGCCCGAACGGGCATGGATGCCGGTGCTGAACAGTTCCGTTTCGGGATGCTGGATCTTGATCATGGGCGCGTTGGTTTCTTTGTGCGTCCAATCCTTGAAGCCGTAGGTGTCGTAATGCTCTTCGATGTTCTCGATGCGCATCCCCTTGCTCCAGGGGAAGGTGAGCAGCTTGTCATCGCCCTTGAAGTAGTATTCGACGTGGCATTGCGAGCAGACATAGGTCCGCATCTCCTGTCGCGAAGCCTTCGTCCAGTCAATCCCCTGTTCGTTCAGCGCGTTGATGAGCGCCGGGCGGGTGATGCGTAGCTCCATCGTGTCCGGGTCGTGGCAATCGGCGCAGGATGAACCGGTATGGAGTTGATCTTGCAGCTCCTTGTAGGGCGTATGGTTGAAGTTCTCCCATCCCATGCTGGCGATGAGTTGCGGCGCTTCGGCGGCGTGACAGTTGGCGCACGCGCCGGGCTGCGCGACGACTTCCTGCCGCTCGGTCTCTTTCTGGTCGGACAGGGCATAGAAATGGCCGTGCTCTTCGTTGTAGTCCACGCTGAAGGCATAGCCCGCCCA
Organism: uncultured Chloroflexia bacterium; assembly: GCA_963695715.1. Taxonomy (GTDB): domain Bacteria; phylum Chloroflexota; class Anaerolineae; order CG2-30-64-16; family CG2-30-64-16; genus JBBQRS01. The sequence continues at coordinate 16,243 of CAVOHP010000012.1, forward strand.
GATGCGTTTGAGGATCGGGTAGCGTTCCAGCTTGTCATACGGGTTCGCGCCCCCGTAGGGGGTCTCCCACTCAGGCCCCGAGAGCTCCGTCTTCTTGAATGAGTCGTACTGGCGCGGGAAGTTCTGCCCCCATACGGCCGGGTCGAGCTCGTCTTGTGCGATTTGCACGACCTTCAACGGGTACTCGGCCTCTTCGGCCTTGTGCGTGGTGACGCTGGTCAGCAGATAGGCCGCGCCGGCCATGATGGCAAGGCCGGCCAGGAAGGCAAGACCGATCCATAGCCAGTTGCGGCGTGCAGGGGTTTGGGGTTCGGGTGTCGTCATCGGCGTCTCCTCCAGATCGTCCGGTTCCAACGGGTTATTTGCCATGCCCGATGCCCTGATGACACGTGAGACAACTGGTCGGGTCGTCCGTGTTCGCGTGGTTCATGGCGACGGTCACATCGCTGTGGCAATAGAGGCAGGCATGTTGCGTGACATTGCGGTTGAGCTCGGTGATGCGAATCGGCTCTTCGAAGCGGCCGGTGGTGAACATCAGGCTGTGGCGAAAGCCGTTGATGCCCTTCACGGCATATTTGCTGATGATGTTGTCGTGCGGCGCGTGACAATCGTTGCAGCCGGCGACGTTCTTATGGGAGCCGTGGCTCCAGCCATCGAACTGGTCGCGCATGACGTGGCAATTGACGCACGCATTCGGGTCATCCACGAGGTAGGAACTGCCCTCGGCGTAGGCGAACGTGAACCCGCTCAGGCCGATGATGCCCCCCAGGAGCGCGGCCAGCCCGATCCAGACCCAGAGCGGGAAGCGCTTGAGGAAGGGAGTGCGGGCCGGTTGTGCGGGCGTTGGTTCGGGCGTAGGCTGCTGCATGGGCGTTTCTCGTTTAGTGCGCGTTGACGACGACGGTTTCCAACGGGACCTGCACCCCGCTCAGCGCCATCGCCTGACGGGCGATCATCTCCAGGCCGCCGCAGCAGGGCACCGTCATGCGGACGACGCGAATGCTCTGAATGTCGGATTGGGTGAGCATTTGCGCCAATTTTTGGATGTACGTCCGGCCATCGTCGAGCTTCGGGCAACCGACCGCGATGGCGGAGTCCTTGATGTATTTGGCGTGGGTGTTCGGCTCGGCGAACGGCACACAGTCGGCGATCAGGCTGAGTTTTGCGCCCTGCAAGAACGGCGCATCCGGGGGGATCAGGTAGAGCTGGACGGGCCACTGGCGCAATTCCGAACGCGCTTCGACAACGGGCTGTTCGGGTTCTGCGTCTCGCCAGATTTCGAAGTTGATGGATGGACAGGCCGCGATCGTGTTCGTGTGCCCGTTGTGCGCGTGGCGCACCTGCATCATGGTGGGCAGCGTCGCGCCCGCAGCAGCCATCGCCGCCGCCTCATCGAACGGCTCGGCCCACGTTTCGATCATGCTCAGCGCGCCCTGGGGACATTCGCCCAGGCATGCGCCCAGCCCATCGCAATAGCTCTCCTTGACGAGTCGCAGCTTGCCGTCTATGACCTTGAGCGCGCCTTCCGCGCAGGAGGGCACGCACAGGCCGCAGCCGTCGCACTTCTCTTCATCAATGGAAATGATCTTCCGCAGCGTCATCGTCATGGGTATGTTCTCTCATCAGCACTTCTGGGGTTGACGCGGGCCGCGCCGGGCCGGCAGGCCAACGCGGGGCATCTGGGGAAATATAACACAAATCGGCGCAAGTGTCACGGACTTAAGTCTCATCATTTCTAGCGAGCGCAGCGCCTTCACCTGCAATGAATAGAAGAATCGGTCTCCCTTCATATCCGCGCTGACATTTATCGAATGTAATCAAATACTATTGACTTTGGCTGATGGTGAGAGTACAATTGATTCACAGCCAGGTTCTAATGATGAATAAACAGCGTATTAAGAATGAATTCTTTCTGTCAGTCGCTGGCGCCCCACAGGGGTGAGACATAAAATCGACCTGGCGTTGAAAAGAGATAATCATGCCAAGAACAATCAGGGTCTATTATTCAAAAGCGCACGGTTTGCGGGGACGCTGTCGCATGAATTTCAACTGGCCGCCAATTACCCAGCAGTCTGTGGTTTTGATCTCTGCGGCAGAGGCGACGGATCTCATCCCGAGCATTGCACCGCCTCCGAACTTCGCCTTCAATTTGGGCGATGCTGATGTCTATGTGACGAATGTATCACCGCACAACGGCGGCGTGGAGTTCATCCTTCACGTCAATTGGGGCGATCCGCTCAATGTTGTGGTAGACATTTCGGTATTCGATCCCGCCGAGCAGTTCCACGTCGCATAGCGATTGCTTCAACGAACAAAGGCCCCGTCTTGCCATCCTAATGATGTGCAGACGGGGGCTATGGCATGTGATTCTACTGCGGCTTTAGCACCACCCGCGCGTCGAGCGCGTAGACGCCTTGCCCGGCTTCGAGTACGACGACGGGGTTGAGGTCGAGCTCGCTGATTTCGGGGTGCTCGGCGACCATGCGAGAGGCGCGCACGAGAGCGTCGAGCAGCGCGGCGCGGTCGGAGGGCGGTTGCCCGCGCAGCCCGGCCAGCAGGCGCGCCACGCGACTGGCGTCAATCATCTCGGCGGCTTCGGCGGCTGAAAGCGGCGCGAGCCGATGCACCACGTCGTGCAGCGCCTCGACGTAGATGCCGCCCAGCCCGAACACCATCAGCGGGCCGAACGTGGGGTCGCGCTTCATCCCGATGATGACCTCATGCCCGCCGGCGATCATCTTTTGCGCCTGGACGCCGCGAATCCGCGCGGCGGGGTTGGCCGCTTTCGCGTTCTCCAAAATGGTCGCAAAACCGTCGCGCACGCCCTCCGCGTCGCGCACGTCCAGGATCACGCCGCCCGCGTCCGTCTTATGTAAAATATCGGGGCTGACGAGTTTGAGCACGACCGGGTAACCGATGCGCTCGGCAAAGGCGACCGCGTCGTTGGGGTCGGTTGCAACCGTCTGCGGCGGGGTCGGGATGCCGTAGGCTTCGAGCAGGGCGCGGCTCTCGGTCGCATCGAGCGCCTCTCGGCCGGCGTTGCGCGCGAGCAGCAACACGTCCTGCGCCTTGCGGCGCGCTTTCGCCGCGGCGACTTTTTCAGCTTCGTCCACGGGCGCGACGACTGGCGCCGCGGCGTGGAGCGCCTCTCCGCGTTGCCATAGTACCGCGAATGCGTCTACGGCATCCTCGGGAAACGTATAGGCGGGGATATGCGCGGCACGCGCGGCCGCCTGTGCGTCGCTCAGGCTGGCTTCTCCCATCAAACAGAGCAGCACCGGCTTCACGGGCGCGGGTTGCGCCCCGGCCGCGGCGGCAATGGCTTCCACCACCTTCACCGGGTTCACGAGCACCTGCGGCACGAGGATCGCCAGGACGCCGTCGCATGACGGGTCGGCCAGGATGAGCTTGAGCGCTGCGCCGTACGCGGTCTCGATCCGCGCCGCCGAGCATATCCACCGGGCCGCCGGTTTGCGCTTCGGGATGCAGGATGGACTCCAACGCGGCGCGGCCGGCTTGTGAGGTGCGCGCCAGCGCCAGCCCGCGCTCTTCCAGCCGATCGGCGGCCAGCGCGGCCGGGCCGCCGGAGTTGGTGAGGATGGCGATACGATGGCCCCCCGGGGGCGGCTGCTGTTCCAGCGCCAGGGCGCCGTGGAACAGCCCTTCGACCGTGGCGACCTCGATGGCGCCGGCGCGCCGGCAGGCGGCGCGAAACGCGTCGTGCGCCCCGGCGAGCGCCCCGGTGTGCGAAGCGGTCGCGGCCTGACCGCTGGATGTGCGCCCTGACTTGAGGACAACGACCGGTTTGCGCGCCGATGCCTCGCGCAGCGCTTCGATGAAGGCCGGGCCGCCCTTGACATCTTCCAGATAGAGCGCCAGGACCTTGCTTGCATCGTCGGCGGCGAGGAACGGGATGATGTCGGTCTCGTTAACGTCGGCTTCGTTGCCGACGCTCAACAACTTGCTGAAGCCGATATCGCGCCCGACGGCCCAATCAATCACGCCGCCGCACAGCGCGCCCGATTGCGAGAGGAACGCGATCCCGCCGCGCGCCGGCATTCCTCGGACGAACGTGGTGTTGATGGGGGTGGCGGTGTCAATGACGCCGATGCCGTTGGGACCCATGATGCGCAGCCCGTGGCGCGCGGCGATCTCGACCATCTCGCGTTCGCGCCGCGCGCCCTCAGCCCCGACTTCGCGGAAGCCGCCGGAGATCACCACGGCGGCCTTCACGCCGCGTTGACCACACGCTTCGATGGTCGCCGGGACGTGGGCCGCCGGGATCAGCAGGACGGCCAGTTCCACGGGGTCGGGGACGGCGGCGATGTCGGGATAGCACCGCAGCCCCAGCACCTCATCGGCCTTCGGGTTAACCGGATACACCGGGCCGGGGAAGCCGGTGGCCGGATCCAGCAGGTTCCGCATGACGCCGTAGCTGAGTTTGGCCGGGTCACGGCTGGCCCCGATCACGGCGACGCCGCTGGGGGTGAAGAAGGGCGCGAGGGATGCGGAGCGCGCGGGAAGGGTCATGTGGGCCTGCCTTACTCCGAACCTGTCTCGGAGGGAGAGGGCGACTGGAGGACGCGGGCGAGGAGATCGGGAGCGTCGGTGATGATGCCATCTACCTGGAGGGCGACGAGGCGACGCATCTCCGGCTCATCGTTGACCGTCCAGACGCGCACCGGCAATCCCTGGCGACGCGCGGCGGCCATGTAGGCCGGCGTCCACCATCGGCGCTTCGGGGTGCAGCCCGTCGGCGCCGGAGTAACGCCGGGCCAGGTTGGAACGCGTCCAGCCGGGCAGGTCGGGCGCGAGCAAGATCGCGCACTCGATCTCGCGGGCGCGCCGCCTGGCCTTGCGCAACGCCATCGGGTTGAATGAGCTGATGATGACCTGGTCTTCCATGTCGTGGTCGCGCACCGTATTGACCACGTCTATGCCGATGTTCATCGTCGTAGATTCCAACGCCTTGAGCTCGATGTTGACGATCAGTTTGTCCTTGAGCAACTCCAGCACCTCGTCGAGCGTTGGGATTTTCACGCCCGCGAACTCAGGCGCGAAATGGCCGCCCGCGTCGTACTCGCGCAGTTCTTCCAGGGTGTGTGAGGTGACTTTGCCTTCGCCGGGGGCAATGTCATCCAGCGTGGGGTTGTGGATGACGACGAGTTTGCCGTCTGAGCTATATTGCACGTCTAACTCGACGCCGTCCGCGCCGAGATCCACGGCCGCCTGGAACGCGGGCAGCGTGTTCTCCGGCGCGACAAGACAGGCGCCGCGATGGGCGAAGATCAGGGTTCGGTGGGTCTCGGATGGTTGCATGTTGTCTCCTTGCCGCGGCCGCTATCGGTAACGCCGCGCCGCCTCTTCCAGTTGCCGGCCGTCCCATAACTCCATCGGTTTGCCGCGAGCCCATTCGCGCGCCTGGCGCGAGACGACCCCGGTGGTGACGAGCCAGGCGAAATCCGCGTTTTCGTGCATCATCGTGCCGTACAGGTCGCGCACGGTGGCCTCGCCGACCGTGCCGCGATAGCGTTTGCATTGCACCAGCCCGAGATTGAGCCGGTCGTTGGTCACGGCCAGGTCAATGCCATGATCGGCCACGGCCTGCGTGTCGGCCACGCGATACCCCATGAGTTGGAACATCATGGCGGTCCAGGCCTCGAACTCGGCGGGCTCCAGCGCCAGCATCTCCGAGACGGTGCGAACCTTACCGAAGCGCTTACGCAGATCGGCTTTGCCGGAACCTCGCTCGGTGTAGAGCACGGGCACGGCCAGCGCCGCCATGTGCATCAGGGCCAGGACAAACGGCAGCCAGACGGGCATCCACGCCAGGCGATCGGTGGTCAGCGCCAGCACGATGGCTGTGGGCCAGATCAGCGGCCACAGGACCGCGAAGACCCACCAGAGCCAGGGCGTCTCTCCCGGTTGGACGAGGCGGCGCGGCCGACTGCGGGTGAGACTGCCGATGACGCCCTGTCGTTCCAGGCGCGCCCGTGCCCGGGCGACTTCCTCCGGCGAGGGGAACCAGTCCGCATCGCCGTTCACGTGCTGGTCGGGCCGGCCCGGAAATATGAAATCATAGCGTTTGCTTTTCGAGGGATGCGATGATGTCGTCATGGGGTTAAGTTATATCGCGTAACCGATATTCTCGTAAAGTCGGCGTGATGCGTTGCGCGACCGTGCGCGTCGAGCCAGGCCCGGGTCAGGCCGCGTTGATCCCACAGGGGCTCTTCGGATAATATCAGCCAGACGGCGTCTCTGCCGTCCAACGCGCCGGCGAGTTCTGCGAAGACGGCCTCTTCGCTCGCGCCGGCGTTGGTATAGGGTCCATCTACGTGAGGCGGCGGGGCATAATCGCCGCGCCCACAGATCGCCGGCAAGCCATAGTTCACCGACCGGCAGACAGTCGGGGGGCGACCCGGCGCGCTGCCTCGCGTCATAGTAGGTCATGGCGTAGCGCGCATACGGGATCTGGTAGAGCATGACGTCACCGGGTTGTGAGTTTGCATTGACATAACGCATGGCGCTGCGATAATCCGCCTTGATGGGCTGCGTCGTCTGCGCGGCGACGGCGGTCAAGTTCAGCGCCAGGATGGCGGCAAGGAGCGTCGCGCCCGCCAACCGCGAGGCTTGTGACAGTGAGACGACCCCCAACGCCGCCACGATCAGGAAGGCCGGCATCACCCAGATCAGATAGCGTTCGGCCAGCACGGGCAGCCCCAGGGAGATGGGGATGATCAGCGCGACCGGCAGGAATAGCCAGATCAGCAGCATGGCCGTCACCCGCCACGCGGGACCGGCGGCGGCGTCATCCTATCACGATCTCGCCGTCGCCGTCCAGAGGAAAATGCCGCAGAGGAAGGCCATGAGCGCGGGCAGCAGGCGCCAGGCGGAACGCACCGGCAGCACCCCGCTGCTGAACGCGACCGCCAGCACGCCGAGCAGGCCGGAGGGCGACGGCAACGGTTCGCCACTTTGTGCTGCGCCGATCCAGTAGGGCGCTTGCCAGCGCGCCAGCGGCAGATAGGGAATGACCAGCGCCGCCAGATAGACGCCCGCCGTCAGCCATGCGGCGCGGCGCGATGTGCGCGAGGGCCAGAGGATGAGCCAGGCCGCCTGCACCGGGATGATGAGCGCGGCCAGGATGTGCGTGTAGAGGGCCAGACTGGTGACGGCGTAGAGCACGGCCCAGCGCCAAAGCCCGCCGCGCCGCTGCCGCTTCGGTCGTCCACCACAGCGCGAGGGGAACCAGGAGGGTCAGGGCGGCATACATCCTGGCTTCCTGCCCATACCACACCAGATAGGGCGCGGTTGCGGCGAGGAGCGCGGCGACGAGGGCGGCGCGCGCGCCGGCCAGACGTTTGGCGAGGATATAGACTGCGGGGATGGCCAGCGTGCCCGCGAGGACGGACGGGAAGCGCAACGCGAACTCGGTGGGGCCGGCAAGCATCAGCCAGGGGCGCAGCGCGGCAAAATAGAGCGGGCCGTTCTCGCCGGGTTTGATGAGGTTTTGCGCCAGTTCGGGCAAGGCGCGCGTGGCGAACCGGAGGGTATCCACTTCATCGCGCCACAGGCTCTGGGTGTCCAGGTGGTAAAGCCTCAGCGCAAACGCCAGGAGAACCACAACGAATGGCGCCAGTCGGCGTGAGGTGGGGGTGGACATGCGGATGTGGAAGCTCAGGCGCCCGGCGGTCTCCGCCGTATCAGCCAGACAAGCGCCGCCGCAGCGCCGACGAGGAGCAAGAGGCCGCACGCCAGCCAGAGGTAGCTGAAGGCTGTGACCCCGGTACTAATCATCGAGGCCACATCCGGTTGGGCGCGTACCGGTTCGGGCGTTTTTTGCTGCGCCTGGCGCATGGCCTGCGCTGTTTCGAGGACGGAAACGCGCGTCGGCAGGGCCTCAGCGACGGGCGTCTCCAGCAGGGTCAGCGTTGGCTGAGGCAGAGTAACCGAATGGCGTCTCCGTGGGCGTCGGCGCGACGGTCGGCAAGACGACCGTGGGGGGCGGCGTGATCGGGGTGGGTGAAGGGAAGAGGGACTGCGGCGATAGGCGTCGGCGACGCAGCGCCCGGCGCGATCGGGTCGGGACGCAGCCCCGGCACGATCGGCGTTGGGGTCGGCAGCGGAGATTCCTGAATCGTGGATTCTTGCAGCGTGTGCGCGCCGTCACACGGTCGGTCGCCGCGAGGGAAAGGGCGCCTGCGGCGAGCAACAGGGCGATGAGCATGAAGGTGATTCGAAGATTTGGGCGCACGCTGTGAACGAAACTCGTTTCGGGTCAGGAATTCCAAATTCAGGCGCCTCAGACGATGGGCTGGAGGCTTTAGCCGGTCATATCGGCACGAGCGTTCGTTGCCACAGAAACCGGCTAAAGCCTCCAGTCCGGGCACATTTGGACTTCCTGCGGTTCGGATTGGCTTTTATCGAATTATAGCACGCGGCGCGCTGATGTCACATCTCCGCTCCACACAGTGTGGCGCTGCCCCGCGGCGTCTTCGATGATCAGCGCGCCTTCCGGTGTGACGCCCACGGCGCGCCCGCGTAGCGTTTCGGCGGGCAACGTGATGACGACTTCCTGCCCCAGTGTTTCAAGTTGCGCTGCCCAGGCCACACTGAGCGCGACGCCGCCCCCGGGATCCGCAAGCAACTCGTCATAGCGGGTTTCGCAGCGCTGCAAGATGGCTGCCAACAACACGCCGCGATCCACGGGACGGCCCAGCGCGGCGGAGAGACTGGTCGCCGCGCCGATGATCTCTGCGGGCGGGGGATTGTCGCCGCTCCGCCGAGAAGGACAGGTTGACGTTCAGCCCCAGGCCCAGCACGGCGTATTCGAGCCGGTCGCCGGTGGATTTCACTTCTGATAACATGCCGCCCAGCTTGAGACCGTCCAACGCCAGGTCGTTGGGCCACTTGAGGCGCGGGGTCAACCCGGTGACCCGGTTGATGCCTTCCACCGCGCTCAGCCCCAGGCACATGGTCAATTGGCCGGCGCGCGCGAGCGGGAGGTCTGGTCGCAGCAGCAGCGACATGAGCAGGCTGCTGCCCGGCGGGGCCCACCAGCGACGATCCAGGCGACCGCGGCCGGCGGTCTGCTCGTCGGCGACGAGGAGCAGCCCCTCGGCCGCGCCCGCATCCGCGCGCCGGCGCGCTTCATCGTTGGTCGAGCCGATCCGGGCGAAATAGATATAAGGTCGGCCCAACCGTTCTGTGGTGAGCAGGCCGGTCATCCGTTCGGGAGAGAGATCGTTCATGGTTCACAGAGTGTAACCGGCGATCCGGCGGCGCGTCAAGGAACGGCCTGCGTCTCCACGAATTCTGAATGCAGCTGGAGTCGAGGCTCCAGCCGGTCACGTGCAGAGCTCTGATCGGCCGCGAAACTGGCTGAGGCCTCCAGGCCAGTGCCCGAGAAGCGCCTACGTGTAGAATTCCTGCTGCGGCTCCCTTTCCTCGCAGGAGAGGGCCAGGGTGAGGTTGACGTGCCGCAAGGCTTTGGCGGTCGCGGCGATGTCTGGTAAACTGGGCCTGTTTGTGACCTTTTGATCATCCTCGCATGGAGGCAACGTGCAACTCTACAGCCGATTCTACCTATACCGAACTCGATGAGCGCGCCGCGAACGTGATTCGCGGCCTGGCGATGGACGCCGTGCAGACCGCGGATTCCGGCCACCCGGGCATGCCGATGGGCATGGCGAACGTGGCATATGTGGTGTGGACGCGTTTTTTGCGCCACAACCCCGCAGATCCCCAAGTGGTTCAACCGCGACCGGTTCATCCTGTCGGCGGGCCACGGCTCGATGTTGCTCTACAGCCTGCTGCATCTGACGGGTTATGACCTGCCGCTGGAGCAGATCAAGCAGTTCCGGCAACTGGGCAGCATCACCCCCGGCCACCCGGAATATGGGATGACCCCCGGCGTGGAGACGACGACCGGCCCGCTGGGGCAGGGGTTCGCCACGGGCGTCGGGATGGCGCTGGCCGAGGCGATCCTGGCGGAACAATATAACCGGCCCGCATATCCCATTGTGGATCATTATACCTACGCGATCGTCAGCGACGGCGATTTGCAGGAGGGCATCAGCCACGAGGCGGCGTCGCTGGCGGGCCACCTGGGGCTGGGCAAGCTGATCTATCTTTATGACTACAACAACATCAGCATTGATGGCCCGACCGATCTTTCATATAGCGACGACGTGCCGATGCGGTTTGCGAGCTACGGCTGGCACGTGCAGGACGTGAGCGCCTATGACATGCCGGGCATCGAGGCGGCGATCCGTGTGGCGCAGGCCGTGACCGACCAACCCTCGATCATCATCTGCCGGTCGAACATCGCCTATGGCAGCCCGAACAAGCAGGATACGGCCGAGGCGCATGGCTCGCCGCTGGGCGCGGAGGAAATCCGGCTGACGAAAGAGGCGTTGGGGATGCCGCCCGACGAGCAGTTCTGGATTCCCGATGACGTACTGGCGCGCTACCGCGCTGCGTTGGATGAGGGTCAGCAGCGACAGGCGGCGTGGGATGCGCTGTTTGCGGGTTATGCGGACGCATACGCGGACGCAGCGGCAAGCTTCAACCTGGCCGTGGCCGGGGAGTTGCCGGATGGCTGGGATGCCGGGATGCCGGTCTGGGAGCCGGGGGCGAAGTTGGCGACCCGCGCGGCCTCCGGCAAGGCGCTCGACGGCATTGCGCCGCGCATCCCGACGCTGATCGGCGGTTCCGCGGATCTGACGCCTTCGAACAACACGCGCTTCAAGGGCGCGGTGGACATCGCGCCGGGGAGCTTTGCCGGGCGCTACGTGCGTTATGGGATTCGCGAGCACGCGATGGGCGCGGCGCTGAACGGGATGGCGGTGCATGGCGGCATCTTCCCGTATGCGGGGACATTCCTCGTATTTTCCGACTATATGCGCGGGGCGGTGCGCGTGGCGGCGGTGATGAACGCGCCGGTGATCTTCGTCTGGACGCACGACTCGGTGGGCGTGGGCGAGGACGGCCCGACGCATCAGCCGATCGAGCACGCGGCGGCGCTGCGGGCGATGCCGAACCTCGTGGTGATTCGACCGGCGGACGCGAACGAGACGGCCGCGGCCTGGCGCTACGCGCTGACGCACCGCAACGCGCCGGTTGCCCTGCTGCTGAGCCGGCAGAACTTGCCGGTGATGGCGGGGACGGAGGATCACGCCCAACTCGAGCGCGGGGCCTACATCCTGGCCGATGCGCCGGGCGGCAAGCCCGACGTGATCCTGATCGGCGCGGGGTCGGAGGTTTCCGTGGCGATGGCCGCGCGCGATCTGCTGGAGGCGCAGGGTCTTCGCGCGCGCGTGGTCAGCATGCCGAGCTGGGAACTGTTCGAGGCGCAGGATGCGGCCTACCGCGCATCCGTGCTGCCGCCGGAGATCACGGCGCGGGTGACGGTGGAAGCGGGCGTGACGCAGGGCTGGGAACGCTATGCGGGTTCAGCCGGGGCGACGGTGGGCATCAATCGGTTTGGCGAGTCGGGCAAGGGGCCGGCGGTGATGGCGCACCTGGGGATCACGCCGGAACATGTGGCGGAAGCGGCGCTGGCGGTGGTGAGGAAGTAAGGACCTCCCCCGGCCCTCTCCTGCGAGGAGAGGGAGGAGGATGCGGATGGAACGCGTGTATACGCCGTGGCGGAGGGAGTATGTGACCGGCAAGAAGCTGGAAGGGTGTATCTTCTGCGAGATGGCGGCGGCCTCGAACGACCGGGAGAATTTGATCGTGCATCGGGGTGAGTTGGCCTACATCGTCCTGAATAAATATCCCTATAACAACGGGCATTTCATGACGGCGCCGTATCGTCACGTAGCAACCCTGGAAGAAATCACTGCCGATGAAGTGGCCGAAATCATGGCGCTGACCGCGCTGGGGATGCGCGCACTTCGTGAGACGGTGCACCCGGACGGCTTCAACGTGGGGGCGAACATCGGCGAAGCGGCGGGCGCAGGGGTGAAAGATCACTTCCACCTGCACGTGGTGCCACGCTGGAACGGCGACAACAACTTCATGGCGGTGCTCGGCGACGTCAAGCTGATCCCGCAGATGCTCGCGGAGACGCGCGAGCAACTCGCCGCGGGCATCGCGGCAATCAATTTCTAGAATCAATTCATCGTGTCTTTCCCTTTGTAATCGCGGCATCAGCCGCCCAGGGCGTCATACGGCGGCTGATGCCACGACTACGAAGAGGAAGACACGGGGTCTACGGATGTGACGCCTGGCGACCAATGAGCGGCAAGTAGGCAGCGAAGGTGAGATCGAAGAGGGTCTGCAATTCCCAGGTCGCGCCGCCGTCAGGCGAGTGATACAAATGGCAGACCCCCGGTTGATTTCCCTGGACCACTGCCCAGAAATCGAGGCCGCCCGGGGCCGCACGGCTGATCCCTGTGAGCAACGCGCTCCCGACATACACGTTCGCCCAGGTTGCGCCGCCATCCCCCGATTGATAGACGCCCGCGCCCGGATCGGCGATCAGCGCCGTCTGGTCGGTCGGGTAGTCGGGCGACAGGGCAAGCCAGGCGGGGCGCAGCGCGTTGATATATTGCCACGCCTGCCCGCCGTTCGTCGTTTTGTAGAACCCGAAATCGAACGGGCCGCCCACGCTGAACGCCGTCTGATCTTGCGGGAAGCCGGGTGAGACGGCCAGCCAGAGCCGGGCGCTGCTCTGCGCGGGCGCTTGCAACCCGGCGTTGGCCGGTTGCCACGTCTCACCGGCATCGGTCGTCTTCCGCAGACCGGCGAACGTGCCGCGGCCCGACTCCGCCGCAAACGCCACGCCGTCATGGTAGAACGCAGGCGAGAAGGCGATAGGATTGGTGACGGGCAGTGCGCCGCCGGGCGCATAGACTCCGCGCCAGGTCGCGCCGCCGTCCACCGATTTCCAGATGCCTGTTCGATCGGGGGACGACCCATCGGTGACCGTCATGAACAGCGTCCCGATGACCGGAGAGGGATAGAGCGCCTCCGCGCCCTCGTGGCTGAAGGGCGCAACGGCGACCTGCGTCCAGCTTTGCCCGCCGTCGCCCGAGCGATAGATCGTGTTCGTGGGGTTGTCATACAGGTAGATCACGTCGCCATAAGCGCGTCGCACCTGGTCCCATGCGCCGGGTGTGGGCAGACGCTGCCAACCCGAACCCGTGAACTCGAACAACGCGTCGCCGGATGAAGCCAGCACGGCATCAGGGCCGAAGATGAACTGCGACGCGGCGCAGTTGACCCGCGTTCCGGGCGGCAGTGGTTCCGCCAGCACGGGCGCGCCGGTCAATGTCGCAAGAATCGCCAATAACGCCGCAGCATAACGAAGACACGAAAGCATCCGCCGCCTCCAGTTATTGACCCGACTGTTTGGTGGAATAAATATGCGCTAGAGTTTTTTGTTGTCAAGTTAAAGAGCGAGTTTGTGTATTTTCAACTCCTGCCCAATGACGACATCCCGCGCAACGTCTCGGCCATGGCGCGGGAGGCGCGGCCGCGGTGGCTGATAGCGTGCTTCTCCTCCGGCGAGAGTTGGGCCATGGTGCGGCCCAGGTCGGGCAGGTAGAAGGTGGGATCGTAGCCGAAACCGCCGTCGCCCGCGGGGCCGAAGGCGATGATCCCCTCGCACGCGCCCGCGGTGGTGTGGAGCTCGCCCGCGGGCGAGACCACCGCGACGACGCAGCGAAAACGCGCCGTCCGTTCGACCCAGGGGACGCCTGCCAGCGCATCGAGCAGCTTGCGATAGCGGTCGGCGTCGTCCGCGCCCGGCCCCGCGTAGCGCGCGGAGTAGACGCCCGGCGCGCCGCCCAATGCATCCACTTCGAGGCCGGAGTCGTCGGCCCAGGTCCACAGCCCGGACGCCCCCGCGTAGGTCGTCGCTTTCAGCACGGCGTTCTCCTCGAAGGTCGCGCCGGTCTCGTCAACGTCAAGTTCGATGCCTTCGGCGTCGAGCCAGGTGACCTCGAAGGGCAGGCCGGCCAGCAGGTCGCGATATTCGCGGGCCTTGCCGGCGTTGCGGGTGGCGACGAGCAATTTTTGCGGGGTTTCCACGCAGCGTCCTCCTCGATCTATTTGCATGAGCGTATCCTCGATGTTATCATGCCGCGGACTTATCCGGCAACAAGGGGAGGCACAAGCAATGGGCACGCACCATCCGTTGCGTATCTTCTCTGGTTCCGCGAACCGGCCCCTGGCCGAAGCTGTCAGCCGCATCCTGGATACCCCTCTGGGGCGCTGCACGACGACTCATCTCAGCGACACGGAAATCCACGTCTCGATTGATGAGGCAGTTCGCGACCAGGACGTATTCATCATCCAGCCCGGTTCGGCCCCCGTCAACGACAACTTGATGGAGCTGATTCTCTACATTGACGCCTTTCGGCGCGCCTCGGCGCACGAGATTACGGCCGTGGTGCCCTATTATCCTTACGGCCGGCAGGAACGCATGGCGCGCGGGCGTGAGGCGATCAGCGCCAAAGTCGTTGCCACGATGCTGGAAGCGATGGGCGTCAGCCGGGTGGTCTATTTCGATGTCCATTCGCCGGCCACGCAGGGCTTCTTCGATGTGCCGGTGGATCCCCTGACGGCGCTGCCGGTGTTCACAAAATATTTTCGCAAGCCGGAATTTGCGAACGCCGCGATTGTGTCGCCCGACGTGGGGCGCGCGAAGTTCGCGGGCAAGTACGCCGAGCTGCTGGGGCTGCCGCTGGTGGTGATGCACAAGCGGCGCACCGATTTCAGCACCACGCAGATCACGCACATCGTGGGCGATATCGCGGGCAAGATCCCGATTGTGGTGGATGACGTGATCGCAGGCGGCAGCGTGCTGGATCAGTTGGGCGATCTGGTGGAGGCCGGCGCGCTGCCGGAAATTCACCTCGCCGTCACCCACGGCGTCCTGTTGCCGTCGGCGATTGAGCGGCTACAGCACCCCTACATCAAGAAACTACTGATCTCCGACACGATCGAACAACCCGAACCGCTCCGCAATCATCCGAAGTTGGAGATCCTCTCCGTGTCGAACCTGCTGGCGGAGGTGATCTGGCGCATCCACGTCGGTGAATCCATCAGCTCGTTGATTGAGAAGACTTGAGAGGCACGCGGCATTGACACCAGATTCGCTCACTAACAGCATCGGCCCGATTCTCATCATTCTGTGTGTTGTAATTCTCGTTCTTGCGGTTGCGGTCATCTGGCTGGTGATCAAGACGCATCGGATGGAGAAGCAGTATCAGGCTTTGACGGCAGGCACGGATGGGGGCAGTCTCGAAGCCGTGTTGAACGAGCACGTGGAGCAGGTGCGTCTGGCCGTGACCAGGACGAGCGAGTTGGACGCCCTGGCGCGGCGATTGGAGCGAGAGGGCCGCGATCATATTCAGCACGTGGGCTTCCAGCGGTTCAATCCGTTTCGCGATGCGGGCGGCGATCAGAGCTTCGCGCTGGCGCTGGCCGACCAGGACGGCAACGGCGTGGTCCTCAGCAGCCTGCACAGCCGTGACAGCACGCGCGTTTACGGGAAGCCGTTGGCGGGCTGGGAGTCGCCCTATCCCTTGACGGAAGAAGAGCGGGCCGTCATCAATCAGGCGCGTAACGATTCGCGCTAATTTCGGCAGAGAGAAGAAACCATGGTATTCAGACGAGAATCCCGGCCGGCGCCGGATCAGATCGAGGTGATCATCGGTTCACGCGCGACGTTCAACGGGCAATTGCGCTGCGACGGCAGCATCCGGCTGGACGGCACGGTGGAGGGCGGCAGCATCGAGACGCCGGGGAACGTGCTCATTTCCGAGAGCGGGCGCGTGATCTCGGACATCAAGGCGAAGACGGTGTCTGTGGCGGGCGCCTATAAGGGAACGATTACGGCAGACCGGGTGGAACTGTTGGAGGGTGGGCGGATGTGGGGCGTGATTAACGTCCGCTCGTTCCTGCTGGATGACGGCGCGCATTTTCACGGGGAACTGGTGATGCAGGGAGACGAGCCGGAGGATGAATTGCTGGCGCCACGGCCCGCGCCCGGCGAGCAGATTCCGGTGGCCGGCGCCGCCGACCAGACGCCCGCCAAGGAAGATTGAACGGCGCTGAGACACCAGGACGACGTGGAGCCGAAGGCCTCTTGTGGGCTACGAACGCCCGACAGCCGACTTAACGAAGCAAAGCCACCCGCACGGCCGGTTTTTCGAAGTACAAGAGGAAGAAGGTGGATAGCCCGAGCGAGATTACGGTCGGGATGACGTAAGCCCAGTTGATGACCTGCGCCTCGCCCGAAATGATCGTGGCATGTGACCAGAGCATCATCAGGCGGCTGATGATGTTGAAGCCTTGAGCGAAGACGATCAGCGACCACGGCCACTCCGCGGTGCTGCGCCGCAAGACGATCTGAATCACGGCCACAAGCACCATGAGGGTCAGCAACATCGGCAGCCACCATTCCTGGGTCGTTGATGCAAAGGACGACGGCGGGAACAGCAGCAGCGGCACGATCTGCAAGATGAGCAGCGTGATGATCCAGGGTGGGCGGGTGAGTGTTTGTGATTGCATATTGCGAGATTATACGCAGAAGGCGCCCCCCTGTCAAGCACTTTGACAATTGTTTAAGCCTTGACTATAATCCCGCTTACATTGCTGCACGGATTGCCCAATTCCGGCGTTCCCCCCTCTGCCCAGGCCGGCGCATAGCACAATGACGTGTTCTGAGATAACGTTCCGAAGTACCCGCGCGGTCCTCTGAAATCGGCGCAGCGGTACGGGCCGAGGTTGTCAAGGAGGTGTTCAGGAACACGATCATGGAGAATTTGTCTGCGAGGGAATCCGGCTCTTCCCTGTGAGCCGCGTATCATGCGATGACCTGTCGCATGATGAATCCACACTATCTTAGAGGAGAGAAGTTCGATGCGTCACATTAAGTTGCTCAGCCTGTTCGTCTTGCTGGCCCTGGTCCTGTCGGCATGCGCCGCCCCTGCGGCCGTTCCGCAGGACGCGGTAGCCACGGTTGGAGCTGCGGTCGAGGAAGTCGCCCCGACGGTTGAGGCTGCGGTCGCAGAAGTTGCCCCAACGGTTGAAGCTGCGGTCGAGGAAGTCGCCCCAACGGTTGAAGCTGCGGTCGCAGAAGCTGCCGGCGGCGAGATCAAAGTCGCCATTCTGGCCCCGCTCTCCGGCCCTGTGCCCACGTTCGGCGTTTCGACCCGCGACGGCGCGTTGCTCGCCATCGAGGCGTGGAATGCCAAGGGCGGCGTGAACGGCAAGAAGATTGTGCCGATCGTCGAAGACAGCCAGTGCACGCCTGACCCCGCGGTGAACGCCGCCAATAAGGTCATCGAGCAGGACGGCGTCAGCTTCATCATCGGTGAAGTCTGCTCCAGCGCCTCTATTCCGATCTCTGAAATCGCCAATGAGAAGGGCGTCGTTCAGATCAGCCCCACGTCAACCAACCCGTCTGTGACGGTCAACCCTGACGGCAGCGTCAAGGATTACATCTTCCGCGCTTGCTTCATTGACCCGTTCCAGGGTCAGGTCGGCGCGAAGTTCGCCATGGATACGCTGGGGGCGAAGACCGCGTTCATCATGCTGGACCAGGCCAATGACTACGTCAAGGGCCTCGCCGAGTTCTTCGAGAAGTCGTTCACCGAAGCCGGCGGCACGATTGTCGGCACGGAAACCTACACCTCCAAGGATACTGACTTCTCGGCCATCCTGGCGAAGGTCGCTGACGCCAAACCCGACATGGTTTACCTGCCCGACTACTACAACATTGTCAACCTGGTATCGCAGCAGGCGAAGGAAAAGGGCATCACGGCCCCGTTCGTCGGCGGCGACGGCTGGGATTCTGCGGACCTCAACCTGAGCCTCAGCGGCCGGCGGCTTCTTCACCAACCACTACTCGCCCGAAGACCCGCGGCCCGAAGTGCAGGACTTTGTAGCCAGCTACGGCGCGGCCTACAAGGACGAGCAGGGCACGGCGAAGGTCCCGGATGCGCTGGCGGCGCTGGCGTATGATGCCACGAACCTGATGCTGCAGAGCATCAACGGACACCGGCAACGAGGATGCTTCGCAGGTGAAAGACACTCTGGCTGCCATCACGTTCAACGGCGTCTCCGGCAAGATCACTTTCGATGAATTCCACAATCCCATCAAGTCGGCCACGATCCTTGAGGTGACGGCGGACGGGATCAAGTTCAATTCTGTCGTCAACCCGTAAGGGATTGACTCGCAAGCGGTAATCTGGAGGGCGACCCGGAGTCGCCCTCCAGCCTTAAGACAAGCTATGGACAAGAATCGGGGAAGATCGAACCATCGTTTCCGTCACGGTGAACGCCCCCGCTTCTGTTTGTCGCACCGATCCTTTGGAGGCATTTTTGCCATGCAACAGGCGACCACGACCGAACCGCCTATTGACCGCGTAACCCCTGTTGATACCCGACGCTCGGGCGCGAACCTGGCGTGGATCGGCAAGGGGTTCCTGCTGGTTCTGGCCGCGTTGGTAGTCTGGGTGATTGCCAGTAACGCGGTCAAAAACCCCGTTCTTTTCATCCAGATCGTCCTTAGCGGGTTACAGCTTGGTTTTGTTTATGCACTGATTGCCCTGGGCTATACAATGGTTTACGGCATCGTGCGGCTGATCAATTTCGCCCACGGTGACGTCTTCATGGTCGGCGCGTTCGTCAGTTACTATGCGGTCGCGCGCTTTGGGCTGGCGGCATGGCCGACGAAGGTGTTCCCCGGCATGGCTCCGTGGCTCGCTGTGCTGATCGGCACCCTGACCGTGATGCTGCTGGCGATGACGATTTCCATGTTGCTGGCGGTTACCATCGAGCGGGTGGCGTATAAACCCCTGCGAGACGCGCCGCGCATCGCCGCGCTCATCACGGCCATTGGCGTATCTTTCTTCCTGGAATTTTTTGGGGCGCTCTACTTCGTTTTCTCGCCGCGTTTCATCCCCTACGAGCGACCGTTTGAAATTGTGACCTGGTACATCAAGGACGGCATCTACAAGTTGCAGCCGGGCCAGGCGCCGCCCGATGGCGCAATCACCATCTCGAATATCTTCCTGATTATTGCGTTTACGTCCATTGCGGTGCAAATCTTGCTGCAGCTTCTGGTGCGGCGGACGAAGATCGGCAAGGCCATGCGCGCCAGTTCGTTTGATAAGGCCACCGCGCGGCTGATGGGCATCAACGTGGATCTCGTGATCTCGACCACTTTCGCCATCGGCGCGGCGCTGGCCGGCCTGGGCGGTGTGCTTTACTCGGTCGCTTATCCTTCGATCAATTCGCAGATGGGCATTTTGCCCGGCCTGAAGGCGTTCGTCGCGGCCGTGCTTGGGCGGCATCGGCAGCATCCCCGGCGCGTTCGTCGGCGCGCTGATCATGGGGCAGGCGGAGGCGTTGACGATGGGGTACATCTCGACGCCCATGCGGGATGCGATTGCGTTCACCGTGCTCATCCTGGTGCTCCTGATCCGGCCCACCGGCATCTTCGGCGAGCCGACGGGAGAAAAAGCATGAGCGCACAACTTGCGAGCATCAACTCCACGCGGGCATATGGAGTGTTTCGATGAGTCTCAATGTCGGATTTTTAGCGCTCTCTACGTTCAAGATCATCGCGGTGATCGCCTGGGTCTTTGGCCTGCTCTATGTTATGGGGGCCAGGTCTATCTGGGTGAAGATCCTGGGCGTGGTCGCGGCCTTTGGCATCATTCAATTCTTGTTGGTGGCCGAACCGGGCGGCCAGCAACTCCTCAGTGATTTCGACCGCGGCCTGTTGATTCAGGCGTGTACCATGAGCATGGTGGCGTTGGGCCTGAACCTGATCTATGGGTTCAACGGACAGTTCAGCCTGGGCCAATGGGGCTTCTACGGGTTGGGCGCGTATTGCGCGGCGGATATCACCTGGCGCTGGATGAACGCCGCCGACGCGCGGGGCCTGACGGTTGCGGGCTCCGGCGTGGTGCTGGCGGCGCTGGCGATCTGGGGCGTGGGCCGATTCATCCGGCGCTACAAGGGGATGCCCGTCCTGTCGCAGTTCACGCTCTATCTGTTCGGCGTGATTGCGGCGGGTGTGCTGGCCGTGGTCTTCGGGAACCTCATTGATCCGCTGATCTCGCCGTTCATCGGGACGCGCGCCGAGCCGGGGTTCCTGCGTAGCCCGATCATGATGCAGGTGATTTTCTTTCTCGCCGTCATTATCGGCGGGCTGTTCGCCGCGGAAGCCAGTTTCTTGTTCGGCCTGCCCGTCCTGACGCTGGGCTCCGACTACTTCGGCATTGCCACGTTGGGGTTCTCCATCGTGGTCAACACCCTGATGGTCAACTCCGATACGATCCTGCCGTTCCCTGAGATGAAGGGCGGTCGCGGGATGATCGGTATCCCCAAGTTCGATGCGACGATCTGGTTCTGGGCCTTCGCGTTTATGGTCATCGTGATGATCATCATGCGCAACCTGATCTATTCCAGTACGGGGCGCGCGGTGATGTCGGTGCGCGAGGATGAGACGGCGGCCAAAGCGATGGGGATTGACATTGCACATTACAAGCTGATGTCTTTCGTGATCGGTAGCCTGTTTGCGGGGCTGGCCGGCGGGGTCTATGCGCACTATATCGGCTTCCTGAGTCCCAAGACGTTTGATTTCATCAACGGTTTCAACCCGCTGATCATCATCGTCTTCGGCGGGCTGGGCAGCATGACGGGCACGATGGTGGCATCGTTCGGCTGGATCTTTTTCCTGGAGGGCCTGTTGCGCGTTGTCCTGGGGCAGTTCGGCACGGAAGCGCCGACCTGGCGGTTCGTGCTCTACCCGATCGCGCTGTTGTTGTTGATGCTGGTGCGCCCGCAGGGGTTGTTCGGCAACGCCGAGGCCGGTTTCTTCAAACCGCCGGACCTGGATGATGAAACCCCGGCGTCGGGTGTGACCGGCGAACTCAAACCCGTGGTGGAAGCGTGATGGAGGCGCACATGGATCAGACTGCAACCGTGAACGCGCCGGAATCTGTGAACGCCCCGGCGCCGTTGCTCCAGATCACCGATCTGACCAAGACGTTCGGCGGGTTGCGCGCGGTGAGCAACTTTGACCTGACGGTGGCGCGTGGCGCGCTGGATGGGCTGATCGGCCCGAACGGCGCGGGCAAAACGACGGCCTTCAATATGATTTCCGGGCTTTACGTGCCCACCGAAGGCGAAATCCTCTTCCGGGGTCAGAGCACTGCGGGGTTGGAGCCGTTCGAGATCACCCAGATGGGCATC
Source organism: uncultured Chloroflexia bacterium (assembly GCA_963695715.1). GTDB lineage: Bacteria > Chloroflexota > Anaerolineae > CG2-30-64-16 > CG2-30-64-16 > JBBQRS01. The sequence goes on from CAVOHP010000012.1 coordinate 37,465, forward strand.
GGGCGCACCTTCCAGAACATCCGGCTGTTTCCCAATCTCACGGTGTTGGATAACGTGCGGGTGGCATATCATCCTCATGCGGGGTATAGCCTGATGGATAGCCTGTTGCGCAACAAGCGTTTCGATGCCAAAGAACGCGAGATGGTGGCGCAGGCGCGGGCCTTTCTGGAGATTTTTGGTCTGGAGCGCTATCAGCATGAGCTGGCGAAGAACCTGCCCTATGGCGAGCAACGCCGGGTGGAAATCGCCCGCGCCCTGGCCAGCAACCCGGAATTGTTGCTGCTGGATGAACCGGCGGCCGGGATGAACCCGAATGAAATCGGTCGTTTGATGGAGTTGATCCACTTCATCCACGATCGCTTCAACCTGACGATCCTGCTGATCGAACACCAGATGCGGTTGGTGATGAATATCTGCGAACGCATCACGGTGATGGATTTCGGCGAGGTGATCGCGCGGGGCAACGCGCGCGAGATTCAGAATAACGTCCGGGTGATCGAAGCCTATCTGGGCCGCGGCGCGATCAGCAAAGCCGGCGTCAAGCTGGACTGACGCGATATCAGATCGAGACGGAGACCCATGCTACTCGAAGTTCAAGATCTTAACGTTTATTACGGCGCGATTCACGCCCTGCAAGGGATTGACTTCAACGTCGAAGAGGGGGAGATCGTCACGCTGATCGGCGCGAACGGGGCGGGCAAGTCTACGACCCTGAAGACCGTCTCGGGGTTGCTGCACCCGCGCGTGGGCGATGTGCGACTGCGCGACCAGTCGTTGGTCAATATGCCGGCGCAGGATATCGTGAAGCAGGGCGTGGTGCACGTGCCTGAAGGCCGCAAGATCTTCGCCCCGCTCACCGTGCAGGAAAACCTCGAGATGGGGGCGTTCACGCGCGACGATTCGGCGGAGATCAAGCGGACGATGGAGCGCGTGTTCCGTAGTTTTCCGCGCCTGAAGGAACGCCTGGGGCAGCTCGGCGGGACGCTTTCCGGCGGCGAACAGCAGATGCTGGCGATTGGCCGTGGGATGATGGCGCAGCCCAAGCTGCTGTTGCTGGACGAGCCATCTATGGGGCTGGCGCCGATCCTGGTCGAAGAGATTTTCGCGATCATCCAGGAGATCAACGCGCAAGGTGTGAGCATCCTGCTGGTGGAGCAGAACGCGTTGATGGCGCTTTCGGTGGCGCATCGCGCGTATGTGCTGGAAACCGGGCGCATCGTGCTGTCGGGCACCGGCAAAGAGTTGATCAACAACGATCAGGTGATGCAAGCTTATCTGGGAGGGCACTGACCCCCTGGACACAATCCAACTGACCGAGGACGCCTATCAACTTCACGGCGGCGCCAACGCCGGCTTGATTGTGGATCGTGAGACGGGCCGGGCTGTGTTGGTGGATACCGGTCTGGATAGCGATACAGCGAAGAAAATCCTGCGCGCAGTAGATGGCCTGGGCCTGAAGCTCAGCGCCGTGATGATCACCCATGCGCACGCCGATCATTTTGGCGGCGCGGCGACCATTCGGACGCGCGCCGGCGTACCCGTCTACGCTCCGGCGCTGGAGGCGGCGGTCGTCGCCAACCCCTTGCTCGAACCGCTTTATCTGTCCTCCGGCGCTGCCCCGATCGCCGAACTGCGCCATAAATTCACCCTGGCCCAACCGTGCCCGGTAGATGAGATCATCGAAGCCGGCGAGGTCGTCATGGGCGGCGTCACTGTGCGGGCGATCCATGCGCCGGGCCACGCGCCGAACCAGATGATGGTCGCCGGGGGCGGCGTTTGCTTTGTCGCAGATGCCTGCTTTGCGCCCGAGGTGATCGCCAAACATGGCATCCCGTTCTATACGGATGTGATTCAGACGGCGGAGACCCTGCACGCATTGCAGGCGCTCGATGGGCAATATCGCTACTTTGTGCCGGGGCACGGCGACGCGACACCGGTGATCGGCCCGTGGGCCGCAGCGAATGCAGAGCGCCTTGCGACGATCCGCGATGCGGTCTTCGAGGCGTTGGCGGATGCTGCGCAGCCGGACGAAATTCTGGCGCGGGTTGCCGAGCGCCTGGATGTAACGATTCCGAATCCGGTGATTCACTCCCTGATGCGGACGACGATCATGGCGTGTCTCAGTGCGTTGCAAGCCGAAGGCCGCGCAACGGTCGGCGTTGCCGCCAATCGGTTGGCGTGGAAAACCAATTGACAGCGCGCGCCGGTCGGCCTATAATGTTGGCTAGTTGGCTCTAACAGAACATCCTCTCCTGGCCTGCCCATTGTCGCGCCTGCCATCGAAGACGCTGGAAGGGGGCGTGACCATTCCGCATGATCGTGCTCTGCAACTCGAACCCTGTACGCGAGTTCTCAAATTTTACCCGGAGGAGAAAAGTTGATGAAAAACTATCGTATGCTCGTCTTGCTGGTTGTCTCCATCTTGTTGATGGGGACGCTGGCCGCCTGCGCCGCGCAACCCCCTGCGCCCAGTGAACCGGCCGCCGTGGAAGCGACGGCGGTCCCTGCTGCGGAGGAGCCGGCCGCCCCGATGAAGAAGTTCGTCATCGCCAGTGATGCGGCGTTCCCGCCCATGGAATACGTGGACGAGAACAAAGAGATCGTGGGTTTTGACATGGACCTGATCGCGGCAATCGCCAAGGATCAGGGCTTCGAGTACGAGATCAAGAACACCGCCTGGGACGGCATCTTCGCCGGCCTCGAAGGCGGCGAGTATAACGGCATCCTCTCCGCCGTGACGATCACCGATGAGCGCAAAGAGGTGTACGATTTCTCGGAACCGTACATCAATGCGGGCCAGACCGTTGTGGTGCGTGCGGATGAGACCGCCATCACCGGCGACCAGGACCTCTCGGGGAAGACGGTCGGCGCGCAGATCGGCACGACCGGCGCCTTCGCCGTGCAAGAGATTGACGGCGCGACGCTGAAAGAGTACGACTCGATTGACCTGGCGTTGCTCGATTTGCTCAACCAGAATCTGGATGCAGTCGTCGTTGACACGCCGGTCGCGGCCGATTATGCGCTGGCATCCGAGCAGTTCAGCGGCAAGCTGAAGATCGTGGGCGAGCCGTTCACGGATGAGTACTACGGTCTGACCGTGCAGAAGGGCGACCCCAGTGGTCTGGCGGCGCTGTTCAATGCGGGCCTGGTGAACGTCAAGGCCAGCGGCGAATATGACAAGATCTACGCCAGGTGGATCGGCGGCACATCGCCTTGATGCGGGTGACGTCATCCGCTCTTCTGTGAATCGCTCATTCCGCAGGCGCGGTATCCGCGCCTGCGGAGGATCCAAATGCCAGGTGAATGCCGTGCCAGATACCCGTAAACACGTGCTGTGCCTGGTCTGCGCGCTGCTGCTGGGCGGCCTGTTGACGGCGTGTGTCTCTTCGCCCCCGGCGGAGCCGCCCACGCTTACCCCGACCGAAACGCCGAAACCCCAGGCCACGGCATCGAACACGCCGGATGCCCCGAATCAGCCCGATGTTCACGCCGATATATGCCGCGCCGGATTGCGATTATGGCGGCGCGCTGAAGGCGATCGAAGTGTTGGACAATTTGACCATCAAGTTCACGCTCTGCGCGCCGGACGTGGCGTTTCCGGCGAAAGTGGCTTTGTCCGCTTTCGCCATTCACCCCTCTGAACATCTGGAGGCGACGGGCGGCGGCGGCGCGGAGTTGATTGAAAACCCGATCGGGACCGGGCCTTACATGTTGAATCAGTGGCAGGAGGGTGAGAGCATCACATTGACTCGCAACCCCGATTACTGGGGCGAGCCGGCAAAGACGGAAACGCTGGTCTTCCGTTGGGACAAAGACGGCGCGACGCGATTGCTCGAACTCCAGGCCGGCATTGTGGATGGCATTGATAGCCCCAATCCCGATGACTTTGCCTTGATTGAAAGCGATGATACGTTAGCGCTCTATCCGCGTTCGGCGCTGAACGTCTTCTACCTGGGCTTGAACCGCGACCGGGCTCCGTTGGATAATGACCTGGTGCGCCAGGCGTTGGCCGTGGGCATTGATCGGCAGCGCATTGTGGATAACTTCTATCCGGCCGGCTCTGAGGTTGCGAGCCACTTTGCGCCATGCGCGATTCCTGGCGGCTGTGGCGGGGACGCGTGGTATGAATATGATCCGGAGAAGGCCAAAGATCTGCTCAGGCAGGCCGGCTTCGAGAATGGTTTCGAGATTGAGCTTTCCTATCGCGATGTTGCACGGAATTACCTGCCGGAGCCAACGCTCGTGGCGCAGGACATCCAGGCGCAGTTGAAGGAACTGGGGATTACCGCAAATCTCAACCCGATGGAATCCCGCGCGTTTCTGGATGCCAGCGATCGAGGCGAACTCGATATGTTCCTGCTCGGTTGGGGCGCGGATTACCCGGATCAGACGAACTTCCTGGATTACCACTTCGGTGAAGGGGCCAGCTCATTGTTCGGCGCAGGCTTCCCCGATATCTGGGCGAAGCTTGCGCGGGCCGCATCGCTGGCCGACCCGGCGGAACGCAACGCATTGTACACCGATGCGAACAACCTGATCCGCGAACACGTCCCGATGATTCCGGTGGCGCACGGTGGTTCGGCGACGGCGTTCAAGGCGGATGTGGAAGGCGCACATGCAAGCCCGTTGGGCAGTGAGCACTTCGCCAGCATGACCCCGGGCGACCGCACGCAGCTTGTGTGGATGCAAAACGCCGAGCCGCTTAGTCTCTATTGCGCCGATGAAACTGACGGCGAGTCGTTTCGAGCCTGTGAACAGATCAATGAATCGTTGTTGGCGTACGAGGTCGGCGGCGCCGTCGTTAAGCCGGCACTGGCAGAGAGCTATCAAGCCAATGCTGATCTGACTGAGTGGACCTTCAAGTTGCGTCCCAATGTTAAGTTTCATGATGGAAGCGCCCTGGACGCTCAGGATGTCCTCTTGTCTTATGTCGTCCAGTGGGACGCTGCAACATCCGCTGCACAAGGGACGCGATGGCTCTTTCACCTATTTTTCCGGCCATTTCGGGCAGTTCCTGGAAACCCTGCCGGGCGAATGACAGAACGGTCGCTTGCTTTTGGCTGCCTGCTCTGCACGATCCGTGCAGATCCTTTTCTGTTTTGGAATTGGGCGTTGAACGGCGCGTGATCACCATTCTGGACGCGCGCTGGATCGTCCGATATACTATACATGTGCCGTGATTGTTCAGTACATTGTCATTCGACGCGATGAGGAAGCCAGATGCCCGATCCATCCGCCCCTTTTACCCTGCCCGACCCACCCATCAAGCCGTCCGGCTTTGACATGGGGCGCGCCATGTGGCGGCGCTATGACCGCTGGTGGTTGTTGCTCTTTGCGGTCATCGGTCTGGTTGCCTTCCTGGTGCGCAGAGTCCCGGAACCGTACGCCGAGATCTTTGAGTTCGTCAGGGATGGCATTATTGTCACCCTCAAGATCACGATCGTCTCATTCTTCTTCATCCTCATCGTCGGCATGATCGGCGGCCTGGGCCGCGTCTCGAATAACAAGATCATTCATGGCATTGCGTCGCTCTATGTGGAGATCGTGCGCGGCATCCCGGTGCTGGTGTGGTTGTTGTGGATCTGGTATGCGCTGCCGCAAGTACGTGATATTATCGGCAACTGGCTCCTGAGTTTTGCACCTGAGTTGGGTCAATTCATCCTCGGTATCCGGTTCGAGCCGTTTGTGGCGGCCGTCGTGGGCTTCACGGTGGCTTACGGCGCGTATATGACCGAGATTTTCCGCGCCGGGATTCAATCTATCCCCAAGGGCCAGATGGAAGCCGCGCGCTCGTTGGGCATGAATTATCTGCAGGCCATGCGGTTCGTGATTCTGCCGCAGGCCGTGCGGGTGATCTTGCCGCCGTTGGGCAACGAGTTCGTGACCCTGCTCAAAGATTCATCGCTGGTTTCGGTGTTGGCCGTATCCGACCTCACACGGCGCGGGCGCGAGTATGTTGCGCGCAGCTTTTTGAGTTTTGATACGTTTACTATGGTAGCGATGCTTTATCTCATCATGACGTTGTTCTTCACGCGCTTCTTTGTGGCCGTTGAGCGGCGCTTGAGCATTGATAAGCACTGACGCCCATTTGGGGTGCGAGGGAAAGTCTGATGGCTGAGCCGATCATCAAAATACGAAATGTCCATAAGTGGTTTGGCAAAGTCCACGCGTTGGATGATGTCAGCCTGGACGTGCAGCCCGGCGAGGTGGTGGTGATCATCGGCCCCAGCGGGTCGGGCAAATCCACGCTGTTGCGCAGCATCAATCATCTGGAGCCGGTGAGTTCGGGCGACATCGTCGTGGATGGGATCCAACTGACGAACAAGTCTACGAACATCAATGCCGTGCGCGAAGAGGTAGGCATGGTGTTTCAGCAGTTCAATTTGTTCCCGCATCTGACGGCGATGGATAACATCACCCTGGCGCAACGTGTGGTGCGCAAACGCAAGGCGGTTGAGGCTACGACAATGGCGCGTGAGTTGTTGGCGACGGTGGGGATCCCGGAGAAGGCGGATTCATTTCCGGCGCAGCTCTCCGGCGGGCAGCAACAGCGGGTGGCGATCGCGCGGGCTCTGGCGATGAATCCCAAGATCATGCTTTTTGACGAGCCGACCAGCGCCCTGGACCCCGAGATGATCAAAGAAGTGCTGGATGTGATGATGGATCTGGCGCACAGCGGTATGACGATGTTGGTCGTGACCCACGAGATGGGATTTGCCCGCGCCGCCGCGCAGCGCATCATCTTCATGGATGAGGGGAAGGTTATCGAGGATACGACACCGGAGGCGCTGTTTGCTGCGCCCAGGCATGAGCGGACCAAGTTGTTTCTGAGTAAGATACTCGAGCATTAACAATACGAGGTTGCGACTGTAACTGTGATGAATGTCATCTTACAGAGTATGTTTGCGTTGGTGTTGGGCTATTTGCTGGGCGCGATCCCCATTGGCTATCTGGTCGGGCGCGTGTGGGGTGTGGATGTGCGACAATACGGCAGCGGGCGGACGGGCGGCACAAATGTGTTGCGCGCGACCGGGAGCATCGTACCCTTTCTGCTGACCGGCGGCGGCGACATCTTGAAGGGGATCATCGCCGTGCTGCTGGGGCGGATGGTGTTCGGCTCGGAGTTGGCGGCGGCATTGGCCGGCATCGGCGTCGTGATCGGGCACAACTGGTCGGTGTTCCTGAACTGGCGCGGGGGCGCAGGCGGGGCCACGGCCGCGGCGGCGTTGACGACGCTTTCGCCGCTTGCCGGGGCTATCGTCGTTCCGATGGGGCTTTCCATCCTCTATTTTTCGCGCTACGCGTCTCTGGCGACGATCACGGTGGGGCTGGGGAGCCTGATCGCGCTGGCCGCGCTGGCCGCGTTTGTGCCCTTCCAGCACCCCTGGCTGCACGTGATTTACGGCGTAGCGGCAGCTCTTCTCCTTCTTTTGGCGCTGCGCCCCAATCTGCGCCGGTTAGCCGACGGCACAGAGCGGCGCATCACCTATTGGTGACGCGTCGCCTCCACATCATTGCCGCGGGCCGCGGGTCGTTCGTGACAAATCACACTTTTTGACAGAAAACGGGGCCTATGCTAAGGTAGCCATATGTGGCCGGCGAACCTGAACCGACCGCAGCGACTTATCCCCTCATGTGCAGCATCGGATCAGCCTGTCCGCGGGCGGGCCGATCGGGTGCAAGGAGTTATTCCCGATGAAAGATATGACGGAGCGGAATTTGCAGGAGGCCTTTGCCGGTGAGAGCCAGGCCCATTTGAAGTACATCGTCTATGCCGAACTGGCCGAACGTGAGCGCCTGAGCAACGTGGCGCGTCTGTTTCGCGCCGCGTCGTTCTCCGAGCAGATGCACGCCGCCAATCATCTGCGTGCGCTGAAAGGCGCCGGCAAGACGTTGCAGAATCTCGAGGCCGCGCTGGCGGGTGAGACGTTCGAGATTGACGAAATGTACCCTGCTTACGTGGAAGTGGCGACGTTACAGGAAGAGGAGCGCGCCCAGCGAAGCATGGAACACGCCCTGGCCGCGGAGAAGGAGCACGCCCGCCTGTATACGGAAGCCTTCGAATCGGTGGCTGAGGGCAATGACGTGACTCTCAACAAGCTGTGGGTCTGCGATGTTTGTGGATTCACGCTTGAAGGGGATGATGCGCCGGAGCGCTGCCCTGTGTGCGGCGCGGTGCATGCGAGGTTTCGCGAATTTTAGCCTTGCCGCGCAGGTTATTGACGTTGAGGTAACTGGGGCACGTGAGGCGTGCCCCTTTTGGCATATGCAGGGGTGGTTCAGATGACCGAGTTCATTGCGGCTATTGACCAGGGTACGACCAGCACGCGCTGTATGATCTTCGACCCCCAGGCCGACGTGGTTTCGATCCATCAGCGCGAGCATGACCAGATTTATCCCAGGCCGGGCTGGGTCGAGCATGACCCGATCCAAATCTGGGACAGGACGCAGATCGTTCTGCGCGAAGCGCTCGAACGAGCCGGGATTGGCCTGAATCTGCTGACGGCGATCGGCGTCACCAATCAACGCGAGACGACCCTGGTGTGGGATCGGAAGACCGGCAAGCCATACTACAACGCGATCGTCTGGCAGGATACGCGCACGGACAAGATCATCGCGGCGCTGGGACAGGAGGGCGGGCAAGATCGGTTCCGGGCGGAGACCGGGCTGCCGCTGTCCACCTATTTCTCCGGCCCCAAAGTGCGTTGGATTCTCGATAATGTGCCTGAGGCGAAGGCTGCGGCTCAGCGGGGCGACGCGATCTTCGGCAATATGGATACGTGGCTCATCTGGAACCTGACCGGCGGCGCGGCGGTGGGGCGCACGTCACCGATGTGACCAACGCGAGCCGCACGATGCTGATGAACCTGGCGACGCTGGATTGGGATGATGAGATCCTGGAGGTCATGGGCATCCCGCGCGCCATGCTGCCCGAAATCCGGCCTTCGAGCGACCCCGCTTTTTATGGCCACGCGATGGGGAAGGTCCCTATTTGCGGCGATCTGGGCGATCAGCAGGCGGCGCTGGTGGGGCAGGCCTGTTTCGGGGTGGGCGAAGCGAAGAACACCTACGGCACGGGCTGCTTCATGTTGTTGAACACCGGGTCGAAACCGGTGCCCAGCGTCAGCGGGCTGTTGACCACCCTGGGCTACAAGTTCGGGGATCAACCCGCAGTTTATGCGCTGGAAGGTTCGATTGCGATTGCCGGCGCGCTGGTGCAGTGGTTACGCGATAATCTGGATTTCTTCGATTTCAGCCATCAGGTGGAGGATTACGCCCGGCAGGTGGCGGATAGCGGAGGCATTTACATCGTGCCGGCCTTCTCCGGGTTATACGCGCCCTACTGGGAAGCCGATGCCCGCGGCGTCATCGTGGGGTTGACGCGTTACATCAACAAGAACCACATCTGTCGCGCGGCGCTGGAAGCGACGGCCTATCAGACGCGCGAGGTGCTGGAGGCGATGAAGCGCGATTCGGGCGTTGACCTGACCGCGCTCAAGGTGGACGGCGGGATGGTCTATAATGACACCCTGATGCAGTTCCAGGCCGACATCCTGGGCGTGCCGGTCGTCAGGCCGAAGGTGGCCGAGACCACTGCGCTGGGCGCGGCGTATGCCGCCGGGCTGGCGGTCGGGCTGTGGGATGATCCCGCTGCGCTGAGAAGCAACTGGCATGCCGATAAGCTGTGGGAACCGGCCATGCCCGAGGAACAACAGACGAAGCTCTACAACGGTTGGTTGAAAGCGGTGCAACGGTCTATGCACTGGGTGGAAGACTGAGATGATGCTGGAATGCGATGTCCTGGTGATCGGGGGCGGCGCGACCGGGGGCGGCGCGGCGCTCGACCTGGCGTTGCGCGGGCTGCGGGTGATCCTGGTGGAGCGGGCCGACCTGACCGACGGCACGTCGGGACGCTATCACGGGCTGCTGCATTCCGGCGGGCGCTATGCCGTGCGCGACCCCGAATCGGCGCGCGAGTGCATTGAAGAGAATCGCATTCTGAGACGGATTGCGCCCCACGCGATCGAGGACACGGGCGGGTTTTTCGTGGTCACGCCCGATGACGATCCCGCGTACGCGGATGGTTGGGCAGCAGCATGTCGCGCCTGTGATATCGAGGTGGAGGAGATCACGCCGGCGCAGGCGCTCGCGCTGGAGCCTGCGCTCAACCCGCGGATTTCACGCGTTTTCCGCGTGCCCGACGCCGCCTGCGACTCGTTCGACGTGCTCAACGCGCTGGCGGCCGCCATTCAGCGCGAGGGCGGGATCGTGTTGACCTATCACGAGGTGACGGCGCTGCACACCGAGCATGGGCGGGTGATCGGCGCGACGGTGCGCGACGCCCACACGGGTGAGGAACAAAGGATTGCCGCGCGGATGGTGGTCAACGCGGCGGGCGCGTGGGCCGGGCAAATTGCGGCGATGGCCGATTGTCAGGTGATCGTCCGCCCCAGCAAGGGTACGATGGTGGCGATGGCCTACCGGTTCGTCAACACCATCATCAACCGCTGTCACCCGCCCGGCGATGGCGACATTCTGGTGCCGGTGGGCACGGTTGCCGTGATCGGCACGACTTCCGTGCCGGTGAGCGACCCGAACGACACGCGGCGTCGAGGCGTGGGAAGTTCAGAGAATGCTGGACGAAGGCGAGAAGATCGTGCCGGGGTTCAGCCGCGTGCGCGCCCTGCGCGCCTGGGCGGGAGTGCGCCCGCTCTACGAGGAGAACGAGGCGGCGGAGGGCCGCGAGGCGAAGCGCACCTTCGCCGTGCTGGATCACGCGACGCGGGACGGCGTGGGGGGCTTTGCCACCGTGGTCGGCGGCAAGTTCACCACCTATCGCATGATGGCGGAGCGCACGGCGGATCTCGTCTGCGCGCAGTTGGGCGCGAAGGCGGCGTGTCGCACAACCACTTACGTCCTGCCCGATCCGCACCGGCCGGATGAGAGGGCGCGACCCCACTGGCCCGGTCACCGGCTGGAACAGATCGAGATGGCGGATGCGCTCGACCCGCTGATTTGCGAATGTGAGCTGGTCACGCGCTCGCAACTGGTGGAGGCTGCCCGCGCGAATCCGCACATCGAGGCGCGCTCGGCGCTGGATGATCTGCGGCGCGATCTGCGGCTGGGGATGGGGCCGTGCCAGGGCGGTTTTTGTAACTATCGGGCCGGCGGCGTGCTCCATGCGACGGGCAGCGTGGACGCCGCGCAGGCCGACCGGGCTATCGGCGATTTCGCGCAACGGCGCTGGAAGGGGCAACGCCCGTTGTTGTGGGGACAGAGCTTGCGCCAGGCGTTGTTGGACGAGCATATTTATCGCTCGATTCTGGGGCTGGACGCGCTCTGCGCGTTGGGCGGCCGCGCCGAGACGGAGCAAACCGATGGTGGATGATGTGCTGGTCATCGGGGCGGGGCCGGCGGGGCTGTTGGCCGCGTGGACGGCGAGCCGGCGCGGCGCGCGCGTCAAAATCCTGGCGGCGGGCATCGGGACGACGCACATCATGCCGGGATGGTTGCAGGTCTTGAACACCGGCGGATCGGTCGAGGTGGGCATCTCTGAATTGGCCGCACAGCAGCCCGATCATCCGTATGCCTTTGCGGGCGCGGACGCCGTGCAGGCGGGGCTGGCGATGTTGCGAGAGGCTGTCGAGCCGGCCGGCGTGCGCTATGTTGGGGATATGGCGGGGAATCTCCTGTTGCCCACGGCGCTGGGGGCCACGTGCCGGGCGGCCTACGCGCCTGAGAGTTTTGTCGCGGGCGATTTGCGTGAGAAAGGCCCGTCTCTCATCGTCGGGCCGGACGGCTGGCGCGATTTCTACCCCTTGTTGTGCGCGGAGAATCTGACGCAGCAGGGTTTCAGGTCACATGGCATGACGTTTGCGCTGCCGGAATCGGAAGCGGGCAGGTTCGACACGACGCCGCCCGGTTTCGCGCGGCTCTTCGAGCGACCCGAGATCCGAAAACGAATCGTGTATCTTCTCAAGCCGCATCTGGGCGGCTTCAAGCGCGTCGGATTTCCGGCCATCCTCGGCCTGGAGCGGCACCGGGAAGTCTGGGAGGAGTTGCAGGACCAGTTGGGGCTGCCCGTGTTCGAGATTCCGACCCTGCCGCCGAGCGTGCCGGGCCTGCGGTTGTTCGGCGCGTTCAAGCGCGCGCTGGCCCACGCGGGCGTGCAGTTGCTGCTCGATATGACGGCGACGCATGGCCTGATCGAAGGTCGCCATGTGACAGGCGTGGTCGCGCCCACCGTCACGGGTAGACAGGCCGTCTATCGGGCCGAGCGTTATATCCTGGCGACCGGCGGGCTTTACGGCGGCGGCGTCACGTCCGATCATCATGGGACGCTGCGCGAAGTGGTGTTCGGCCTGCCGGTCGAGTCGTCCGGCGGGCCGGGCGATTGGTTCGGGCCGGAACTGCTGGGCGAGGCAGGGCATCCGATTCACCGGGCGGGGGTGCGCGTCAACCGCGTGATGCAACCTGTGGACGCGGATGGGCGGGTGCTATTGGAGAATGTCAGGGCGGCGGGCCGCTTGCTCGCCGGCAGCCAGCCACTTTTGGAGGGGTCTACCGAGGGCGTGTGGCTCGCCACCGCGTATCGGGCGGCCTGCTGATCCGGGTTATCATGAGCGAAACATACACGCCGATCCTGTTGGAAGATATCCGGCGCACCGCCGATCTGTGCGTCAAATGCAACATCTGCACCACGGCCTGCCCTGTGGCCGCGGTGACCGATCTGTTCCCGGGACCGAAATACGTCGGGCCGCAGGCGCAGCGTTTCCGCGATCCGGGGATGCCGTCGCCCGATGATTCGCTGGATTACTGCTCGGGGTGCGGCGTCTGCACGCAGGTGTGTCCGCATGGCGTCCAGGTGATGGAGATCAACATCGCGGCGAAAGCGGAGCTACGCGAACGCCAGTTGGCCGAGAACAAGCTGGATCCCCATTTGTGGCGCAACTGGCTGCTGGGGCGCAACGAGGCGCTGGGTGAGCTGGGCGGGTGGTTTGCGCCGATCTCTAACCTGGTGATGAGCATCCCGCTGACCCGGACGCTGATGGAGGCGACGCTGGGGATTGACCGCCACGCGCCGTTCCCGAAGTTCCACTTCACCAAATTCCGTTCGTGGTTTTTCGGCGCGCACCAGAAGGAGAAGGCGCCGACGCCGCCCGGCGCGCCGAAGGTGGCTTACTTCTACGGCTGTGCGACCAACAACTACGAGCCGGAGGTGGGCCGGGCGATCGTCGCCGTGCTGGAGCATAACGGATTCGAGGTGGTGCTGCCGGAGCAAAATTGCTGCGGCCTGCCCATGCAATCGAACGGCGATTTCGAGGGGCGCGCCGGTATGCGCGGGCCAACCTGCGGACGCTGGCCCCGTATGCGGCGGAGGGCATCCCCATCGTCCTTGGCGGCACGAGTTGCGCTATGGAGTTGAAGGCCGACTACCAGCACCTGCTGGGCATTCACACCGAAGAAGCGCGCTTGGTGGCGGAAAACACCTACGACATCAGCGAGTTTCTGTGGATGCAGCATCAGGCCGGCCGGCTCCGCACCGACTTCGCGCGCACGGAAGCCTATTTGCCATATCATACGTCGTGTCACCAGAAGCTTCATCGCATCGGACGGCCCGCCGCCGACCTGCTGGCGCTCGTGCCGGGGCTGCAAGTCGAAGACATGGGGTTTGACTGCTGTGGCATTACGGGCACTTATGGCTACAAACACGAGAAGTACGACATCGCCCACGCGGTCGGCGCGCCGCTTTTCGACCGCCTGCGGGCTTCCGGCGCGGAGATGGCGCTCTGCGATAACGAGACGTGTCGCTGGAACATCGCCAACCAATCGGGCCTGCGAGTGGTGCATACGATGCAAGTCCTCGCGCGAGCATATGGGTTGAGCGGACATGGGCTGTAGTGTCTACGGGGCGGGTGTATGCGCCTGTTGATCATCGGCGCGGGGGCGGTTGGGACTTTTGTCGGCGCGCGGCTGGCGTATGCCGGGCATTCGGTTTGTCTCGTCGGGCGCCTTTCGCTGCTCGATGCCGTGCGAACTTCGGGGTTGACGTTGATCGAGCCGGACGCCCTGCCTCGCCTGACTTCCCCGCAGTGTGTGACCGAACTTGCGGCGGCTTTCGCCGGCGCGGCGACGTACGATCTGGCGTTACTTACCGTCAAGGCTTATGACACGGATTCGGTGATCCACGAATTCCGCGCCGCCGGCGTGACGGTGCCGCCGATTCTGACTTTGCAGAACGGCGTGGGCAATGAGGAAGCGCTGGTGGACGCGTTCGGGGCCGGGCGGGTGCTCTCCGGCGCGATAGATACGCCGGTCTCGATCCCTCAACCCGGACAGGTGCAGGCGCACAAGGCGCGTTACGGGGTCGGGTTGGCGACCCTGGGCGATCATACCATGCTCGAAGAGACCGCCGCCGCGTTGACGGACGCGGGGTTCATGGTGCGCCAGTACGACGACTATCGCGGCCTCAAATGGACGAAGCTGTTGATGAACATCCTGGCGAACGCGCAGTGCCGCGATCCTGGGGTGGACCCCCGAACAGGTGATGCGCGACCCGGCTGCTGCGGCGCTGGAAGCCCGCGCCTGGCAGGAAGCGGCCGGCGTGATGCGCTTTTCGGGCATCGCGCCCGTGCCGTTGGGGGTGTATCCATTCCCGCGTATCATGCCGCTGGTCGAGCGATTGCCCTCGGCCTGGGTTGCGCGCGGGTTGCGCCGTTTTGTGTCCGGGGCGCGTGGCGCAAAGCTGCCCTCACTCCGGTTGGCGCTGGAGGCGGGCCGGCCTTCCGAGGTGTGTTGGCTCAATGGGGCCGTGGCGCGCACCGGCGCAATGGTCGGCGCGGCGACCCCGGTTAACGCCGCGCTGACGGATGTGCTCGAAGGATTGACGCAACATACGATTTCCCCGGATGCCTACCAGGATCAGCCTCAACGACTCGCTGCTTTGACCCATTGAAAAACGACCAATTGCGCGGTTATCTCCTGATCCTCGTTGCGGCCACGCTCTGGGCGACCCTGGGCGTGTTCTATAAGCTGCTTATCAACGACCAGGGGATGACCCCGCTGGCGGCTGCGACGATGCGCGGTGGGCTGGGCGGGGTGATCTTGCTGGCAATTCTGGCGCTGTTGCGCGTCGATCTGCGCGTTCCGCGCGGCGATTGGGGCTGGTTTCTGGCTTACGGTGTGTTCGGCGTCGCGCTCTTCTTCGTGTTTTACGTCAACGCGATCGCCCTCACCGGCGTGGCGGTGGCCGCTGTGCTGATGTACACCTCGCCCGTCTGGGTGGCGATGATCAGTTCACGCTGGATGGGCGAGAGCCTGGGGCCGCGCAGCATCGGTGCGCTGGCGTTGGCGTTGGTTGGCGTCGCGCTGGTGGCGCGCATCTATAATCCCGAGTTGCTGCGACTCAACGGGCTGGGCATTCTCTTCGGGCTGGGCGCAGGGTTTACCTATGGGCTGTACAGCATCTTCAATAAGGTGCTGGTGCGCCGTAACCGGCCGTGGGTGGTGCAGGTCTATGGATTGTTGATCGGCGCGGCGGTGCTGTTTTTGGTAGTTCCCAAGTGGCAACTGGCCGCCGGGCTGTCGTCGCCGACTTCTGTCGCGCTGCTGCTCGGGATGGCGATTGTGCCGACCCTGCTTGCAAGTCTGGCGTTCGCGGTCGGCGTGCAATGGGTACCCATCAGCGTGGCCGCGATTGTGGCGATGTTCGAGCCGGTCGTAGCGGCGATCTTCGGTTATGCCTTTTTCGGCGAGCGGCTCGATCCCGGTCAATGGCTGGGGGCAGTTTTCATCATGGGCGCGGTGGTTCTATTGCGTCCGGGCGCGCGGTCATCATCTGAGGGATAGGTGGAATTGACATAATGCTAAACCCTTCGTAGTCGCGGCTTTAGCCGCTAAACGCACGCTCAACGGCTGAAGCCGTCACTACGAAGGAGTTCAGGGCGCGAGTTCCCAGATGAGGGCCAGCCCGACGACAGTCAGCAAGATGTGTTCGATCAGGATGCGACGGCGGATGGGGCCCTGGATAGCGCTTTGCGCCAGGCCGACCACGTTGTAGAAGAGCAATAATAACACCAGCCCCCCGGTGAGGCTGTCCAGCCGCCAGTAGTTGAGCGCCCAGGTCGCCTGACCGAGGATCAATCCGGTGATGACGGCGTACAGGGCAACCAGCGAGAGTGGGCGCTCGCTGCCGCGCAATAGTTCCAGCGTCAACAGGCTGCTGACCAGCATGACCTCTGATGCTGAGACGAGGCTGCGTACGCGGGTGCGATAGACGACCAGGAACAACAACAGCGCCACCGCATAGGTCAGCGCATTGAGGCCGAGGCGCGCGCGCCGGTAGCCGGTGGCAAACGGGTCAATGGTGAAATATAACCCGGCCATACAGACGCCCAGCGCAATGCCCGTAATGACCAATCCGGCCAACCAGTAGGTGCTCGTCGGCGCAACAGGTAAGATCAATACGGCGACGACGATCAATGCGACGGGCAGCGCCCAGAAAACCCAGTGTCCGCCGAGGCCGAACCGGCTGCCGCGCCACTGCTGGAGGGTCGCCGGGGGAATCGGCTGTCCGCCGGCGTAGACCAGTGTGCTTGCGGGGATACGATCCCACGGGTCGAGCCCGGCGATTTGCAGGCGAGGATGCGCGCGCACGACGGCTTCTGTGCCCGTGGCGACGAGCGCAGCCAGCAATGCGCCGAGGATGGTGTTTGCGGTGATCGTCAGGGTGAGCGGCGAACCCAGCAGGGTGCCTTCAAAGATGCGCGTGGGGACTTGCAGAAAACGCTGGGCCGCCAGACCCATGAGCACGACCCAGATCATCACGCTGACGCGATCGCGATAGTCAACCAAATGTACATTCCATAGAGAGCAGGCTCGATTTCTTCGCCACGATTGTAGCCTGCCACGGGCGGCTTTGTCAATTTGCCTGCCTCCGCATATACTCTCGGATGGGAACGCGCGATGCTCTACAATAATCTTACTCTGACAATCGCCCCGCGCCAGACATCCGGTTATCCCGTCCAGATGGATGCTGAAGGGCTGGGCCGGGTAGCCGGCGTCTTGCCGCCGCCGCCCGATGCATTGCTGCGGGCGCCGGCGACAATGCCGTTGCGGTCGCCCACCGGCCCGGATATGTTACGCCAGGTCGGTGAGGGGCTGTTTCACTGGCTTTTTGCCGACGAGTTGGAAACCCAGCTACGCATCGCCTGGGACCGCGCCGCACGGGTGGGTCGCGGTTTGCGGATCCGGCTCAGCATGGATTCGCCGGAGGTTGGCGCTCTGCCCTGGGAATTGTTGTACGATCCGGTGCGCGATCATCTGTTCAGCGCCAGCATCTCCACCTTGCTCGTGCGCTATCTGGATCAGGCGAACCGCTTCGGCGGGCCGGCCGACCAGGGCGCCGAACTTCCACTGAGTCTGTTGCTCATCATCCCCGAAACTCCCGATCTGGACGCCGGCCGTGAGCGAAGCAATGTCGAAGAAGCTCTGGCCGGGCTGCAAGACCTCATCGCGTTGACCGTGCTGGATGGTGTTGTGACGCGCCAGGTGTTATCAGACACACTGCTGGAAACAGCGTATCATATCATCCATTTTGCGGGGCATGGCGCGTTTGCGCACGGTGAGGGCTTCATCGCCCTCAATCAGGCCGACCGGCAGGCCGATATCGTGGATGCGCAAAGCATCTCCAGGCTGCTGGGGAACCACCGTGCGTTGCGGCTTGTGGTGCTCAATGCGTGCAGCACCGGGCAGACCAACTCGCATCGGGCCTTCGTTGGGCTGGCCCCGCAACTGGTGAGCCGGGGCGCGCCGGCGGTGGTCGCGATGCAAAACCCTGTGGATGACGGCGAAGCGGCGACCTTCGCGCACGAATTCTATCAACAGTTGTGCACGGGAGAGAACGCCGGGCAGGTGGACGTGGCGCTGACGCACGCCCGGAATATGCTCGCCGTGCTGTATCCGCGCAGCGATGCCTGGGCCGCGCCCATGCTCTATACGCACGCGCCCGACGGCGTCCTCTTCGATCTGTCGGCGTTGACGGCAAAGCAAACGGGGGCGGGTCCGGCGCGCGCGGCCTTGTTGATCGGCGCTTTGCAGAAAAGCATGGAACTCACCGAGGATTGGGAGTACGCCGACGCTGCGCAGCTCAAGGCGTGGCGCAAGACCCTCAAGCGGGCCGAGCTGGCCTATCGCGCGCATCTGGATGACCCGAACCCCGATGCACAGCAGGCCGCCCGCTATGGGTTGGCCCTGATCACCGGGCGGCTGGAGGCGCTTGAACTACGCCTCGCCGCCGCTTCGAGCCGCGCCCCTGGTTGATGCCTCACATCCAATCGTGCCGGATGAAGATGCGTGCGACGAGAATCGCCAATACGATCGAGATGCCCGCAATCACAGGAAACGCCCACGGCCAATTTCCCATCGGCACGTTGACGTTCATGCCCCAAAAACTGGACAGGATGTTCGGCACCATCAGGATGATCGTCGCCGCCGCCAGGAACTTCATGACGATGTTGACGTTGTTCGAGATGATGGAGGCAAAGGCGTCCATCGTCGAGCTCAGGATGTCGGTTGCGATGTTGGTCATGGCAATGGCTTGCTGATTCTCGGTGAGCGCATCTTCCAACAGATCCTCATCATCAGGATAGGTCGTGAAGAACTGGCCGCGTTGCAGGCGCTCCATCATCAGCTCGTTCGAGCGTAGCGCTTCGGTGAAATAGACCAGGCTCTTCTGATGTTTCAAGAGACCGAGCAGCTCCTTGTTGCGGGTAGAAAGCTGCAATTGGTCTTCCAGCAAATCCACCGCTTTGTTGATCTCTCGCAGATAGCTCAGATATTTGGATGCCGTCAAGTGCAGTAGTTGCAGCAGGAACCGGTTGCGCTTGGCCGTGGACAGGCCGCGCACGCGCCCGGTCGCGAATTCTTGCATAACCTCGCTGGGACGCCGAGAAATCGTCAGAATCCACTGGCTATCGAGCACGACGCCCATCGGCATGGTGATGTAGGGTACGTCTGCCGTCAGGCCCTGATAGATGGGGACGCGCAGGACGATCAGGATCTCGCCGTCTTCGCGTTCCACGCGGGCGCGTTCGTCCATGTCCAGCGGGTAGGTGATAAATTCTTGTGGGATGCCCAGCTCAAGCAGTTCCGCGATTTCCCCGACCGTGGGATCTACAACGTCAATCCAGCATCCGCGGGAAACCTCAGGGATGGTCTCGAGCCCCTGATCCGTGGCCTTATAAATGGTGATCATGTTCGCCGCCGCCTCCAATCCACCCCATTGACAGGGAACATCAGATAGATTGTTGAAGGCAGAAGCAGCCCACCGCCGGCTCATCTGGGATCCTTTTGGCCCGGCGGTAATGGAGTTTACATCCGGGGAAAGGTTCCTGCAGGGAAGAGGCTATGAGCGTTCAGTCGGCCGGAGCGCCGGCTTCCGCCATGTTTGCAGGCTCGGCAACCCGCCGAGCCGCTCATACTGGGTAAATGGTCAGATGACATCATTTCTCTCAAATGCATGGCCGGATTGATCCGGTCTCACAACACCTCAACGACTCACATGGGTATTTGGATTCACTCGATTGTGAAGATGATTATAACGCTTCCTGCCCGAAAGTCCAAATTCAGGCCGATTTTGGGCGTTCATCCGCGCCTTTGTAGCCTGCCCTGTCCCCTTCGTAATGACGGCTTCAGCCGTTGGGGCTGACACAACGGCTGAAGCCGTCACTACGAAGGGGTTAGACAGTCCAGGTGGGCAGGATGTAGGGCGGCGTTGGCCGCGCCACACCGCGCAGGGTGTCCAGCGCCCAGGTCAAGGCATCCTGATCGCGCCAGGGATGTTCCACGACGCCGAAGCACATGGATTGCTCGTGACCCTTCCCGCAAACGATCACAACATCGCCCGGTTGCGCCTGTTGGACGGCGTGGAGGATGGCGCGTTGCCGGTCGGGGATGCGCGTGAAGTCTCTTGTCTTCGACGCGCCCCATGCGCCGCATGGCGTCCGCCGTCTCATCCAGGATGGCCGCGAGTTCCTCGGTGCGGGGGTCTTCCGCGGTGATTACGGTGAAGTCCGCATATTGCGCCGCCGCCTCGCCCATCAGGCCGCGTTTGGCGCGATCGCGCAGGCCGGCGCTGCCGAAGACGACGATCAGGCGGCCTCCTTCCCCTGCAACGAGCGCGCGGGCGGTTTGCAGGACGTTGGTCAGCGCGTTGGGCGTGTGGGCGAAATCCACGATGGCGGTGAAGCTCTGGCCGCGGTAGATACGCTCCATGCGGCCCGGAATCCCGGCAACCCCACTCACGCCCCTGGCGATGGCGTTGGGGTCAACCCCCAGTGCGATGGCGGCTCCGCAGGCCGCGAGGATGTTCGAGACGTTGTACGCGCCGAGCAACTGGGAGGTCAGCGTCCAGAACTGCGTCGCGGCGGTTTCAACAGCGGGCCGCAACTCGACATCGAAGTGCAACCCGGCTGCATCTTGCCGGATGTTCCGCGCGATGATTTCGGTGAAGGCGCTCTCTGGAACGGGTTGCAGTGGCCTCTCGCCCCGGTGGTAGACCAGGGTTTGCTCCGCCGGAATGCCCAACAGGTATGGATAGGATGCGTCATCGGCGTTGAGCACCCGTGTCTTGCGTAGTCTGCGAAGTCCCGGCTTGCTTTCGCTTTCGCCCAACATTCGGAAGAGCATGGCTTTGGCTTCCCGGTAAGCATCGTAAGAGCCGTGGAAGTCCAGATGCTCGTGGGTGATGTTGGTCACGACGGCGATATCGAAAGCGCAGCCTGTGACGCGATGCTGGGCCAATCCGTGCGAGGTGGTCTCGAGGATGGCGACTTCGGTCCCGGCCTCGACCATCTGCGCGAGATAGCGCTGCACGTCGGGGGCGTCGGGGGTGGTGGTGTGCAGGCCGGTCTCATAGGTCTGATCGCCGATGACGGCGTTGACGGTGCTGATGAGGCCGGTGTTCAGCCCCGGCGGCGCGCAAGATGCCGTGCAGGACGTTCGCAGTCGTGGTCTTGCCGTCCGTCCCGGTCACGCCCACCAACGTCAGCCGGCGGCTGGGATGCCCTTCCCAGGCGGCGCTGAACCAGCCCAGCGCCGCGCGCCCGTCGCGCACCTGAAGATAGACTGACGCCCGGGGGAAGCGCATCGGGGACCGGCGTCTCACCGACGATGACGGCCGCGCCGCGCGCAACGGCGTCCGGGATGAAGCGATGGCTATCGGTTCCGACGCCGCGGTAGGCGACAAAAAGCGCGCCGGGCGTAACCTGGCGCGAATCGGAGAGGATGCACGTCACCTCAACATCGGCGCCGCCGACAATCGCCACAATGCCGGGGACGCCGGCCAGCAGGTCAGCGAGGCGCATGGGAGCCTCAGCGCCGTTTGCGCGGCGACTTGCGGGCAGAGCTTGCGGTGACGCGTAACCCGCTCCACTCGCAGGCCTCATTCCAGCAGCGATAGCGACGCACCGGCACGAACCAGTTCACGATGCGGTCCGTGGTGTGCCGATGCACCCGGTGAATCTCACCGCCGCAACGCGGGCATATGATCTGGGTGAGGGATTTGGAGTGTGTGACGCGCCAGCGCAACCGATAGGCAATGGCGACGAGGGCAACGAAGAGCAGGATGAAACCGATGATTTCGGCGGGCGAAAGATCGTCAATGAATGCGGCGATCTGATCGGTCAGGCTGTGCGCCCGCGGCGCGACGGCATTGCTCGCTTGACTCAGCGGCGCGCATCATGGCCGCGCGAATCTGACTGTAGGCGGTGAGCAGCACGAAGCCGGCGGCGGCGAGCGCCAGCCAGAAAAGCTCCGGCATTTCGCGCCACAGCCTGGCGATCCGGCTCTCTTTCGGTTTGCTGCGGTGTTTGTGTCTCGTTGGTTGAGTGACCGGATCCTGAACCATGGATGGAAGACCTTACCTCAGGAATGAGAGCAGGCTTTGCGCCGATTCGTTGGCCCAGTTGATGACGGGGCCGGGTATCAAGCCCAATAACAGCGTTACCACACCCGCCAGCAAGATTGCGCCGGCCAGAGGCGCTTCAACCTTGATCGGCTGCGCTATCCTCGGGCGAGGGCATGAAGAACATGTAGCGGACGACGTTGAGATAGTAGAAGGCGGCGATCACGCTATTGATTGCTGCGATAATCGCCAATACCCACATCTGTTGCTCGATGGCGGCGCCGAACACGAAGAACTTGCCCAGGAAGCCGCCGGTGGGTGGAATGCCGGCCAGGGAAATCAGGAAGAGGAAGAGCATCACGGAGAGCCACGGCGCGCGCCGCGCCAGCCCGGCGTAGGAGGTCAACTCGGCGCTGCCTGTGACGCTTTCAATCGCAATGACAACGGCGAAGGCGCCGATATTCGCGAACAGATAGGCGAACAGATAGAACAGCACGCCGTTGTAGCCCGTGAAGGTCTGGTTCGGGTCAGCGACCACGGCTGCGACGCCGATCAGGATGTAACCGGCCTGCGCGATGGATGAATAGGCCAACATGCGTTTGATATTGGTCTGGCGCAGGGCGGCGAGGTTGCCGAGCGTCATGGTCAGGACGGAGACGGCCGTGAGAATCGCCGCCCATTGGGGCTGCGCCCAGCCCATGGCCATCGTGAAGACGCGCATCAGGATGGCGAACCCGGCGGCCTTGGATGCGGTGGAAAGGAATGCGGTGATCGGGGTCGGCGCGCCTTCATAGGTGTCGGGGACCCATTGGTGGAATGGCACGAGGCTGGCTTTGAAGCCGAACCCGACCAGCAGCAAGATCAGCGCCGGGATGGTCAGCCACGCCAGTTCCGCCTGGCCCGCATTGCTCAATACGGCGGAAATCTCGCTCAGGCCCAGCGCGCCGGTTGCGCCGTAGAGCAGCGACATGCCGAACAACATGATCGCGGATGCGGTTGACCCATACAGGAAGTATTTGATCGCCGCTTCGCCCGATTTCTTGTCTTCGCGCAGATAGCCGGCCAGCACGTAACTGACGATGCTGAGGAACTCCATGCTGAGGTAGACCATCATCAGGTTGGCCGAACCGACGGCCAGGCAGATGGCCAACGTCACGGTGAGCAGCAATCCGTAGAATTCGCCGGGATAGGGGGTGCGTCCTCGCAGATAAGGGATCGCCGTCAGGATGACCAGCGCAACC
The DNA here is from genome assembly GCA_963695715.1 of uncultured Chloroflexia bacterium. GTDB lineage: Bacteria > Chloroflexota > Anaerolineae > CG2-30-64-16 > CG2-30-64-16 > JBBQRS01. Next base: position 60,610 of record CAVOHP010000012.1, read on the forward strand.
CCCATGATGGCGAGCGCCTTGAAGAAGACGGCGAACGCATCCACCACCAACATGCCGGTGATGTAATGCGCGCCGTCGGGTTCTCCGCTCAGGGCGCCGATGACCGGGATCAACGCAAGCGCGGCCACGCCCAGCCCGATCAGCGCGACGTAGGGCAGAGACGCGCGCCGGCGACCCTCGCGATCAATCAGGTCGAGGACGATCACAAGCGCCGCAGTGAGCAGCAGGATGATTTCCGGTAGTATGAAGACGAGATCGCTCAAATTCAAGGCTGTGCCCTCCTCCGACGGCTACCTTCCAACGAAACCGCTCATCAGCGAGAGAAAAGTTGGATTGAAGAATGACAGGAGGATGGCGGGCAAGATGCCGAGCAGCACCATGAAGAAAACCAGCGGCCAAAGCGTGATTTTCTCGAATGGGGCCACGTCCATCGGTGCATGTTCTTCAACGCCGGTCACAGGATCAGTCCAATGCTCGATCTTGGTGGGGTCATACGGCCCCAGGAACATGTACTGGATCATCTTCCAGAGGATGTAAGCGGCGGTCAGGATGATGCCGATGACGCCGACGATGGCCCAGAAGGTCACGATGTCGAAGGCGCCCCGGAAGACGAAGAATTCGCCCCAGAAGCCGGCCAGCCCGGGCAGGCCCAACGAGGCAAACGCGGTGACCGCGAACAGGCCGTAGTAATAGGGCGTCTTGCCGCTCAGCCCGCCGAACATCTTGAGGTCACGCAGATGCGCGCGTTCATAGATGACGCCGACCAGGAAGAACAACGCGCCGGTGCTGATGCCGTGATTGAACATGGTGAGCGCCGCGCCGTTCAGCGCCATCGTGCTGCTATCCACCTGATCGACCACGCCGACGGCAAGGGCGGCGGAGCCGACGCCCAGCAACACGTAGCCCATGTGACTGACGGATGAGTAGGCGATCAGCCGTTTGAGGTCCCATTGCGCCATGGACACCAGCGCGCCGTAGATGATCGAGATGACGCCCAGGATCACGATGATCATGCCGTAGCGTTTCATCGTTTCGGGGAAGATGGGCAGGGCGATGCGGATGATGCCGTATGCGCCGAGTTTCAGCATCACACCGGCCAGGATGACCGACCCCGCCGTGGGGGCGGCCGTGTGGGCATCGGGCAGCCAGGTGTGCAGCGGCCAGCTCGGCACCTTGATCGCAAAGGCAATGAAGAACGCCCAGAAGGCGAGACTGGCGGCCAGGGCATTGCCGGCGAAGGGTTGTAGCCGCGCCGCCTCGACGATGTCGAACGTGCCGCTCGACAGGTAGATGGCGATGATCGCCAGCAGCATGAACACGGAGCCGGCCAGCGTGTAGAGGAAGAACTTAATGGCCGAGTACTGCGGGCGGTCTTTGGGTTGGCCCCAGATGCCGATCAGGAAGTACATGGGCACCAGGCCAATTTCCCAGAAGACGTAGAAGAGCACCAGATCGAGCGAGACGAACACGCCCAACATGCCCATTTCGAGCAGGAAGAAGAGGAAAAAGAACTCGCGGACGCGGACTTTGATGGCGCGTGAAGAATACCAGATGCCCAGAGTCGTCAGGAACGTGGTCAGGAAGACCAACGGCACGCTGAGGCCGTCAACACCGAGGTGGTAATTGATGTTGAGCATGGGGATCCACGGGATGTTGACCTGGAACTGGAAGCCCGCGGCGGTCCGGTTGTAGGCGAACCAGAGCGCGATGGATAGACCCAGCGGCAGGAGGCTATAGATGATGGACCCCTGCTTGATGATCTTTTCCTCGCGTTCTTTACTCCATCCCAGCCATTTGCCCAGGGGCAACAACACGAGAATCGCGCCCGCCAGTGGAGCAAATGTGATAAGGGTGAGTAGTGCGGTATTCATGAAGCATCTCCTCCGATGCAATTCGATCCGAAACGCTCAGGGCTGCCCGACGCTATTTCGGCAGCAGGAAAAACGCGCCCAATAAAACCGACACGGTGACCAATGCGACCAGAAGATAATTTTGCACCCTGCCGGTTTGCAGCGTGCGGACGGCCGCGCCGACGCGGTCGGTGACGAGGCCCAACCCGTTCACTGTGGCGTCAATGACGTGCGTATCAAAGAGAGCGCTGACATCTGAGAAGCGCTTCGACGCCTTGCCGACGCCGTCTACGACCGGGTCAATGACCAAAACATCGTCGAAGCGATAGAGCCAGTTCGCCAACCGTTTCGTGGGACGCACGATGACTCGATCATAGAACTCATCGAAGTAGTATTTATTTTGCAGCACGGTGTAGATCGGCCCCAGGGCGCGCTGCATCGGGTCGGGGCGGCGCATGGGGTCATCCGCGTAGGCTGTGTCGGCGCCGTAGTTCCGATAGACCAGCCAGCCGACGAAGAGACCGCCGAGCGCGGCAACGACTGAGGCGATCAACGGTATGGGATCGAACGGCAATTCCTCGGCCATGAAGCCGTAGGCTTCGGCCATGCTGCCCATGATGTGATGGAAAGGATTGGATGAGAAGGCGCCCAACACCGGGAAGGTTGTCGGGATGCCGATCCAGCCGAGCGTCACGGCGAAGAACGCCAGGAGGGCCAACGGGATGGTCATCCAAAGGAAGATGTTGTCGCGCTCGCCGGCATGCGCCGCCGCCTGGTGCGCGGCTTGCCGAAGAAGGTCATCGTGATCTGCCGCGCGGTGTAGAAAGCCGTGAGCGCAGGCCGCCAGAACCAGGACGATGAAGACGAGTTGGTGTTCGTGGACCCACGCATCGGCAAGGATTTCGTCCTTGCTCCAGAACCCTGCGGTGACGATCGGGAAGCCGGCCAGCGCCAGACCGCCAATGATGAAAGTGATCGCCGTTTTTGGCATCCGCCTGAAAAGCCCGCCCATGTTGCGCATGTCTTGTGGGTCGAACACGCGCTGATCGGCAGTGTGTTCCGCGCCGTGACCGTGCGCCGTCTCGTGGTGGCCGTGCTCGATGCCGTGAATCACGCTGCCCGAGCCGAGGAACAGCAGGGACTTGAAGAAGGCGTGCGTCAGCAGATGGAACGTTGCCGCCACGTAAGCGCCGATGCCCAGCGCGGCGAACATGAAGCCGAGTTGTGAGATCGTGGAGTAGGCCAGAACTTTCTTGATGTCGTTTTGCGCCAGCGCGATGGTGGCCGCGAAGAGCGCCGTGAAGGAGCCGATGAAGGTGATGAACGTCAGGGCCGGGCCGTGGTCTACTGCCGTCATCAGCGGGTAGGTGCGGATGATGAGGTAGACGCCCGCTGAGACCATGGTCGCAGCATGGATCAGCGCGGACACAGGCGTGGGGCCTTCCATGGCGTCGGGCAGCCAGACGTGCAGCGGGAACTGGGCGCTCTTGCCGATCGCGCCGAAGAAGATCAAGATGGCGATGATGGTGGCCCAGGGCGTCGGGCCGATCAATGGGACGTTGGCCGTGGTGGTCGCCAGGCTATTCAACGTCTCGGGGCGAAAGATTTCCGAAAAGTTCAGCGATCCCACCTGGATGTAGAGGAAGAACATGCCCGCCAGCATGATCGTATCGCCGATGCGCGTGGTCAGGAATGCCTTAAGCCCCGCCTGCTTCGGCGTGATTTTCCTCGGGTCGGCGTACTCACGGGCGAACCAGAAACCGATCAGCAAATAGGAACAGAGGCCCATGATCTCCCAGAAGATGAACATCAAGATCATGTTGTCGGCCAGGATGAAGCCTAACATGCCGCATGCGAAGAGGGCGATGTAGGCGAAGAAGCGCGCGGCCAGCGGGTCCACGTGACCGGGCTCGGCAGGGACGCCGGGCTCGGGATGCGCGGCGACTGGCTTGCCCAACCCCATATAACCGACCGCGTAGATGAAGATCAGAAGGCAGACGAACGGCACCATGAACAGCATCACGGCCGTCAGGGGGTCTATGGCAAAGCCGAAGCTGTGCCACGTACTGCCGGTGGGCAGCCAATCGCGGAAGATGTGGAACGGGTCTTCCGCCATGCCCTCGGTGCGGAAGGCTGTGAACGCCATGAGCCAGCTCAAGATCCAGGCCGCGCCGATCGCGGCGATGGCCAGGCCCGCGCTGAGCTTCTTGCTGCGATGCGCCCACAAAACGATGAGAACAAATGCTAAAAACGGTAAAACGGGCAGCAACCACAGCAGATTGAATATGGATTCAGACATTGATATGTCCCCTCGGTTTTAGAGGCGAGAGAAACCGACTAGATTGTGTCATTCTGAGCGGAGCGAAGAATCTCAGCGTGACACAGGCGAGATGCGTCACTGCGTTCAGCACGACAAACAAGAGCGAGATGCTTCACTGCGTTCAGCATGACAACGGAAGTGCAGCGTTCAGCCGCTCATCAGGTCGAGTTCGGGCACATTGATGGTCCGGCGCTGCCGGTAGACGGCCAGGATCAGCGCCAGCCCGACTGCGGCTTCGGCGGCGGCCACGGTGATGACGAAGACGGCGAACGCCTGGCCGTCCATCTTCGCCGCACTGGTATAACGCCAGAAGGCCACTAGGTTCAGGTTAACGGCGTTCAGCATCAATTCGACGCCCATGAGGACGCCGACGGCGTTGCGGCGGATCAGCGCCCCAACGAGCCCGATGCAAAACAGGGCGGTGGCTACCACGAGATACCACGTCAGCGGAACCATTTATTCTCGCTCCCGTGCGACGATGATTGCTCCGATGAGCGCGGCGACCAGCAGGATGGACGCAACCTCAAACGGAATGACGTATGGGCCGACAAACCCCGCCCCCAGTTGCTGGATGGCGTCGAGCGGGGCGGCTTGCACGTTGACCGACCAGGGGATTTGCGTGACGATGGCAGCCAGCGCCACGAACAGCAGCGCGCCGAAACCCACCACCAACCGCCACTGATTGTTGAATCGCGCCTCATCCGAGGTCATCACGTTTCGGCTCAGCATGATGGCGAAGATGATCAGCGTGGCGATCGCGCCGATGTAAATCAGCACCTGAACGACGGCCAGGAACTCGGCGTGGAGCAGGATATAGAGCGCAGCGATGCCGGCGAAGGAGAGGATGAGCCACAACGCGCTGCGGAACAGGCTGCGCGACGTCACCACCATGATCGCCGCCCCCAGGGTCAGGAGGCTCAGCATAATGAAGATCACCTGCTGCATGAAGGCTTCCCCTTGATCAGGAACTGATGAATACGAGACCGGATCGGATCGGGCATTTTACGCGTTGAACCCAACCCTGTTGAAGCGCATGACGTTTGGCGGCTCGCCCCAGGATGCCCAGGGTCACCAGCAGCACGCCGAGGCTGCCGGCCAGGATGAGCGCCCACTGCACCGGGGTGGGCACGGGCAGCTTCATCGCGATCGCGATCCAAAGCAGGTTGGCCAGCGAAACGGGCACCAACACTTTCCAGGCCAGGTCGAGCATCTGGTCAATGCGGATACGGGGCAATGTGCCGCGAATCCACATCAGCACGAAGATGACGGCCACGATCTTGGCGATGAAGTAGAAGGGGCCGAGCGCGGGGACGGCGGAAACGCCGGGGCCGCGCCAGCCGCCCAGGAACAGCGTCGTGGTAATCGCCGCAATGGCGAACAGGTTGCCATACTCCGCAATGTAGAACCAGCCGAACTTCAGGCCGCTGTATTCCACAAAGTAACCGGCGACGATCTCCGACTCGGCCTCCAGGAGGTCGAACGGTGTGCGCCCCGTTTCGGCGATCCCGCTCAGCAGGTAGACCAGGAAGGTTGCCGGCATAATGACGATGAACGGCAGGACCTGCGCCTCAACCACGTCGCCCATGCGCATCGAGCCGACGAGCAGCGTGACGGCGGCGATGGAGAGGATCATCGGCACTTCGTAGCTCAGGAGTTGCGCCACCGAGCGGAACGCCCCCAGCAGCGCGTACTTGTTGTTCGATGACCAGCCCGCCATGAGCACGGAGATGGTGGTGATGGAGCCGATCGCGACGATGTAAAGCACGCCGATGTTGAGGTCGGCGGCGGACATGCCCGGGCCAAACGGAATCACCGCCCACAGGAGCGCCGCGCCGGCGGCAATGAGGATGGGCGCCAGGTTGAAGACTGGTTTATCGGCCCCATCGGGGACGACATCTTCTTTGACGAGCATCTTCACGGCATCGGCAAGCGCCTGGAAGATGCCGAAGGGGCCGAGGCGGTTGGGGCCGAGGCGATTCTGGATGCGGGCGATGGTTTTGCGCTCCATCCAGGTGAAGCTCAGCGTCGCCAACACGGGCATCATCACCAGGATGACGGCCATGATGAGGAAGTTGAGCGTGGTGACGGTCCAATCCGGCAGGAAACCGTCAATCCAGCCTGTCCACGAACGGGCAATATTAACGAAGAAATCTCGAAAGTAGTCCATACTTACGTTCCACTCTTGATTGCTTGCCGACGAGATTCTTCGCTGAGTCTCGCCGTCGCTAACGTTTGTCGGGATGCTCCGCTCAGAAAGATAAAAGCGTGATTACCACTCCAGGGCATCTTTGCGCCAGGCGTAGAGGAGCCCGCCCAGCAAGATCAGGATGAAGAGCACCATCTCAATGAGGGCGTATAATCCCAGCTTGTTGTATGCGACGGCCCACGGGAAAATGAAGACGGCTTCGACATCGAACACGACGAAGATCAACGCAAAGATATAATACTGGGCTTTGAATTGCACCCACGTATCGCCGATGGTTTCCATCCCGCATTCGTAGGTAGCGTTTTTTACCGAATTGGGTTTTTTGGGCCGCAAGAACCAGGCCAGGATCAGCCCGATGATGGGCAGCGCAAGCGCGACAAGTATGAAGATGCCCAAAAATGCATACTGTGAAGGCACAGCCAACCCTCCTTTGGGTCGCGTCGTCCCGGGAAGAAGTAAAGAGACTGCACGCGGGGTTGTCAACGTGATCCGGTTGCAAGCGAAGCGTGCTGCGCCGGTTCAAGACTGCGTGCATAGTGTAACACAATCAAAAAGCCAGTGCAAAGATTTGCGCCCGAACTGGAAGCCGGATACCAGAACTCGGACGGTGTTGGGCCGACAATAGACTCATTGTAAATTAAGTCACATAAAGGCTGATGTATTTGAGTTCTGAAGGCCAAAACGGTTTGACAATGGGCGTGCGTTCGTGATAGACTTTGCAAGCCTTGCCGGGTGTTGCCCCTGGGCGCAAGGCAAATCCTCAATCTATCGGTTGGTGTGAACACACGCAGCGCAGCGTGACTCGAAGGAGTCTTCCCGCGATGCCTGAAGGCTATCTCCCTATACTGGTTATGCTCGTAATTGCGGGCGCGTTCGCCGTGATCGCCCTGATCGTGCCGGCGGTGCTTGGGCCGAAAAGTTACAATAAGGCCAAGAACGAGCCATACGAATCCGGCATCCTGCCGTTCGGCGACGCCAAACAGCGTTTCCCGATCCAGTTCTACGTGATTGCGGTGCTGTTCATTCTTTTCGATATCGAAGTCATCATGATGTACCCGTGGGCCGTCGCCGCCCGTCAGCTTGGCCTCTTCGGTCTGGTGGAGATGGGCATCTTCATGGCGATCCTGCTGGTGGGCTTCATATACGCCTGGAAGAACGATGCCTTCAAGTGGCTGTGATATGGGCAACTTCATGCCGCGGGTTGCTGTTCGGATGAGTCGAGGATAGTTATGGGTCTTGAAGAACGTTTACCTGCCGAAGGTTTTGTCACCACGACGCTGGAAGGCGCGGTCGGCTGGGGGCGCAAGTACTCGCTGTTCCCGCTGAGCTTCGGATTGGCCTGTTGCGCGATCGAGCAGATTGGCTCCGGGGTCAGCCGGTTCGATATCAGCCGGTTCGGGTCGGAGGTGTTCCGGGCGTCGCCACGCCAGGCCGACCTGTTGATTGTTTCCGGCCGGGTGAGCAACAAGATGGCCCCGGTGGTCAAGCGGCTCTACGATCAGATGCTCGAACCCAAGTGGGTGATCGCGATGGGCATCTGCGCCAGCGCCGGCGGGCCGTTCAATAACTACGCCATCGTGCAGGGTGTGGACAAGCTCATCCCGGTGGATGTTTACGTGCCCGGATGCCCGCCTCGTCCCGAAGCCCTGCTGTACGCGTTGACGCTGCTACAGCAGAAAGTTCAGAAGACCAAATTCCGGGAACAGTTGCACACATGAGCACGATCACGCTGGATGTGGATACGATCACCGGGCGGTTTCCACACACCGTCCTCGAACCCACAAAGTTGGCTGATGAGGCGACAGTCACGGTTCCCCCCGGCGAGCTGATCTCGCTGCTATCGTTCCTGCGCGACACGCCGGAATGGCGTTTCAACCACCTGGCGGACGTCACTTCAGTGGACATGAGCCGGTATCCGGGCCGCGCCGCCGGCGGCGGCGCGCTTCATGACGGTGTATCAGCTCTTTTCGACAGAAACCGGGAAACGACTGCGCATTAAGGTTCCTGCGTCCGGCGGCGATCGGCCCAGCGTTCCCACGGTGACCGGCCTCTGGCCGGGCGCGAACTGGTTCGAGCGCGAGATTTACGATCTGATGGGCATCCGATTCGAGGGCCATCCTGATATGCGCCGGCTGCTGATGCCGCTGGACTGGCCGAATCACCCGTTGCGCAAGGATGTGCCGCGCGGCGGTGAGGATGTGCCGTTCTCGATGACCTGGGAAGACGAGGAGTTCGAGTCTTTCGGCAAGCAGATCATCGAAGCGCCGTCGGTCAGACAGGCGCCGCCGAAGCAAATGGATAGCAACCGGCACATGATCCTGAATATGGGGCCGCAGCATCCTTCCACGCACGGCGTCCTGCGGTTGATCGTCGAGTTGAACGGTGAGCGGATCGTAGCCGTTTACCCGGATATCGGCTATCTGCATTCGGGCTTCGAAAAGCAGGGCGAGACCATCCGATATAAGGACTTCACGCCATACACCGACCGGATGGACTATATGTCCTCCATGAGCAACAATCTGGGCTATGCGCTGTGCCGTTGAGAAACTGATGGGGGTGGAAATCCCGCCGCGCGCGCAGGTGCTGCGCGTGATCATGGCCGAGTTGCAACGCCTGGTGTCGCATCTGGTGTGGCTGGGTACGCACGTGATGGACGCTTCCGGCGTCAGTCATGCGTTGCTGATGTATGCCTTCCGTGAGCGCGAGCAAATCCTGGATATTTTTGAGCTGGTCAGCGGCGCGCGCATGACCCTCTCCTACATCCGCCCCGGCGGGCTGTGGAAGGACGTGCCGCCCAGCTTTACGCAGCGGGTGGGTGACCTGCTGGCTACCCTGCCGAAGCGCATTGACGAATACGAGCGGATGGTCACGGAGAATCCGGTATGGCTGGCGCGCACGCGCGGCATCGGCAAGCTGACAGTGGAGCAATGTCTCGCCCTGGGTGTGACCGGCCCGATGTTGCGCGCGAGCGGTCTGGCCTTTGATTATCGCAAGGCGCGCCCTTACAGCGGCTACGAAAATTACGATTTCATCGTCCCGACTTCGACCGAAGGCGACACCTACGCGCGGTACATGGTGCACATCGAGGAGATGCGCCAGAGCGTCCGCATCATCGAACAGGCGATGGCGAATCTGCCGGACGGGCCGGTGCAGACGACGGATCGCAAGATGGCGTCTGCCGCCCCGGCAAGAGCTGGACACCAGCATGGAAGCCGTTATCCATCACTTCAAGCTGATGACCGAGGGCTTCGTCCCGCCAAAGGGCGAGGTGTATGAGCCGATTGAGAACCCGAAGGGCGAGTTGGGCTATTACCTGGTGAGCGACGGGACGGCGATTCCGTACCGGTTGCACATTCGGACGCCATCCTTCGTCAATCTGCAATCTATTGACACGATGGCGCGCGGCGGGATGATCGCGGATCTGGTCGTGTTGATCGGGACGATAGATATTGTGCTGGGCGATGTGGACAGGTGATAAGTTAGATGATGCTTTCCGCTACATCAGTTGCTGAAATCCGGGCGTTGCAGGCCCGTTATCCGGTGGCGCGGTCGGCCCTGGGGCCGGCGCTTTACGTCGCGCAGAACCAATTGGGCTGGCTGCCCCCGGAGGCGATGGAAGAGGTCGCGGCGCTTTTTGAGCTCGACCCGGCGGAAGTGGGCGAGTTCGCCAGCTTCTACCATATGTATAACACGCACGCGGAGCCGGGGAAGTATCACGTTGAAATCTGCACGAACGTTCCCTGCATGTTGCGCGGCTCGGGCCAACTGGCCGACCGGTTGAAGGCGCGCCTGGGCCTTGATTGGGAGCAGACCGGCGCCGATGGGCAGTTCACGCTGGGTCACGTCGAGTGTATGGGCGCCTGCGGCACCGCGCCGATGTTCGCATGCACGGAGAAAGCGACCGGCAAGATTCGCTATTTCGAAGAGTTGGATAGCGAAGAGAAGGTGGACGCGGCGCTGGCGCAGATCACCGCGGGGACGGCCTTCGAGACGTGTGAGCGGTGGCCCACCGGCCCGTATCATCATGGCGGGCAGGCCGACACCAATTACTTACTTGCGCGGGTGGACAAACCGGATTCCCATACGCTGGACAGTTATATCGCGGATGGGGGATATGAGGTTGCCCGCGCCATCGTCAGCGGGGGCAAGACGCCCGCCGAGGTGATCGAGGAGATCAAGGCCGCCAACGTCCGCGGGCGCGGCGGCGCAGGTTTCCCCGCCGGGCAAAAATGGAGTTTCCTGCCGCCGGGTGTATATCCGCGTTATCTGGTGGTGAACGCCGATGAGTCGGAGCCGGGAACCTTCAAAGACCGGATGATCATGGAGTACGATCCGCACCAACTCATCGAGGGGATCATCCTGGCGACGTACGCCATCGAGTCGGAACGCGCCTTCATCTACGTGCGCGGCGAGTATTATTACGCGGCGCAACAGTTGGAGAAGGCTGTCGCCGAGGCCAAAGCCAGGGGCTTTCTGGGCAAGGGCATTTTCGGCGCGGATAAGAATCTGGAGATCGTTGTCCATCGCGGCGCGGGCGCGTATGAGTGCGGCGAAGAGACCGCATTGCTCACCTCGCTCGAGGGGTATCGGGGGCATCCCCGGCTCAAGCCGCCCTTCCCTGCGGTCGCCGGTCTGTATGGCAAGCCCACCATCGTGAACAACGTCGAGACGATTTCGAACGTCCCGCACATCCTGCGCCACGACGCTGCATGGTATAAGCAGTGGGGAACGGAAGGCAGCACGGGGTTCCGCATTTTCTGTCTGAGCGGCCAGGTGAAGCGCCCCGGTCTTTACGAGTTGCCGCATGGGGTTTCGCTGCGCGAACTGATTTACGAATATGGCGGCGGCCTGACGGATGACGCCGGAGGAGCTGAAGGCGATCGTGCCGGGCGGGCTCTCGATGCAATTGCTCGACAGCAGCCAGCTCGATGTGACGATGGACTTCGAGGGCGTCCAGAAGGCGGGTTCCAGCCTGGGCGCGGCCGCGGTGATCGTGATCGGGAAGAACCAGAGCATGGTGGAAATTGCCCGGCGAACGATCGCGTTCTATCGCGAGGAAAGCTGCGGCAAATGCACCCCTTGTCGTGAGGGCACCGGCTGGCTCGAAGATATCCTGGAGCGCGTCGAGGCCGGCGCGGGACGCACGGAAGACATCGCCTTGATGCTCTACATCGCGGATATGATCGCGGGCAAGAGTTTCTGCCCGTTCTCGTTCGCCGCGGTGTGGGGGCTGCAAAGCAACCTCGCGAAGTTCCGCGGTGAGTTCGATGAGGCCATCGCCGACGCCACGCTGGACGCCGGTGATCCCGATCCGCCCGACCTACCGGCCCGACACGGGCATCCCTTCGGGGTTGACCACGCCGAGCCTGCCGGCCGAAGAGAAATACAATGCGCCGACGGTGCGCCGTTAGCGCCTAATCAAGCGTCTCGTTTTGAGGTTACGCTATGCCTGACCTGGTCAATGTGACCATTGATGATCAGAAAATTGCTGTGCCGCCCGGCACCCTGGTGGTAGACGCCGCCAGGGCTGCGGGGATTGATATTCCCATCTTCTGCTCGCACCCGAAGCTCGATCCGTTGGGCGCATGTCGTATGTGCCTGGTCGAGTTTGTGGGGCCGCGGGGCAGCCGTCTCGACACGTCATGCACGGTGCGGGTCAGCGAGGGGATGGTCGTGCGGACGGACACGGAACAGGTGAAAGCCGTGCGCGAGGCGAACCTGGCCTTCATCCTGCTCAATCATCCGCTCGATTGCCCGATCTGCGACAAGGGCGGCGAATGCCCGTTGCAAGATCAGACGATGGAATATGGGCCGGGGTTTTCCAAGTTCATCGAACCGAAACGACACAAGAAGAAGCACTATCCCATCAGCGATCTGATCATGCTGGATCAGGAACGCTGTATCCTGTGCTGGCGCTGCATTCGCTATCTGGAAGAATGGGAAGACAAGCCGCAGATCGGGTTGTTCGAGCGCGGCGGCGAGACGCTGGTAGACGTTTTCCCCGATCAACCGGTAGACGCCAGGACCTCGGGCAGCATCATTGACATTTGCCCGGTCGGCGCGTTGACTAACCGGGTCGCGCGTTTCCGCTATCGCCCCTGGGAGTTGCAGCGCATTCCCAGCGTCTGTACGCTGTGCCCCGTGGGCTGTAACCTGCGGCTGGATGAGCGCGTGCATGAGTTGCGCCGGATTGTGGCGCGTGAGAACCCGGCGGTCAACGACGAATGGATCTGCGATAAGGGGCGTTTCCTGCACCAGTACGTAGATCACCCCGACCGCCTGGCGCAACCGATGGTGCGCGAAGATGGCGCGCTGCGTCCTGCTTCCTGGGATGAAGCATTGCATCGCGTGGTTGAGGGCCTGGAGGCGGCCATCGAGGCAGGCGGGCATCCGGCAGTCGGGGGCATCGCCTCTGCGCGCGTGAGCAATGAGAGCGCGTATCTGTTCCAGAAGTTCTTCCGCGTCCTGCTCGGCGTCAACAATGTGGACTATCCCGACGGTTCGGCTGTTTCCGCGACGCCGGGCGGTCTTTCGGCAATCACGGCAATCGGCAAGAGCGATGTCATCGTCCTGGCAGGCTATGACCCCGGCGAGGCAACGCCGATTATTGACATAAGGATTAAACGAGCGCTGTTGCGGGCCGGGGCGGCGTTGATCGTTATCAACGCGCGCGGCATCGAGCTAACGCGCTATGTGGATGACAAGCGCGTCAACAAGGGCGCGTATCTGCCGGTGAAGCCGGGCGACGAGGCGAACGTGATTGAGGCGCTGACGGCGGCGATCCGGCAAGGCCAGGAGCCGGCCGCCAGGGGCGCAGCGAAGAAGGCGACGACCGACAAGGGCGGGACGTCGGCGGCGCTCAAGAACGCCGCCGATGTGCTGGGAGCTGCGAAAAGCCCGTTGATCCTCTATGGCCCGGAGATCGCCAGGGGCGCGCGTGGGCGGGCGAACGTGGCGGCGCTGAGCAATCTGGCGGCGACCCTGAATCACCCCGAGGCGCTGGCATACATCGGGGCGGAGGCCAACAGCCAGGGCGCGCGTGATATGGGCATGACGTCCAACACACTGCCCGGACAGCAGCCCGTGAGCGAGGCCGCCGTGCGCGAGCGCCTGGGCAAGCTGTGGGGCGCGCCGCCGCCGGCCGAGCCGGGCGTTTCGTATGATGAGATGCTGGCCGGGAAGGTGCGGGCGTTGTATGTGATGGGCGCAAACCCCGCCGTCGAGCCGGCTGCTGCAGAAGCATTGCGCGGGCTTGATTTCCTGGTGGTGCAAGACCTGTTCCTCACGGAGACGGCGCAACTGGCGGACGTGGTGCTGCCGACGCTGAGTTTCGCGGAGGAAGACGCCACGTATACGAACCTCGAGCGCCGCGTGCAACGCGGGCGCATGGGCGTGACGGTCGTAGGGGATGCCAGGGCCGATTGGGCTATCCTCACCGACCTGGCCGGGCATTGGCTGGCTGTCGAGGCGGCCCATCACGCGCCGGAAGTCGCGGCGCAAGTTTCGGATTGGAAGGCGAAAAGCGCCAAACGCAGTCGCAAAGCGCGCTCCGGCCCGGAGCATCGCCCGTGGAACTACGCCGACGCGCGGCAGGTGTACGAGGAAATCGGCAAAGCCGTGCCGTCCTATGCGGAATTGCGTTGGGATAACCTGGGTGAACTGGGGATGCAGTGGCCGTTGCCGTTGGCGCCGCGTCAACCGCGCCGGGTCGAACCCGTGGAGGTTCCACCGGCGCCCGCACTGCCGGCCGGCGGGCTGTGGTTGGTCAGCGGGCCGCTGTTGTGGGATGGCAGCGTTTTCATGAAGCATGGGCGGAAGAGATCTGCAATCTGATCCCGACGCCGTTCGTGGCTCTTAGCGCCGGCCGATTTGAAGTCGGCCGGCTTGACCGAAGGTGAATCGGTGACCGTTGGTTCCGAGTATGGCTCCGTGAGCCTGGTCGTCAAGGCGGATGCCTCCGTTCAGCCGGGGACGGCCTGGATACCCGCCGGATTGGCGGGCGCGCCCGCAGAAACGCTGGGCGCGCGGCGCGCCGAACCGGTTGTGGTAACTGTAACGCGTTGAAAGCGATGACGGCGTGCGCCGTCGCGTAACAATCACAGGGATTCGCTATGGACTGGCTCAACCTGATTATCTTGCCGGCTATCAAATCCATCGTGCTGGTGGTCGCGCTGCTGACCGGCTTCGCGTATCTGACCTGGGTCGAACGCAAGCTGATCGGCCGGTTCCAGATGCGCATCGGTCCGAACCGCGCCTGGCCGTTTGGGCTGGGGCATCCGATCGCCGATGCTTTCAAGATGGTGTTCAAAGAGGAATATGTTCCCAGTCACGTAGACAGGTTGCTCTATATCCTCGCCCCGGCGATGGCGGTTGTGCCTGCGCTGGTGATGTTCGCCGTCATCCCGGTAGGGTCGCGGGTGAATATCTTCGGGCAGGAAATCCCCCTCGTTGTGGCGAACGTCAACATCGGCGTTTTGTGGGTGTTGGCAATCTCCAGCGTGGGTGTCTACGGCATCATCCTCGGTGGGTGGGCGAGCAATAACAAGTATTCCCTCCTGGGCGCGTTGCGCACCAGTTCGCAGATGATTTCTTACGAACTGCCGATGGGGATTCTCCTGATTGCCGCGCTGCTGGTCTACGGCACCTTGAATCTGAACGAAATCGTCACGCCGACGATCCCGGTGCCCTGGTATTTGCGGGCCTGGTTGCTGTTGGCGTTTCCGTTCTATTTCATCACGATGCTGGCCGAGACCAGCCGCAAACCGTTCGACTTCCCTGAGACGGAGAACGAGCTGGTGGCCGGTTTCCAGACCGAATACGGCGGCATCAAGTTCGCTTTGTTCTACATGACGGAGTACCTGCATATCCTCGCTGCCAGCGGGCTTGCAGTGACCCTCTTCTTCGGCGGCTGGCGTGGCCCATTCGTGGAGCAGATACCGCTCCTGGGGCCGGTTTACTTTGTCGGCAAAATCCTGGCGTTGGTGTTTCTCTTCATCTGGGTCAGCGCCAGTGTGCCACGCCCCCGGTATGACCAGCTTCTCAGTTTCTGCTGGACATTCCTCTTTCCCCTGTCGCTCGTCTATATGGCGCTCACGGCGGTGATCGTCGTGATGACACAGGGCGTGTGAGGGTCGGCTGCCGAATGTGGTTGCGATGGGATGGAGTTGAGGTGTAGCGATGTATAGTGTGCGTGATGTGTTCCAGGGAACGAAAGAGATCGCCGAGTCTATGGCGATTACGTTGAAGGCGCTGCTGACGCCGCCGTTGACGGTGGAGTATCCCGAGCAGCCGATAGCCGTATACCCGCGCTTTCGGGCGCGGCATGAATTGCGACTCTACGAGAATGGCCTCGAGCGTTGCATCGGCTGCTGTCTGTGCGAAGCGGCCTGTCCGACGGGCGCGATTCATGTGGAGGCTGCCGAAAATGACCCGGCGAACCCGGTCAGCCCGGGCGAGCGATACGCCAAGGTCTACGAGGTCAACCTGATGCGTTGCGTCTTCTGCGGCGATTGCGAGACGGCCTGCCCGGTCGAGGCGGTCGTGCTGGGTCATGATTTCGAACTGGCGGTGTACAGCCGAGATGGGTTCCTGCTGGGCAAGGAGGAACTCCTGAATCCCAAGACGCCGAACGTCATTGTCCGGGCCGAATAAGGTCGAGGAGCCGCTCGATCGCATATCCTGAAGCCGATTACCCGGTGGGCATGAGGGACGTATGGTTTTATTCATCATCTTTAGTCTGATTGCCGTCGTGGCCGCGATCGGCGTCGTCGTCAGTCGCAAGCCGATTTACAGCGCGCTGTTCCTGCTGCTGAACTTTGCGACCCTGGCGGCGCTGTACATCATGCTCGAGGCGCAGTTCCTGGCGGCGGTGCAGATCATCGTGTATGCCGGCGCGATCGTCGTGCTGATTCTCTTCGTCATCATGCTCATCGGCGGCGGTGAGCTTAATGATATCCGCGATCAGAGCATCCCCCTGGCCAAACGGTTGACATGGCCCCGTATGATGGGACTGGGGCTGTTTGCGCTGCTTCTGGGGACCCTGGCCTACGGGCTGATCACGGGCGCGCTGAACCCGGTACAGAACGATGCGACGGCTTACGGTCAGGGCAGCATCCAGGCCATCGGCAGCGTGCTCTACACCGATTATCTGCTCCCGTTTGAGCTGATGTCGGTCTTGCTGCTGGTCGGTATGATCGGCGCAGTCGTGCTGGCTCGCCCACCCGAATGAGAGACGCGTTTTCGAGGCAAACATGGTCCCGACCGAATATTATCTGATTCTTGCCGCGGTGCTGTTCAGCATCGGCGCATTGGGTGTGGTGATCCGGCGCAACGTGCTGATCATCTTCATGTGCGTCGAGATGATGCTCAACGCCGTTAATTTGACGTTCGTGGCGCTGGCCCACCAATTTTTGGATCTGAATGGTCAGATCTTCGTGCTGGTGGCTGTGGCCGTCGCTGCAGCCGAGGTGGCCGTGGGTCTTGCGATCCTGATGAAAGTGATCCGGGGCAAGGATACGACCAACGTCCAGGACATCAATCTCCTGAAAGGTTAGCTTCCCGCTTCCCGCGGGAAAGGGCAAGGTTGCTTATGTTTGATTATGCCTGGCTGATGCTGTTGTTCCCGGCCATCGGGTTGGTCGTTATATCCCTCTTTGGGACCCGGCTGAGCAAGAACATCGTCGGCTGGCTCGCGTCTTTGATGGTCGCCTTGAGCTTCGGGGTCGCCGTGGCCGTGTTCGTGCAGATGCTGGGTCTGCCGGCCGACGAACGCAGCCGGCAGATACCGCTGTGGTCATGGATGACGGTGGGTGATTTTCATGTGAACGCCGCCCTGCTCATTGATCAGCTTTCCATTATCATGGCGCTGGTCGTCACCGGGGTCGGGTTCCTCATCCACGTCTATTCCATCGGCTATATGCATGACGATCCCCGGTTCTCGCGCTTCTTCGCCTATCTGAACCTCTTCATCATGATGATGCTGGTGTTGGTCCTGGCCGACAACTATCTGATGCTCTACGTCGGCTGGGAAGGGGTGGGGTTATCATCTTACCTGCTGATCGGGTTCTGGTATGAGAAGCCTGCGGCGGCGGATGCGGGTAAGAAGGCGTTCCTGGTGAACCGCATCGGCGATGTGGGTTTGCTGATCGCGATCATGATCATCTGGACGAGTCTGGGTACGCTCCAGTATAACGAAGTGTTCGAGCGCGCCGAGGCTTTGTGGGCCGCCGGTGGGACGGTGGCCGTCGCCGTCACATTATTGATGTTGCTGGGGGCGACGGGCAAGAGCGCCCAGATTCCCCTTTTCGTCTGGCTGCCCGACGCAATGGAAGGCCCGACGCCGGTCTCGGCGCTCATCCATGCGGCGACGATGGTGACCGCGGGCGTCTATCTGATCGCGCGGTCGGGGGTGCTCTATGCGTTGGCGCCGGCCAGCGCAAACCTGACGGCCTTCATCGGCGCGGCGACTGCGCTGTTCGCCGCCACCATCGCCCTGACACAGGTGGACCTCAAGCGTATCCTGGCGTATTCGACTATCTCGCAACTCGGCTTCATGTTCATGGCGGTGGGTGTGGGCGCCTATTCCGCCGGTATCTTCCATCTGGTCACGCACGCCTTCTTCAAAGCGCTGTTGTTCCTGGGCGCGGGCAGCGTCATGCACGCATTACACGGTGAACTGGACATCCGCAAGATGGGCAACTTGCGCGCCAGGATGCCCATCACGAACTGGACGTTTCTGATCGGCACGGCGGCGTTGGCCGGTATCCCGTTCTTCTCCGGTTTCTTCAGTAAGGACGAAATCCTCTATTACGATTTCCTGTTTCATCCGCTATTGTGGTTCGTAGGAACGGTCACGGCGTTGCTCACGGCGATCTACGCGTTTCGGGCCTATTTCGTGGCGTTCCGGGGCACGGAGCGGGTCAAAACGCTGTGGGAGCACGCGCACGAATCCCCGCGCATCATGACGATTCCACTGGTGATCCTGGCGATCGGCGCGGTGTTGGTCGGCCTCATCGGCATTCCCTTTGCCATGTGGATCGAACCGTGGCTCGAACCGGTGTTCGCCGCGGCGCACGAAATCCAGCATGCCGATGAAGCCACAGGCGGGAATATGACGAAGATCGTCCTGCTGGCAATTGCGGCGATCGTTGCGTTGAGCGGTGCGTTCGTGGCCTATCGGGCGTTCCTGATCAACACGAACTGGCCCAGGCGCGTGCGCGAGTCGTTGGGCAGGTTTGGCGCGCTGATCGAAAACAAATACCGGGTGGATGAACTCTATAACGCGGCGATTGTAGCTCCCCTTCTGGGGCTGGCCCGCTGGTTTGCCGGCCCTGTGGATCAACGGACCATTGACGGCGCGGTGAACGGTATCGCCGGTCTCACGGGCAGCCTCGGTGAGCGGGTGCGCCGTTTGCAAGTGGGGCAGGTCGGCATCTACGCATTGTCTATGCTTTTCGGGGCCGTCGCCATTCTCATCTGGCTCGCGGTTCAATGAGGCTTTCATGAACCCTAACGTTCCTATCCTTTCGATCATTTTGTTCCTGCCGCTCCTCGGCGCGCTCGTGCTGTTGCTGCTGCCATCGGAAAAGATGCAGAAGTGGTGGACGCTCGGCGTCACCTTCCTGACGTTTCTGGCGTCCTGCTTGCTGATCGTCTGGTGGCAAGATGGCTACGCGGGGATGCAGTTCATCGAGCGGTATGCCTGGGTTCCACAGTTCAACATCCAATATCTGATCGGCGTGGATGGGCTGAGCCTGTGGCTGGTGCTGCTGACCACCTTCATGACGATGCTGGTGATCGTCTTCTCGTGGGAAGGCATCGAGAAGAACCTCAAGGGCTATCTGTTCCTGATCCTGCTGCTGGAAACGGGTATGCTCGGGGTGTTCGTGGCGCTGGATCTGGTGCTGTTCTTCGTCTTCTGGGAACTGAGCCTGGTACCGATGTATTTCTTGATCGGCGTCTGGGGCGGGCCGAAACGGGTCTACGCCGCCGTCAAGTTCTTCATCTTCACGATGGTCGCCAGCGCCCTGATGCTGGTCGGCATCCTGGTGCTCTACCAACAGGGCGGCACGTTCGATCTGTTGGAGCTGCAAAAGATGCAACTCTCACCGAACCTCCAGGTGTGGTTGTTCCTGGCGTTCGGGCTGGCCTTTGCCGTCAAGATTCCGCTGTTTCCGTTCCATACGTGGTTGCCCGATGCGCACGTCCAGGCGCCGACCGGCGGCTCCGTGATCCTGGCCGGCATCCTGCTGAAGATGGGGACCTACGGGTTCCTGCGTTTCTGCCTGACGATGTTCCCCGATGCCAGCCGGCAATTCATGCCCTGGATCGCTGCGCTGGCCGTCATCGGCATCATCTACGGCGGGCTGGTCGCACTGACCCAGCGAGACGTGAAGTCTCTGGTGGCTTATTCGTCGGTGGCGCATCTGGGATTCGTGGTGTTGGGGTTGTTCGCCCTCAACTCACAGGGCATCGCCGCCGCTTCGTTGCAAATGGTCAATCACGGCCTCAGCACCGGCGCGTTGTTCTTGTTGGTGGGTATGCTCTACAACCGGCGGCACACGCGCAATCTGGATGAGTTCGGCGGGTTGTGGACGGTCATGCCGGTCTTCGGCTTTCTCTTCATGATCGTCGCCTTTTCGTCGGCCGGGTTGCCGGGGTTGAATGGCTTCGTGGGCGAGTTCAACATCCTGTTGGGGTCTTTTCAAACGAGCCCGGTGTTCGCCGTGATCGCCACGACAGGCATCGTCGTCGGGGCCTGGTATCTGCTGCGGGCGATCCGCGAGATGCTCCACGGGCCGCTGACCAAACCGGAGAACATGGCGCTGACCGATCTGAACAGGCGAGAGGTGTTGACGCTCGCGCCGATCATCATCCTCATCTTCCTGATCGGGCTGTTCCCGAACCTGTTCCTGAACAAGATCAATCCGTCCGCCGACGCGGTGGCCGCGGAGCTGCGTGATCGCCCCGCCATTACCCTGGTGATTGACAAGTAGAACCCTGAGCGCCAAGCGGAGCCATTCATGACTTTTCCCACCATCAACCTGCTCGCCATTGCGCCCCAGATCATCCTGGTGGTTGCGGCCTGCATCACCTTGCTGCTCGATTTGATCGTGCGGAACAAGCGCAGCCTGGGCTGGTTCGCCCTGGGTTCGGTGATGGCGGCGCTGGCCGCGCTGATCTTCCTGCGCCCCGCGACGCCCGAGTTCCAACCGGGGGCAAGCGTGAATATGGCGCTGGCCGATGGCCTGAGCTGGATTGGCGGCGCGGCCATCTTGATTGCGGTTGGTCTGGCCGTTCTGGTTTCCATAGATCATGTCGCGGATTTCACGCGGCGGATCGGCGCGTATTACGCCCTGGTGCTGCTCGCGGCGACCGGTATGCTGGCGATGGTGACGGCCAGCGATTTCATGACGATCTTCCTGGGGCTGGAGATCTTCTCTCTGGCGCTGTATATTCTCGTGGGGTATTATCATCGCGACCTACGCTCAGGCGAGGCTGCCCTGAAGTACTTCCTGTTGGGGGCCTTTGCCAGCGGCTTCTTCCTCTACGGCGTCGCGCTGATTTACGGGGCGACCGGGCAGACCAACCTGGCGGGCATCACCATGAGCATTGCGCCGCAATCTTCCAGCCTGCCCTTTGCGCCGCTGCTGCCCATCGGGATCGGTCTGCTGCTGGTCGGTTTTGGCTTCAAGGTCGCGCTGGCGCCGTTCCACATGTGGACGCCGGACGTTTACCAGGGCGCGCCGACGACCGTGACGGCGTTCATGTCGGTCGCGACCAAAACCGCGGCCTTCGTCGCGTTGATCCGCGTGCTGGCGTCATTCACGACGGTCAGCCGGCCGTGGTTGATGGCGCTCGCAGTTCTGGCCGCAGTGACGATGACGTGGGGCAACCTGGCCGCCTTGCGCCAGACCAGCCTCAAACGGATGCTGGCCTATTCCAGCATCGCCCATGCCGGCTATATCATGGCCGGTTTAGCCGCAGGTACGACGCAAGGCGCGGAAGCGGCGCTATACTACCTGGTTGTCTATACCTTCATGACGTTCGGCGCATTCGGCGTCGTCCTTGTGGCGCAGCGTCGCGACGAGAATGACCTGACGAGGGGGCAGATCGCAGGGCTGGCTTCGCGTGAGCCGTTCCTGGCGGCGCTGATGTCCATCTTCATGTTTGCCCTGATCGGGATTCCGCCGCTAGCCGGCTTCTTCGGGAAGTTGTACGTGTTCGGCGCGGCCGTGGATGCGGGGCTGACGTGGTTGGCCGTCATCGGGGTGATCAACAGCGGCATCGCTGCTTATTACTATCTGCGGATTACCGTCTCGATGTATATGGATGCGCCGGCAGCGGACGCCGATGGCGTGAGCTCCGTTGCGGCCCGCAACACCTCTGCGCTGGCGCTGACTGCGCTCGTTGTGGCGGCTGCCGGCACGGTGATTCTGGGTCTCTGGCAACAGCCGCTCGTCAATGGGATTACCCAGGCAGTTGTGTCCCTCGTTCCATAAGCGCAACGGGTCTCTTCATAACCGACAAGCAAAAGAGCCTGCCAGTTCGGCAGGCTCTTTAACTATTTGAGGCGACTCGATTAAGGCCGGGATTACAGGCCCAGGGCGCTTTGCAGATTGTTAAGCGCTGCCTGTTCTTCCTCGCTGACAACCTTCTTGCCCATGCCCAGGAATCCGCCTTCCTTGGAGGCTTCGGCGACGCCGGTGGCAACTTTCATGAGCATTGCCTTATACGCTGCGGCCTGATCCGGCGCCCTGGCGGCGACGGCTGCGGCGGCGGATTGAATGGTGCTCATTATGGCGGCGGGAGGCGTCTCGTTGATGAACTTCTGCAAAGTCGCGACGGTAACGCCCTGCGCAAACGCGACGTTCATAAATGACCATGCGTCTGTGCCCGTCCGGGCGGCTTCGATGACCCCAACGGCGGCGTTTGCTTCTGCGGTTGCATCCTGACCCCTGGAGGGCGAAGCGAGCATGACGAGCGAAGCCGCGGCCAGGGGCGCCAGGCTGATTTTCGTCCACTCATCGCCGGCAAAGAGCGCCTTTGTCGCCGAAACCCGTTCGCCGGTGGACCACGAGATGAGATCGGGCGTCTGTTTGGCGGTCATAACCCACTGCGCCAGCTCATCGTCGCGCGGGATTCTCTGCGCGCCCATTGTAGCCGCCGTCTTGGTCAGCTTTTCGTGAAGCTCGGCGGGGTTGGCCTGCGCTAATTGCGACACGGAGCGGATACCCGCGTGGGTCAACAAGATCGCGAACAAAGGCCCGATGCCCTTCACGCGGGTGAGGTCAGTCTGTTCGATGAGGTCATTGAGCATCCGTTCATCAACGCCCAACTTTTGCAGCAGATCCGCGCGCTGCGCCGGGTCGGTGACCAGCATGAGCAACTGATCGGTGTCGGCAATACCGAGGGATTTCAGCACCCCGGCGACTTGCCCCTTGACGTTCGGGAACTCGCTAAGTTTGTAGGCCATCTTTTTTGCTCCTCTTCGCAAATGAATGGATATGACGCTTGCATCTGATCGGCGCAAACGGACGAATAATGACAATTCATTATAGTTCTACTACGATCAGCAAAGCAAGCGCCTGTTTGCATTTTTAGCGAATCAGTCAGAGCTTCTTGATTGAGACCACGGGTTGGGTTATACTGCGCACGGAGCTCAGGCTCAATTCCATCATCGAGAAATCATCCCGTATGACGCGCTATCACCCGGAAGACGAACTTTTTATCTCTGTAGACATCGAGGCGGCCGGCCCTTACGTGGCGCGCTACTCGCTGTTGACCATCGGCGCCTGTATCGTAGACGCGCCGGAAGAAACTTTCTACGTCGAGCTGAAACCGTTGAGCTCCGACGCCACGCCGGAGGCATTGGCGATCACCGGGCTGTCTATGGCTGAGTTGGCGGCCAATGGCGTCGAGCCGGCGGAGGCCATGTTGCGCTTCGAGCAGTGGACGTTGAGCCATGTCGCCGCGGGCCGGCGCCCTGTATTTATTGCGTTCAACGCCTCGTTTGACTGGATGTTCGTCAACGAGTATTTTCACCGTTTCCTGGGACGCAACCCGTTCGGGCATTCGGCGCTCGACATGAAGGCGCTCTACATGGGGTTGAGCGGCGCGTCGTGGGCTGAAACCTCGATGCGCTACGTCTCCGCCCGTTATCTGGAGGATCGCCAGTTGACGCATCATGCACTGAATGATGCACGCGATCAGGCGGAGCTGTTTCGCCGGATGCTGGATGAAGCATCAACTCACGGCTGGGGTTGGGTCTGAGACGGAGTGGATGCGTTAGCGGATCATACATCACATCGAGAAAGGTATAGGTTATGTCTACTCAATCATCCCCCGAATCAGCGGATGCGACTCTCAACCGGTTGATCGAATCGGCCCGCCGCCTGGGCGTTGAGATGGATGAGGCCGACGCCTTGCAGTGGTTGGCGGCCATCAGCGCGTGGCAACCGGGCGACGCGCTCTCGGTCAATGATGAACACGGCGTCTTCGGCCATCAGATTGTCATGCTGGACTTCAATCCCGCGGAGCTGGCCTATTTTCGGGAGCTGGCGCAGGTGGTGGCGATTGACGACCAACCCGGCGTCATCGAGACGGCGATTGCCTTGTCCGGCTCGGCGGCCCAATCCAAAATCCAGACTTACCCCGGCGATTGTGACTTTTTCCAGCGCGTGAACATCATTGCGCCGACGCGCCAGGAGGCCTGCGACATCCTGGCGCGGGCGATGCGCGACAAGGCGTTGCAGATGGCGCGCGGCCGCACTTATCAGATCATCGAGGTGAAATTCGGGTCGTATCCGCGCGATCTGGTTGTGGGAGATAAACTGATGAAAGCCGGCGCGCCGATTGGGTGGGGGATCGGCGCGCTGCGCGCCGGCGCGATCGAAGCCTTCTTGCCCGATGATTCCCCCTATACAGTGCGGTGGGAGGATGTGTCCGCTGAACCCGGTTGGTGCAAACTGGACTGGGTCATCGCTGATCCGCAGCGCAGCCGGCTGGCGAACGCCAGCAACATGTTGGATGTTACCTGGGAAGCGCCGGATGGGAGCATCACGCCGCTGGACGGCTACCTGGACCCGTACTTCCAGGAGGTCTATCTCGAAGCCGACTCGATCCCCATTTTCACCAAGCTTTCACGGCATGTTTCGGCCGACGCCCTCGATGACTATGTTGCGGCGCTGCAACGCGAAGTTCGCAAGTATGTGACGAAGGACCTGAATTACGGTAAGGCCGCCAAGCGGATGTACAACGTCTTCCGACTGACGGGCCGTTATCCTGAAGCGGCGTTCATCCGAGAGTTGTTCGACGAACCGGCGACCATGCTCTACCAGGTGTGGTCCCTCATCCGCACCGTGGATGATTGGTACGAAGCCGATTCGAGCATCTCGCTGGAAGCGGTCCTTCAGCAGACCGACCAACTGATCCTGTCGGTGATCAAGGCGCTGGAGGGCGAGGCGGAAGAGGCGATCGTGGAGGATCTGCTCCAGTTTCGCGATATTCTCGTGCGCCAGGGCAGCGATGCGACGTTGACCGCTGAAGCCGAGGGCGCGCGCCAGCGCATCATCAACCTGGTGAACAACTTCTTCTATGAGCGACTGACCGCGTTGCCGCAGATCAAGCAGTACATCGAAGAGATCTCGGTGGACGCCGCCTGATGACGGCGGCGGACGGGGCTTATGTGGCCGAGGTCGCAAGCGGCGTCAATCGCCCGTCAGCCGGCGGCGAGGGTCTGCGGCGGGTTGTCCGGCGACTGCTGGACACGCTGCTGATCCTCGCCGCGATCATTTACCTCACCCAGTTCCTCCTCATCCTGGCCGCGCTGGGGCGAGAGCGGCAACCTGCCTCGCTGGTTCAGGTTGCCGCACAGGCCTTGAGGCAAAGCCTCGATTACATTTTCAGACATCCCTCGTCATATCTCTGGGAGAAGGTCGAAACCGCTTCGCTCGATCTCGTCCTGACGACGTTCAGTCACAGCGTCGGGCTGCTTCTGGTATCCCTTGCGATTGCGACCATCAGTGGTTGGACGCTGGGGCTGCTGATGGCCCTGCGCCGGCGTCGCGCCGGTTCCATGTTTATCTTCACGCTCACCATTCTGGGCACCTCAACGCCCAGCTTCCTGTTGGCGATGTTGCTCTGGATCATCAATATCCGGATGCACAATCGGTTTGATGTGCCGGCCCTGCCGCCCACCGGTTTCGGTTGGGACACGCATCTGATCATGCCTGCGCTGGTGTTGGCGGCCCGCCCGCTGGCGCAGATCGCCCAGGTGACCTATGTGCAGGTGTCGCAGGCGCTGGGTGAGGATTTCATCCGCACGGCGCACGCCAAGGGCCTCTCGTCGCGGATGGTGCGCGACCGCCATGCGATCCCCAACGTCATTGCGCCGGTTCTGACGACGGTCGGTACATCGCTGCGGTATTCGCTTTCGAGCCTGCCGGTCGTCGAGTATTTCTTCCTGTGGCCCGGCGTTGGTCTGTTGATCCTGGAAGCGATTGACGCCGATATGCCGATGCTGGTGACGGATTCGATCGTGTGCCTGGGGTTGTTCTTTCTGGTCGTCAACCTGTTGCTCGATCTGGCGTTGCCCTTGCTCGACCCGCGCCTGCGCGAAGCGTCATCCCATCGCGTGGATTTGCAGGGATCGGGGATCCACGGGCTGAAAGACCGCCTTGTCGGCGGCTGGCGCAGTTTTCTCGGCATGTTCGACCGACGAGGACGGCGCGCCGCGGCCTTGCCGCCGTTGCCCAGTTCGACGGTGAGTCGCGCGCTGCTGGAGGGCGATGCGCCGGCGGCTTCTTCACGCGCGGCCTGGGCCGTCAAAGGCCTGGCGAGTAATTTGCCCCTGCTCATCGGCGGTGCGTTGG
Organism: uncultured Chloroflexia bacterium; assembly: GCA_963695715.1. Classification (GTDB taxonomy): domain Bacteria; phylum Chloroflexota; class Anaerolineae; order CG2-30-64-16; family CG2-30-64-16; genus JBBQRS01. The sequence continues at coordinate 86,857 of CAVOHP010000012.1, forward strand.
TGACCGGTATGATCTTCGTAGCGATCTTTGCGCCTCGCCTGACCGACGCCAATCCCTATCAGAGCCACGGCGTGATGACAATTGACGGTGTGATCGGCGCCCCGCCATATCCACCTTCAGATATCTTTCCGTGGGGGACGGATCACATCGGGCGTGATGTGCAGGCCCTGGTGCTTTACGGCGCGCGGCAAACGTTGCTGCTGGCTCTCTTCGGTATGATCGCGCGGATGACCCTCGGCTCCGTGCTGGGCGCGCTGGCCGGATGGCAACAGGGCGGACGGTTCGACCGATTGGTGATGGGCGCGATGAGCGTTTGGGCGGCGTTCCCCACGACGATCTTTGCGCTCCTCCTCATCCAGGGGTTGGGCGTCCAACAGGGGATGTGGGTGTTTGTTGTGGCGCTGTGCGTCGTGGGCTGGGGCGAGGTCGCGCAGACCGTGCGGCAACAGGTGATCAACATCAAGCCGCAACTGTTCATCGAGGCGGCGCGTTCGATCGGCGCACGGGCGTCGCGTACCCTGAGTCAGCACGTCATGCCGAGTCTGCTGCCGATGTTGGTCGTCCTCGGTGTGTTGGAGATGGGCGGCATCCTGATGCTGCTGGCCGAACTCGGCTTCCTGAACACCTTCCTGGGCGGCGGGTTCCGCGTGGAGATCGGCCAGGCCGGGCAGATGCAGCCGGTAGTGGCTTACTTCTCCGATATCCCCGAATGGGGCGCTATGCTGGCGAACGTGCGCCGGTGGTGGCGCAGTTATCCCTGGATGGCGTGGTACGCGGGCCTGGCGTTCTTCCTGGCGATCCTGGGGTTCAACCTGTTTGGTGAAGGGTTGCGGCGTTTCTTCGAACGCAGCCGCATCAATTTAGGCCGGCTCTTTGGTCGTTACGCGCTGCCGGGCGCGGCGGTCGCAGTATTCTTGCTGGTGTGGTTGCTGCGTAGTGCGACGCCCATGGCCGATTATCAGGGCTACGCCGAATCGTTCGACGCGCAGAACGTTTTGCAAGATGTCGAAACGCTGGCTTCCGTCGAGTTCGGCGGCCGCGAGACCGGCGCGCCGGGCGCAGAAGAGAGCGCGCGTTTCATCGCCGAACGAATGGCGGAGATCGGTCTATTCCCGGCCGGCGACCTGACGCCCACCAAAGAGAAGAATTCCTATATTCAGACGCAGACGGTTGGCCGGCCCCGGTTGACCGGGACGCCGCGCCTGACGATCGAGGGCGATCCAAATGGAGAGTTCGTTTACCGGGAGGATTTCGTCGAGCGGCCTGTCTCACCGGTAGACGGCGCAGAGGGTGTCGTGGTGGGCGTTGCACTGGGCCCGGAGCCTGCCGGTCAGCTCACCGATCCCTATGGGTTGGGGCGGCAAGATCTGCTGGATAAAGTGCTGATCGTGCCGGAGGAGAACCTGGAGCGCCTCAAGACCAGTGTGCCGTCGGCCATCCTGGTGATCGCGCAAGACCCGGCGATCCTCGAGCGACGCTTCTTATTCTCCGGTTCCTTTGGCCGCGGGCGAGTGCCGCCGCAGATGTACATCTCACCGGAGACGGCGGATCGGCTGTTGCGGACGGCGGGTTCAAGCCTGGCGACGTTCGAGGACGCGGCTGCACAGCTCGGTCCCGGCGAGGCGATTGTCACCGGCGACGGGACTTCGGTGACGCTGGAGATTCCGCTCTCCGCGCCGGATGGGGACGAAACGGCCAACCTGGAATACTACAATGTGATCGGTTTCATTCCGGGCAGCGGCGCCGCGATGCAAACTGAAGCCGGCGCGACGATGGACAGCCAGGTGGTGATCGTCAGCGCCTATTACGATGGCCTGGGCGTCGGGCCGGATGGGACGTTCTATCCCGGCGCGAACGACAATGCCGGCGGCGTTGCGACCCTGCTGGAACTGGCGCGCCTGCTGAAGGAAAGCCCGTATCAGCCCAAGCGGACGATTGTTTTCGTCGCCTGGGCCGGCGGCGAGCGCAACGAAGGGCTCAGCGTAACGAACATCATGAACGCCAAGATCGGCTTTGACAGTTTGAACGTGGAGACGGTGATGGAACTCAGCGGCGTGGGCGCGGGCGACGGTTCGGCGGTCGCCCTGGGCGAGGGGAGCAGCTATCGGCTCGTCCAGCTTTTCCAGAAAGCCGCCGCGCGGCTGGGAGTCGAAACGACGACGCGCGGCCGCGGCCCCCATTATGGGCTGCCCGGCACGACCGCTTTCGGCGGCCGCGACGCGCTCTCGCTCTACGTCAGTTGGGACGGCGCCGACCGAACCGCACACACGCCTGATGATACGGTCGCTGCGATGGATATCGAGAAACTGCGACAGATCGGCCAATCGGCCCTGCTCACCTTGAGCGTGCTCAGCCGCGAACCGACCTATTAATTGACATAACTCTAGGGCGACGGCAGGCGCCAGTATTGAAGTTGGGGCGCGCCGAAGGCCGGGTAGTCGAACGCGACGCCGGATTTAACCAGCAGTGTCCGGTCATAGAACTGCAACGGGGCGACGACCACCTCCTCATTGAGCAGAAGTCGCTCGGCCTGGTGATACAATTCGGTCCGCGCCGCCTGGTCGGTTTCGGCGCGCGCTTGCTGCATCAACTCCTCATAGGCCGGGGATGCCCAGCCCGTATACTGGAAGGCTGACTGAGGGCTGAAAACGATATCCAGGATGCTGGAGGGGTCGGCGTAGTCCATCACCCAGCCCATCCGATACAGGTTATAGGAACATTCGGCGGGTGAACCGGCGGCTGACCGGTTGGGGGCGTTGCAGGCGTCGAGCGTATCCCGATGCACGTCCCAACTGCTGCTGACGAGGCGTACCGGGATGCCGACCTCTTCCAGCATGGCTGCAACGGCCTTGAACAACAACTCGTTGTTGCCCTCCCGGTTGAACCATAACTCGACCGGCGGCGGCGGGTTATCCGCATTGAAGCCGGCCAGCGCCAGGAACTCACGCGCTTTCTGCGGATCGTAGGCATACCCCACCGTCGGATCATCCCCCTGAAAACCCACAATTCCAGGCGGCACGACGACCTGGGCCGGGACGCGCCACGGCTGTTCGAGCACGTCGGCGATGAGCGCGTCGCGATCAATGGCGCTGACGACCGCGCGCCGGACGTTCACATCCAGCGTGGGGGTGATCTGCGTGTTGAGGCCCAGATAGCTGGTCCCCGGCTGCACCAGCACTTGTAACTCTTCTGCAAACGTGGGGTCGGCCTGGATGCGCGCGGTCTGCTCGGCGGGAAACTGCGCAACGTGGAAGTCGCCCGCTTCATAGCGGCTCAACTGGTCGGCCGCATCGGCAACGAATGGGAACTCGATCCGCTCGATCGCCACGGCGTCGGCGTTCCAGTAGCCGGGGTTTTTGACCAGGGTCAGACCTTCGTCCGGTGTCCAATCTTCCAGGATGTAGGGGCCGTTGGTGATCCGGCCGGGTTCGCCCAGGTCCGCGCGGTAGGGTAGGAAGGTGCGAAACGCCAACAGGCCGGGCAGGAAGCCGGCCGGACGCTCCAGCGTGATGCTGATCGTGCTCTCGTCAGTCGCCTGGAACCCGATCGTGGCGCAGTCGGCCACGTCGCCGGAAGCGAAATCGCGCGCCCCTGTGATCGCGAGGATTTCCGTCAAGAGGTAGTAATAGCTGTTGCCGGTTGCCGGCTCCAGCAGGCGGCACAGCCCATCCACATAGTGCCGGGCCGTCAACGGCGCGCCATCCGACCAGGTGAGGCCGGAGCGAAGCGTGACGGTGTAGGTCTGGCCGTCGGGCGAGACCGTGTAGCCGGTTGCTGCGGCAGGTTCGAGGGTCCCATCGCCGCGTAAATGAAACAGACTCTCGTAGAGTTGCTCGACGACGAGTCCTGCCGTCTCATCTACGGCCATCTGCGGGTCGAGTGACGCCGGCGCGACCGTCAGGGGATAGACCAGGGTCCCGGCCGGCGCGTTGATGCGCGAGACGTACGCGGGCGTCGGCTCGGGGGTGGCGGTGACGACGACCGTCACTTCGACCGGCTGCGTTTCCACAATGACTTGCGTTTGCACTACCGGCACTTCGACCGTGACCGGCTCGGTCACGGGTTCAGGGTCAGAGCCGCACGCCGCGAAAAGCAGGGCTGTGGCAAACAGGCATATTCCCAGCGCCCCTCGCATCTTTTTCACGACTTGCCTCCAGGTGTCCCGCGACATGATCTACCGCAGAATAGCACAAACTGACTTCCAGGAAAAGAGACGCCGGACTGCACGGACGGGTTCCCCGCCTCCGGCAGCCCGGCGTCAGGGGGCGGCGCGCTCTAGAGCGCATCGCCCCCGGCGCATTTCAGCGACTCTATTCGATGTCCCACTTTTCGTATTGGTCGTAGCCGGTGATGGAGACCAGGCTGCTCACGGTCGGGCGCACCAGCCTGGGGCTGCGATACCAATAGAGCGGAGCGATCACAGCTTCGTCTTCTATCAGGATCTTCTCGGCGTCGGCATAGAGGGCCATGCGCTTCGCCGCATCGGTTTCTTCAGCCGCCTGCGCCCAGAGCGCGTCGTAGGCGTCGCTTTGCCAGTCCACGACATCGGCATACGCGCCATCCGCGCCAAAGACGTCCGCCGTGAAGTTGTTGGCGTCCGGGTAGTCTTGCACCCAGCTACCGCGGTAGATGTTCTCGGTGCCTTCCTGGCGCTGCGTCAGGTAGACTTTCCACTCCTGGTTGGACAGTTGAACGTCAATCCCCAGGGTGTCCTTCCACATCGCCTGAATCGCTTCCGCGCGTTGCTTATGCGCCTCCGAGGTATTGAACATCAACGTGACCTGGAGCTGATCGGCCGTGAGGCCCTTCTCCGTCAGATACTCATCCAGGACGGCTTTCGCCGCTTCGGGGTCGTACTTGACGCCGAGGTCGGGATAGGTGGCTTCTTGCGGCGAGCCCGCAGCGCCGGGGTGTGAGAACCATTGCGCCGGCAGGCCGCTGCCCTTGTTGACATTTTCTACGAGCGACTGGCGATCAATCGCCAATGACAGCGCCTTGCGCACGCGCGCATCATCCGTGGGGGCTTTCTGCGTGTTGAAGGCATAGAACTCGGTGCCGATGGTGTACGTATAGTCCACCATATCTTTGTACACCGGATCGTTGACCATGCGGTCCATGTCGCCCGAAGGGATGCCGGCGACATCCAGATTCTCCGCCTCGAACTCGGCCAGCGCCGGGCTCGTGTCCAGCATGACCCAGTGCAGCTCATCAATCTTGGCCTGCGGCGCGGATTCGATGCCCGGCCAGAACGGGTTCTTGATCAGGGTGATGCTGTCGTCGTGGATCCATTCCTTCAGGGTGTAAGGCCCGTAGCCCTGGTAGAAACCCTGTTCGGTCCAGCGTTCGCCGCGCGCATCGGTGCAGTCATCGCCGTCAATCAGCCAGCCCGGTTGGGCGTGCGCTACCCACAGCCCGAGGATGTTCAGGTTGTAAACGGCGGGCGAGGTGACGGTGATCTCCAGCGTCGCGGGATCAATCGCCTTGACGCCGACGGTCGCCGTGTCGGTGACCGTGCCTTCGTTATAGTCGGCGGCGCCGGTGATGACCGGGCTCAAGACGTAGGCATAGTCAGACGCGGTTTCGGGGTTCAGGGTGCGCAGGATGCCGTAGACGAAGTCGTCGGCCGTGACCGTGCGGTCATTGCCTTCGCAATCCTGCACCTTGACCACCTGGCCCGTCGCCGAGTCATACTTGACCCAGGGCACGCCCTCAAGCAGGTTGAAGGTGTAGGTCAGGCCATCATCGGAGACGGTGTAATCGGCGGCCATGCCTTTTTCGAGTTGGGCCGTCTCTGCGTTCTGTCGCATGAGGCCGACGGTCGCCGAGTCAATGATCTGGACGCTGCTGACGTCTACGGCCAGCGCCGTGTCAATCGTGGGGATGTCGCCGGGGCCCATGTTCAGGCGCAGGGTCTTGACGCCGGAAGTCTCAGCCGCCGCCGGAACCGCCGTGACTTCCACGATCTTTTCGACTTCCTTCTCCACTTCGACGACCTGGGTCTGGACGACTTCAACTTGCTTTTCCACGACCTGGGTCACGATCTTTTCGATGACCTGCGGAGCAGGCGCCGCGCAGCCGGAAACGATCAGGGCTGCGAGCAACAACACGGAACCGAACTGCCAGAGTCTGTGATGTTTCATCTTTTCTCCTTCTCCTTTATGTGAAATAACTGACGAACGAATGATATAACAACTGCCTGATGGATGCAATCGCCCTCGCCGGCAGAGCGGCTGAAGTTTGGCTTGCATCCATCAGGCAGTCATCTTTGGGCCTTATGGAGAGGGTGTAGGTTTACTGCGTGCCGCGCATCCGCGGGTCGAGCGCGTCGCGCAGGCCGTCGCCCAGGAAGTTGAAGGCGAACATGGTGATCGCCAGCGCCATGGCCGGGAAGATCGTCTGGTTCGGGTACGTGCGCACCACGCGTGAGCCGTCGGAGATCATCGAACCCCAGGACGGCGTGGGCGGGTTGACGCCCAGACCGATGAAGGACAGGAACGCCTCGGTGGTGATGTAGGCCGGGATGGCCAGCGTCTCGGCGACGATCAGGGGGCCGAGGATGTTGGGCAGGATGTGCTTGAACATGATGCGCGGGTGGCTGGCGCCGATGGTGCGCGCCGCTTCGATGTACTCTTTCTGGCGCACCGACAGCACCTGCCCACGGGTCAACCGGGCCATGGTCTCCCAGGCGGTCAGACCGATGCCGACGAAGATGAACAGCAACCCGCCCATTCTGGCATCCAGCGCGCTGATCTGATACGCGAGGGTGCCCGGCTCGCGGTTGCGACGCCGACGGAAGAAGGCCATCAGCAGGATGATGAACAACAAACTGGGGAAACCATAGAGCACGTCTACGATACGCATCATGATGTTATCGAGACGTCCCCCGACGTACCCCGACAGGCTGCCGAACAGGACGCCGATCATCAGGCTCAGGAGCGGGCCGATCAGCGCCACCGTGAGCGAGACGCGCGCGCCGTAGACGATCCGGCTGAACAGATCGCGCCCGACGTAATCCGCGCCCAGCGGATATTCGTCGCTGATCTTGGCGTAGCCTGCCATGCTGGGGAAGACGGTCAACATCCACGCCGGCACTTTATTGTTGTCTACCAGCGTCTGCTCGGCGTAAGGCTTGACCGCGACGATGGGCGCGAAGATCGCCGTCAGCACGAGGATGATGATGGTGACCAGACCCAGAACGGCCGCCTTGTTCTTGAAGAGACGCCGGATGGCATCACGCCAGAGGCTCTCACTCTGGCGCGACGAGACCGGGATACCTGAGCGATCATTGTGGTCGCTGCTTGTGATTCAACTGCCACAGTGTCCTCCTGAGGTTTAGGTGTACCTGATCCGAGGATCAAGGAACGCATACATGATATCCACCACCAGGTTCGCAAGCACCAGGAACACGGCGAAGAGGAGGATGGTCCCCATGATGACCGGGTAGTCGCGATTGGTGATGCTGGTGACGAAGTATTTGCCCATGCCCGGGATGCCGAAAATCTGCTCGGTGACGAAGGTGCCGGTGAGCAGGGCGGCGAACATCGGCCCCAGGATGGTGATCACGGGGATCATGGAATTGCGCATGGCGTGCCGGGTGATGACCTTGTTTTCCTTCAGGCCCTTCGCGCGCGCCGTGCGGATGTAGTCTTCGCGGGTGACCTGCAAGAGGCTGGCGCGCGTCAGGCGGGCGATGATGGCGGAACTGGCCAGGCCCAGCGCAATGGCGGGCATGATGGCGTGCTCGAAGAACGGGATGTAGGGCGGGCGCGGGAAGATGCCCAGGATGAACGGCGGCTTGGCGCCCCAGCCTGTCGGCGGCAGCCATTTCAGCGATACGCCGAAAATCCACACCATGATTGGCCCCAGCACGATCACCGGCACCGATACCCCGAAAATGGCGACGCTCATGCCCAGATAGTCCCACACCGTGTTTTGACGCAGCGCCGACAGGATGCCCAGCGGCAGGCCGATGAGCAAGGCCACGGTGAGCGCCAGGGTGCCAAGCTGGATCGAAATGGGCAACTGCTGTTTGAAAATATCGTTCACGGTGCGGCTGCGCGACGCATACGATGGACCGAAGTTCATCCACTTGAGCCAGCGGCCTTCACCCAGGGGAACGTTGATGAGGTAATCATCTCGCAGTGAGGTGCCCGGAGCAACGCTGGATACGCGCGGCACCAGGATATCGGAGATATAGCGTGACATACTGCATCGGCAGGGGTTCATCAAGATGATAACGCTCTTCGAGGTTCTTCTTGATTTCTTCCGGCAATGCCTTTTCTTTGTCAAACGGGCCGCCCGGAACTGCGTGCATCAACCCAAACGTGATCATGGAGATGACCATGATCACCAGGAGATTCCACAGCATACGGCGAACGATGTAATTGGCCATCTGAAAATCCTGTTTTTAGCCGTCTCAGATCTAGAACGAGCAAATGCTCTTTCTGGTCTGGAGGCTCTAGAATCTCGGACGGCTTCACAATGCGTGAGGCCGTCCGAAATCAGGAACAACCCGGGGAGAAGGCTCTCCCCGGGCCTATAGTCACTAGACTACTTGATGTCCCACTTGTTGTACGCTTGCTTGCCGCCGAGGACGGAGAAAGTCCGCTCGATGTTCGGCTTGGTCACGCCAACGGAGGTGTACCAGTAGATCGGTGCGATCACGGCGTCGGTCTTGACGAACAGTTCTTCAGCGTCGGCGTACATCTGCGATGCGCTTCGCCGGGTCCTGCTCGCGGGCCGCTGCAACGACCATCTCTTCGAAAGCCGGGTTCTCGTAGTTCACGCCGCCGCCCGCAGTCGGGTTGGCCGAACCGCCCTTGGCGAAGACCTCACGGATGAAGTTGTTCGCATCGGGGTAGTCCTGGCACCAGCCGAGGCGGTAGATCTGCGGCGTGGCTTCGGGGTCGCGGATGGTCTTCAGGAAGACTTGCCATTCCTGGTTCGTCAGTTTGACATCCAGGCCCAGGTTGTCTTTCCACATCTGCTGAATCGCTTCGGCGATCTGCTGATGGCCCGAAGAGGTGTTGAACATCAGGGTGATGTCGAGTTGGTCAACCGTCAGGCCCTTCTCGTCCAGGTAGGACTGAAGATCGGCCTTGGCGGCGTCCACATCGAACTTGACGCCCAGATCGGGGAAGTCCGCGATGGTCGGCGCGCCGGCCAGGCCGGGGCGAGAGAACCACTGGGCCGGTTCCTGATCGGCTTTCAAGACGTTGTCAATCAGGCTCTGGCGGTCAATGGCCTGCGAGAGCGCACGCCGCACACGGGCATCATCCACGAACGGGGCCTTGTTGTTGAACCCGTAGTAGTAGGTGCAGAGGTTCGGGGCGATGTTCAGCTCGGCCGAGAGGACCGGGTCCGCCTTGACGCGGTCGAGGTCCTCGCTCGGCACGTTGGCGGCGTCCAGGTTGCCCGCCTCGTACTCGGCGAACGCCGGCACGTCGTCCAACATGCTCCAGGTGAGTTCGTCAATCTTGGCGGCCGGAACCGAATCGGTGCCGACCCAGAACGGATTCTTGATCAGCGTGATGCTGGCGTCATGGATCCATTCCTTCAGGGTGTACGGGCCGTACCCCTGGAAGAAACCGGTTTCGGTCCAGCGGTCGCCGCGGGCTTCGGTGCAGTCGTCGCCCTCGATGATCCACTTGGGCTGCGCGTTCGCCACCCACAGGCCGATGATGTTGGCGTTGTAGGCGGCGGGTTCCTTGAAGGTGACTTCAAGGGTGGTGGGGTCAATGGCCTTGACGCCCACAGTCGCCGTATCGGTCACGGCGCCGGTGTTGAATTCATCTGCACCCGCGACGGCGAACGACAACACGTACGCGTAGTCGGAGGCCGTCTCAGGGTTCAGGGTGCGCAGGATGCCGTAGGCAAAGTCGTCGGCGGTGACCATGCGAGGATTGCCTTCGCAGTCCATGACCTGCTCGACCGCGCCGGTCGTGGAGTTGTACTCCACCCACGGCACGTCGTCGCGCAGGTTGAAGGTGTAGACCAGGCCGTCATCCGAGATGTTCCAGTCGTTGGCCAGGCCGGGTTCGATGGCGGTGGTGACTTCGTTCTGGAACGTCACGCCGCCCATGGTCATGCCCACGATCTGCGTGGATGACGTGTCGGTGGACAAGGCCGGGTCAATCGTGGGGATGTCGCCGGGGCCCATGTTCAGGCGCAAGGTCTTGGGGCCGGTCGGAGGCACCGGAGTGACCTCAACGATCTTCTCGACTTCCTTCTCTACTTCGACGACCTGGGTCTGAACGACCTGAACTTCCTTCTCTACAACCTGAGTCACGATCTTCTCGATGGTCTGCGCAGCAGGGGCGGCGCAGCCGGTGACGATCATGCTGGCAATCATCAGCAGACTCAGGAAGCTAAACAACCGCTTCGCGGACATTTTTCTCCTCCTAAAGAGAGAATGTAGTATGGGTTTTCGTTTGCCGGCAGGCTGCCCATGCCCCGTGGGGCGGGCTATGGCCGACACTGACGGGTTGAACGCTGATCTTGAATTCCGAGTTTAGGAACACCACCTCCTCTCCAAAAGCAACGGCCTGCCAAATGGCCGAATGGTGTCCGTTGTCTGGCGCAATGCGGCCGACGCAGTTACTCCTGCGGGTAGAGCCAGCAGGCCACGTAGTGTCCATCGCCGTAATCGCGGAACACAGGTTCGTGATCACGGCAGACATCCATGACTTTGGGGCAGCGTGTGCTGAAGTTACAGCCCAGCGGTGGATTCACCGGTGAGGGTACGTCCCCTTCCAGGATGATGCGTTTGCGCTTTTCCTCAATCACCGGATCTGGGATCGGCACGGCAGAGAGCAACGCTTGCGTGTAGGGGTGCATCGGGTTGCGATATAATTCTTCCCGATCCGCCAATTCCATGATCTTTCCCAGATACATCACGGCGATCCGGTCCGAAATGTGACGCACGACCGAAAGATCGTGGGCGATGAAAAGATAGGTCAACCCCAGTTGGTCCTGCAAATCTTCCAACAGGTTGATGACCTGCGCCTGAATCGAGACATCCAGGGCGGAAATCGGCTCGTCGCAGACGATGAAGGATGGGTTGACGGCCAGCGCGCGCGCCACGCCGATGCGCTGGCGTTGGCCGCCCGAAAATTCATGCGGATAGCGGTTGATGAAATAGGGGTTGAGGCCGACGACCGCCAACAGCTCGCGCACGCGCTCCAGGCGTTCCGCTTTGTTGCCGATATTGTGGACTTCCAGCGGCTCGCCGACGATGTTGCCCACCGTCATGCGCGGGTTCAGCGACGCATACGGGTCCTGGAAGATCATCTGCATCTCGCGGCGCATGGCCCGCATGTCTTCGCTCTTGAGCTTGGTCAGGTCTGTGCCGTTGTAGATGACCTCGCCATCCGTGGGCTTATAGAGTTGCAGGATCGCACGACCGGTGGTGGATTTGCCACAGCCCGACTCGCCCACCAGACCCAGCGTCTCGCCTTTTATGATATCGAACGATATACCGTCTACGGCTTTCACATCGCCAACACGACGCTGGAGTATCCCCCGATTGATGGGGAACCACATGCGCAGATCCTTGACTTGCAGGATCTTTTCCGGGTTGGTCTTTGTCGGCTCGGTGTGCCCGTTTGTATCCGGTTTCGTAAGTGTGGGGGCAGGAGTTGAAGTCACGCTGTTTATGCCTTTGCTGCCGTTCTCACATCCACCCAGCAGGCCACTTTATGGCCCGGTGCAATGGGGTCCAAAGGAGGGTTTTCTTTGGCGCAGCGCTCGATGCGATAATGACAACGCGCGTAAAAAGGACAACCCACTGGAAGATCAATCAAATCGGGCGGCAACCCTTCAATGGATGTCAGGCGGTGGCCCCGTTCTGCGTCGAGGCGCGGCAGCGAACCCAATAGCCCGATCGTATAGGGATGACGCGGCGCAGCATAGAGTTCCTTGACCCCCGCTTCTTCCACGATGAAACCGGCGTACATGACGACGACCCGATCGGCCAATCCGGCCACCACCCCCAGATCATGGGTGATCCAGATGATGGCCATGCCGATCTCGTCGCGGAGCCGGTTCACCAGGTCGGTGATCTGGGCTTGAATGGTGACATCGAGCGCCGTGGTTGGCTCATCGGCGATGAGCAACTGCGGGTTGCAGCTCAGGCCCATGGCGATCATCACACGTTGGCGCATTCCGCCGGAAAATTGATGGGGGTAATCATCGAGGCGGTCAGCGGCGCGTGGAATGCCGACCAGTTCCAGAAGTTCGGCTGTGCGTTTTCGCGCCGCTTCTTTGTCCATGCCCATGTGAAGGATCAAGGCTTCCGAAATCTGATAACCGATGGTCAATACGGGGTTCAGGGAGGTCATCGGGTCCTGGAAAATCATGGCGATCTGATTGCCCCGCACCTCACGCATTTCGTCGTCCGGCATCGTAATCAGGTTTTTGCGGTCTTCGCCTACCCCGAACCATACTTCCCCGGCGGTGATTTTGCCGGGCGGCTGAGGAATGAGTCGCAAGAGGGACATGACACCCACGCTTTTACCGCAACCGCTCTCCCCGACGATGGCGAGCGTCTCACCCTCGTCAAGATAATACGAAATACCGTTAACCGCGTGGACAACGCCGTCCTGGGTGAAGAAGCGAGTCTCCAACCCCTTCACCTCGAGCAATCTACTCATCCAATTTTCCTCCGGCCTCCTGGTACGCCCACAATTGTAGAGTAAGCGCGATCATAGCATACGGTCAAAATCGTGTCAAATCATCCCCGAATTTAAGCCCACAAATCAAAGGCGGGAGAGAATCCGGTAATTCACCGGATTCTCTCCCGCTTACCCTTTAAGGAGGAGTTCGCGCAGGTATCTGCTTATTTGCGCAGTTCGCTGCGATCTTCCGCGGGCTTTCGGGACACGATCGCCAGGAGCGCCGAGCCGCCCAGGACAGCCGCCGCAATCACCAGCCAGTTGACGCCGCCGCCCGTCGTCGGCAACGTGGTCGGCGCCGCATTGTGCTGCGCATCCATCGTGAGAACCGCCGTCAGGGCCGGTTCGCCGGCGGCCAGGCCCATGGCCCATGCCGTATAGACGGTGCCGGCATCGAGCTTGACGCCCGGCAGGGGCAGCACGACCGTGTCGGTTCCGGCCAGCCGCACCTCGAGATCGTAGGTACCCGCATCAACCGGGGTGTAATCGCCAACGCCCTTGAAAGGAACATTGCTGAAGAGCACCGGGCCGCCCGTGACCGCGATATCCACGGCGGGCGCATCAGGCGACGCATGCACGAAGCGCACGTGAGCCTTACCGGCCGCCGGCGCCGCGTTGTTGTCCTCAAGCACCAGCGGTTCGATATCTGCCAACAGGCCCACGGCTGCGACCGAGTAGTCTTTGCCTTCGGCCAGCGTCAGCGTGGCGTCAATCACGGCCGGTTCGGTTTGCCCCGCCGGGACCACTTGAACCTTGTGCTCGCCTGCGGTCAACGGGGCATAGGCAGTCGCATCCTTGAAAGACGCATCCGAGAAGGCTTTCGCGCCGTCAACCCAGACATCCACCGCGGGCGCATCAGGCGAGGCATGGATGACGCGGACTCGGGGACCGGCTGCGAAGGCCGTCACCGAGGTGGTGAGCAAGGCCGCGAGGGCCCCTACAACGACCAGACTACGAAGGGAACGCATGGTTTATTTTCTCCTGATCTGAAATTGCGCCGCACGTATCGCTTGACGCTTGATGATATAAGTATAATCTATGTATAAAGTTTGCAAAGTCTTTTTCCTTACAATTCGGCACATGTCGGAGCAAATGGTTTGCGGCACGGCTTTTGCATCGTCGCGCCCTGTGCTACAATTCAGTCTGTAGAGAACAAGTAGTAGATTAAGTCTGATGATCGAGAGCGAATGACCGAGTTAATCCTGACCGAACAAGAACGCGGGATGTTGGCAGGGGCGGAAGGTCCCGGTGTGCGGCGCGCCATGGAGATCGTTGTCGCGCTGGCGCGCATCTATGGGGCGACCGATCTGGTTCCGATCCGCCATGCGCAGATCGCCGGGGTGTCGTACAAAAATCTCGGCGACGCAGGCGTGGCGTTTCTGAGCGAATGGGCGGATGAAGGCGCGCAGGTGCGTGTGCCTACGACGCTCAACCCGATGGGGATGGAGCGCGACCGGTGGCAGGAATGGGGCATCGACGAGAGTTTTGCCGCGCCACAGTTGCGCGTGATCGAGGCCTTCACAAAGATGGGCGTGACGCCGACCATGAGTTGCACGCCTTATCTCTTTCCCGACTATGCGCCGAGGCGGGGCGACACACTCGCGTGGGCAGAATCCAGCGCGGTCGCGTACGCGAATTCCGTCATCGGGGCGCGCACCAATCGCGAGGGCGGCCCCAGCGCCATCGCAGCGGCGATTGTGGGGCGCACCGCGCGCTATGGCTTTCATCTGGATGAAAATCGGCGCGCCGGTCACATCGTTGAAGTGCGCTGTCCGGTGCGCTCTGTGGCCGATTTTGGCGCGCTGAGTTACATCGTGGGCAAGGCTGTTGGCAACGGCGTCCCCTGGTTTGCGGACCTGGCTGCGTGGCTGCCGCCGTTGCCCGCCGACATCACGCTGGGTGGGCTGGCGGGTGATCGGTTGAAGACGCTGGGCGCGGGGCTGGCGGCTTACGGGGCCGTTGCTGTCTATCATATCGCCGGGTATACGCCCGAGGCGCTGGATGCCGGGGCAGCGCTGATTCAGGCCGGATGCGGCGCGCCTGACGATTGAGAGCCTGGATGAGGCCTATCGCGTGATGGACGCCGATCCCGACCTGCGGCAGATTGATCTGGTGACGGTGGGCTGTCCCCATGCCAGCCTGACAGAAATCGCGCAGGTAGCCGAGTATCTGCGCGGCAAGCGGCTTGCCACGCGCCTGTGGGTCACAACCGGCGCGCTGACGCGGGAGCGAGCCGCGGAATTCGGTTACGTGGCGACTATCGAGGCTGCCGGCGGTGAGGTGGTGGCCGATACGTGCGCCGTGGTCGCGCCGATGCGGATGTTGAACGTGCGCACGATGGCGACCAATGCCGGCAAGATGGCGTGCTACGCGCCGATGCACAGCGGCGTGAAGATGCGCTTCGGCGACCTGGAGGCGTGCCTGGACGCGGCCGTGACCGGCGAATGGCGACAACCTGCCCGGAAGGAAGAGGGACTCATATGACTGAGCGCAAGATCCGGGTGTTGATCGCGAAGCCGGGGCTGGATGGACATGATCGCGGCGCCAAAGTCGTGGCGCGCGCGCTGCGCGACGCCGGCATGGAAGTGATCTATACCGGCATTCGCCAGACCCCGGAAATGATCGCCGAGGCGGCCCTGCAAGAAGATGTGGATGTCATCGGTCTGTCGGTGCTTTCCGGCGCGCATATGTCGCTCTGCCCGCGCATTGTTGAGCAACTGCGTGTGCAGGGCCTCGGCGATGTGCCGGTCCTGTTGGGCGGCATTGTGCCCGAAGAGGACATCGCCGAGCCTTGAGGCGATCGGTATCCGCGCCGTGTTTGGGCCGGGCGCGAACACGCAGGACATCGTGAGCTTCATCCGCCAGGTCGTGGGTTGATTGAGGGCAGACCGAGATTGCATCCTTTAGCTGAAGGCATCCGGGCGGGAGATCGTCGGGCGCTCGCCCGGGCGATTTCGCTGGTCGAGGACGATCAGCCCGCCGGCCCGCAAATCCTCGCCGATTTGTACGCCCATACCGGGCGCGCCCACGTCATCGGCGTCACCGGCTCGCCCGGCACGGGCAAGTCAACCCTCGTGAACGCACTGGCCCGGTCTTATCGCGCCGCCGGGTTCACCGTGGGTGTGATTGCCGTAGACCCAGCAGCCCGTTTTCCGGGGGGGCGCTGTTGGGCGACCGGATTCGGATGCGCGATCTGGCGGGAGACGCCGGCGTCTTCATCCGCAGTATGGCGTCACGCGGGAGCCTGGGCGGGCTGGCCGCGCGCGACCTTCGATGTGGTTCAGTTGATGGACGCCGCCGGTTTCGATCGCATCCTGGTCGAGACGGTGGGCGCGGGCCAGGCGGAGGTGGAGATTGCCGGGGCCGCGCATACGACGATTGTGGTCGAGGCGCCGGGCATGGGCGATGAGGTGCAGGCCTTCAAGGCCGGCCTCCTGGAGATTGCCGATATCCTGGTGGTGAACAAGGCCGACCGCAGCGACGCCGACCGGACGGTGCTTGCCCTCCAGGCGATGCAGTCGTTGGGGCCTTCGGCGACGGTGCATCATCACCTGGCGGGGGGCGAGATGCCGGGGCCGGGCTATAGGGCGGACGGTTCATGGCTGCCGCCTATCGTCAAGACGGTCGCGGTCGAGGGCGGCGGCATCGCCAGCCGTGCGCGATTGGGCCGAGGAACATGCCCACTATCTTCGGGAAACCAACGGTTATGCATCGCATGAGAGTCAACGCGCCGTCGCATCCATCCGCCATATCCTCAATGAACGCCTGCCGGCGATGCTGCTGGCGCGCTTGCCTGAGGGCTATTGGGATCGTATGATTCAGGATGTTGTCAATCGCAACGTCGCTCCGCACGCCGCTGTAGAGGAATTGCTGCGCGCCGGGAATTGGTTGGGTTGAATCCTCGGTTAGCGGGCTGCTTGTGACATTATGAAGACGCTGATTATCCAGAATCCATCATCCGGCGTCCGCACGCTCGACGACGAGTTGCGGCGCATCCCGGACGTATTGGCGGGTGAAGGTTGGGAGGTCGCCGATATAAGGACGACGCGTGGGCGTGGCGACGCGACGACATATGCGCGCGAGGCGGCCGCGGAAGGCGTGGATGTGGTGATGGTGGTCGGCGGCGATGGCACGATCGCCGAGGCGACAGACGGCCTGGTGGGGACGGAGACGGCGCTGGCGATCCTGCCCAGCGGCACGGGCAATGTCATGGCGCGTCAGCTCAATCTGCCGATTCCGGGCGCGCTTCAGTCGAACGCGCTGCTTCAATCGGCCCGCCTGAACATGAAGGGGCAAATTCACCGGGTGGATGTGGGTCGCATGAGTTTCCCTATGGGCGGCACGCTTCCGCGCCATTTTGTTTGCTGGGGCGGCGTGGGTTTCGACGCCGAGTTCAATCAGCAATTCAATCGGGATCGCGATCTCAAGCGACGGTTGGGCCTGGGCGCGATGCTGGTGGCAATGTATTACACGATGCGCGATTTTGCAGGGACGAGCGCGATGGTGCGGGTGGACGGCAAGATTGTCAGCCGGCGGTTGTTGATGCTTTCTGCCAGCAATATCCAGATTTACGGCATCGTGTTCAAGATGGCCCCTGAGGCCCTGCTGGATGACGGTCTCCTGGATATCTTTTGTTTTCAAGGAAGCCGCCCCATTCGTATGATCGCGCATTTGAGCGAGATCCTGGTCAATCAGCATGTGCGCGATCCCCAGGTAGATATTTTCCAGGCGCGGCGCGTCGAAGTGGTCACCACCCGGCCCTTGCCCGTGCACGTGGACGGCGATTACATCGGTGAGACGCCTGTCGTCATTGATGTCCTGCCCGGCGCGTTGAAGCTGGTGGTGCCCAGTTCGGCGTCGCCCAATCTCTTTCTGGATAAAACGGGCATGGCGCCGGCGGAGAATGCCATGGATCGTATGGTTCGAAGGGCCCGTGACGCACAGTCAGCGATCATCGAGAGGAGCCGTCATCTATGAAATGGGTCAATATCCTTTTTATCTTTGCGCCGATCGCGATCCTGGGCGAATTGCTCGGCTGGTCGCCCAACCTGCTCTTCATCACTTCCGCGCTGGCCATCATCCCGACCGCCGGGTTGCTGGGGCAGGCGACCGAGGAGCTGGCGGTGCGCACCGGGCCGCGCGTGGGCGGCTTGCTCAACGCGACGCTGGGCAACGCCGCGGAGTTGATTATCACGATCTTCGCGATCCGCGCGGGGCTGTTGGATCTGGTCAAGGCGTCTATCACCGGCTCTATCATCGGCAATATCTTGCTGGTGATGGGCGCGAGCATCCTGGTCGGCGGCCTCAAGAACGGGAAGCAACACTTCAATCGCACCGAGGCCGGCGTCAATGCGACCCAGTTGCTCCTCGCCGTCCTGGCGCTGGCCGTGCCGTCCCTCTTCTTCTTCGCCCACACCGAGAACTACGGTCCGGTTGAGTGGCTGAGCCTGGGCACGGCAGCGGCGATGCTGCTGATCTATATCCTGGGGCTTCTGTTCGTCTTTCGGAGTAGCGAGACCAATGCGGCAATCGTCCATGAGGTCGAGCATGGCAATGGCGCGCCGTGGCCGATCAGGAAGGCGCTGGTCGTGTTGGGGGTTGCTACCGTCCTGATTGCCGTGTTGAGCGAGGTTCTCGTGGGCGGGGTGGAGTACATCGCCGAGACGATGCATATCTCTGAGTTTTTCATCGGCATCATCGTGGTGCCGCTGGTGGGCAACGTCGCCGAACATCTGGTGGCGGTTCAGGCCGCTTACAAGAACAAGATGGATCTGAGCATGACCGTCTCGCTCGGCTCGAGCCTCCAGATTGCGCTCTTTGTCGCCCCCGTATTGGTATTTCTCAGCCTGCTCATGGGCAATCCGCTCACGCTGGTGTTCAATCAGTTTGAAATCATCGCCATGTTCGGCGGGACGCTGATCGCGGCATTTGTGGCCCTTGATGGCGAATCGAACTGGCTGGAAGGCGCGCAATTATTGGCCCTCTATATCATCCTGGCGCTGGCCTTCTTCTTCCTGAGGGTATGAGCGTGCCCACACCGGTCATCCGTAGCATTGCCGAGGTCACGGCGTACATCAAGTCGCGCTTCGAAGAAGATGAACTGCTGCGCGATGTGTGGCTGACGGGCGAGGTATCGAATTTCAAGCAGCACACGTCCGGGCATTGTTATCTCACGCTCAAGGACGAAACGACCAGCATCAAGGCGATCATCTGGCGGACGACGGCGGCGCGCTTGAGCCTGCCGCGCGACGGCGACGCCGTGATCGTCCGCGGCTATATTTCCGTGTATGAGCCGCAGGGCGCCTATCAACTCTACATCAATCACCTCGAGCCGGCAGGGCTGGGCCGGCTGTGGGTGGAGTTCGAGCGGCTGCGCGCCCGGCTGCTCGCCGAGGGATTGTTCGATGAGGCGCGCAAACGCCCGCTGCCCGGCCTGCCGGTGCGCATCGGCGTGGTGACATCGCCTACGGGCGCCGCGCTGCGCGATATCCTGCGGACGCTGGCGGCGCGCTTTCCCCTCCTCGAGGTGATCGTCGCGCCCGCGGTCGTCCAGGGCGACGCCGCGCCGCCCGGCATTGTGGCGGCGATTCGGGCGTTGAACCGTTGGATGACCGAATTCGGGCGGTTGGATGCGATTATCCTGGCGCGCGGCGGCGGCTCCATTGAAGAGCTGTGGGCCTTCAACGATGAGCGTGTGGCGTGCGCTGTGGCCGAATCGCTCGTCCCGATTGTGACCGGCGTGGGGCATGAAACCGATTTCACCATCGTGGACTTCATCGCCGACCGGCGCGCGCCGACTCCGACCGGCGCGGCGATGCTGGTCGCGCCGGATGCCCGCGAGTTGCGCGATATCGTCGGCGGGTTGACGGTCGCCGCGACGGCGCGTATGGCCGACCGGGTGGCAACCGAACGCGCAAACTGCAACGCGCTGGCGTGCCGCCTCGAACGCAGTTCGCCCGCGCTGCGGCTGGCGGCCAATCGGCAACGCGTAGATGACCTGACGCGGCGCAGCGAGCTGGCGATCACGCACCGGCTGGCGACCCTGGGTGAGCGACTTGCGGGTCAGTCCTTGCGCATGACGGCCCTGCATCCCCAACAGGTGCTGGCGCGCGGCTATGCGATTGTGACCAAATGGCCCGAGCGTGAAGTTGTAACGAAGACGGATCAAGTGAAGCGCGGGGATGTATTGCGCATCCGGGTATCGGACGGCAATTTCACCGTGGATGTATCCGACGCAGGCCACTCTGCCGAATCAAAGTGACCGTTTGATGACAGGAGTCAGCATGATGAACCAGGCTACGCCCTCGTTCGAGACGCTCTATCAGGAACTGGAAGAGGCCGTGCGCCGTCTCGAAGTTGGTGAGATGAGCCTTGAAGAATCGCTCGCGGTGTTTGAGCGCGTGTCGCAACTGGCCGGGCAATGCAATGCGCTGCTGGATCAGGCCGAACTGCGCGTGCAACGGCTGGTGGAGCACTCCGATGGCGGCCTCGACATTGCGCCGTTCGACGGTTGAACCGAGCCTGCCGGCGCAGCTCCACCGGAATGAATCTGCGGGTCGGGTCTCGCGGCTAAGCCGGCCGTGGCAGCCCGATTCTGCTCTTGAGGTGTTCAATTGATTAACATAAAGTCGGGAAGCTCGATCTTCCTACCGATAGTCCTGTGTATCGTCGTGTTGGCCGGGTGCGGCGGCGATTTGACCACGCCCGCGCCTGCGCCGACGCCTACCGTCGAAACCCTTGCGGCAGGCGCGCCGCCCGACACGCCCACGAGCGCGCCGCCCACGCCGACGACCGAACCCACCTCCACAGCGACAGGCACGGCAGCCCCTCTGGAACCGACATCAACCCAACCCGCGTCGCCGACAACCGTGTCGCCTACCCTGACCTTGACGCCGACGGTCGGCGCGTCGCCGTCGCCTACCGTGACGGTTACTTCGACTTTAGCGTCTGCCGCGGCCACGACGGCCGGATCTGCGCGCGTGGCCGAAGGGCGCTGGCTGCAACGCATCGGCGATTGCGACGGCGCGCGTCGTGTGCTGGCCGATTTTCTCAGGAACGCGCCCGCGCCCATGGATGCCGCCGAAGCGCGCTATATCCTGGCGCAATGCTATTTGCGCGATGGCGCAGCGCAAGAGGCCGTCACGGCGCTGACGCAGTTGCGCGAGTCCGCGCCGGAGGATAGCCCCTTCCGTGACCCGGCGCTGTTCCTGCTGGGTGAGGCGCAATCGGGCCTGGGGCTGTGGCCGCAAGCGGAGGCGAGTTATGCGGCCTATCGCACCGCCGCGCCGGAGCTTTCTTCGCTGATCTGGCAACGCATCGGCAAGGCCCGGCGCGAGCAGGGCGACGCGACGGGCGCGAGCGCGGCCTACAACGAAGCATTGAAGGCTTCGCCCGACTGGACGAACACGGTGGCGAGCCGCCGCGCGCTGGCCGACCTGGCCCTGGCCCGCAACGACACGGCCGGCGCGGTCGCGGAATATGACGCTCTACGCGGCAGCAGCAAAAATAGCTGGGCGGCGGAGATGCAACTGTTGGCGGGCAACGCGGCTGGCGGCGGGCGGAGACGTGGCCGCGGCGCAAGGGCGCTGGCAGGCCGCAGCCGATGCCGATCCGACGAACATCAACGCACACCGCGCGATGGTGCAGCTTGTGGACACGGGCGCGCCGGTAGATGAGTTCCAGCGCGGCGTGGTCAACTACCACAACGGGGTCTACGAGTTGGCGATTGCGGCCTTTGATCGCCTGCGCGCCGCGGATCCCACCGGGAAAGAGGGCGCGGCGTCTTACTTCACGGGGCTGAGCCAGTTAGGGCTGGGGCAAACGGAGGCCGGGCTGGCCGAACTCGGCAACTTCGTCGCGCAGTTCCCCGATAGCCCCTATTGGGCCGACGCCATGATGGCGCGGGCGCGCACGCAGGCGCAGGCCGATAATGATGATGCGGCGATACGCATTTATCGCGAGTTGGCCGAGGCGAAGCCCGATGCGCCGCAGGCCGTCAAGGCGCTGATGCAGGCCGCCTATCTCGAATCTTATCTGGAGCGCGTCGGTCCGGCGGCGGAAGCCTATCTGGAGATCGGCAGACGGTATCCCGAAACAGACGATGCGTGGCGCGCATACCAGTCCGCCGCATTGATTCACTTCAAGCTGGGCGATTATCGGAAGGCCGGGGAGGTATGGAATGAAATGGCGGCGGCGAACCTGGCCGCCTTCACCAAACCGGTCGCCTACTTCTGGCTGGGGCGCTCGCAGTATGCCGCAGGTGAGATCGAGGCGGCGCTGCGTTCGTGGGAGCAGGCCGTCGCTGCGGGGCCGGAGAGTTTCTATGGTCTGCGAGCGGCGGAGTGGGCCGCGAAGACCGCCGGGGTGAAGCCAACGCCGGAACCGATCCCGCCTCCGGCTTCCGCGGCGCAAGAGCGTGCAGAACTGACCGACTGGCTGGCGACGTGGGCCGGCGAGGGTTCGTTGGCGCTGCCGAAGAGCGTGCTGGATGACCCCGATTGGGCGCGAGGCCAAACGCTCCTGGAGCTTGGGATGCGGCCGGAGGCGCTGGCCGCCTGGGGGCGCGTGCAGACGCGCGCCGAGAAGAACCCCTGGGCGCTGACGGCGCTTTCGCTGGCGTTTCGCGATGCGGGCGCGTATCGGCTCTCGCTCCTGAGCGCGGAGCGGGTTGCCGCGCTATGGGGCAAGGGCGGCATGCGCGATACGCCGGTGGCCCTGCAACGACTGGCGTATCCCTATGCCTTTGCGGAATTGGTGCGTACAGAGTCCGAACGCTGGGGGATGGATCCGCGCCTGATGTTGGCGATCATGCGGCAGGAAAGCCGTTTCGAGACCGGCGCAACATCGAGCGCCGGCGCGCGGGGGTTGATGCAGGTGATGCCCGGCACGGCGCAAGGGATTGCCGACCGGCTCGGCTGGCAGGATTTCGACGTGGCGCACGCCTACTACCCCTATATCAACGTCGCCCTCGGCACGAACTACATCTCGACCTGGTTGAATCACTTCAACGGCAGCATCCCGATTGCGTTGGCAGCCTATAACGGCGGCCCGGGCAATGCGGGTGTGTGGCGTAAGTGGGCGCCCGATGACGACGACCTGATGACGGCGTTGATTAATATCAACGAATCACGCGTCTATGTGCAGACAGTTCAGATGCAGTATGAGATGTACAAGCGACTCTACGAGGAGTGATGCCCGCTCAACCGCCCGTGATGGGGCGGCGCCAGACCCGTTAAAGTATAATCCCCCGGCCCACCCGCCAGGGGATTATACATATGGTTATGTGGAGGAGGAACCATTTGCTAGGATTTGGGTGTCCCGGCCCGCATCTCTAAGCAACTGTATTCTCTCATGGTTACATTAATCTAAGATGAGAGAAAGTTAAAGATGAGATTTGAATTCTCGCTCAACAAGTCGAGAAGCTTCAGCGCCGCAGGATCTCTCTTTCGGGACGCCGTTCGACCTGTCAACGTAGAAGATCGTCTCATTCGGTGATCGCGGCCTGCATGTCGGTGGAGATTACTTCCCACCAACTGTTGCCGGGTTTCAGCGGCAGGTCAACCCCGTTCTCATCCACAAACCGGAACGGCGCATCGCGATCGGGCCGGATCCACTTACCCTCATAAACCTGGCCGTCGCGGAGTATTTTGACCGGCCCCTCGCCCCACAACTGCACCTCAACGGAGGCGTTGGAACATGGGCCTTGCCCCAGCTTCGTACCCTGCTCCGCGATCAACGTCTGAACGTGGTTTGCGGTCAGGATGACGACGTTTGCAGCCGAGATCGGCTTGCCCTCTACCTTATCAATGTGCGTCTCGCCGTTGATGGCGCGCTCCCAGCGCTCGCTGCTCGGGGTTGTAAGTCCACTTGACTTTGAACGCCGGGCGCGGAAAGGGGATGTCTACCTGAGAAGCCGGCGCGCCGCCATCGGGCGCGGCCTCCATGAAGACCCAGGCCGCCGTGGGGTTGGGCGGCGTATCCAGCCCGCGTTCGGCCACGGTCTTCCACAGGCTGGTGGTGTTGGCGAACAGGTTGAACGGCACGGCGATGTTCGGGTCGCGGAACATGGTGCGTTGCGTGAACAACCGGTCGCCGAGGTCGGAATCTTTGAGGATGTTATAGACGGGTTGGACTGCGCCGGAGAAGGTCAGCACGGCGTCAAAGATGACCGGCAGCTCTTTGTCCACCAGGCGCGCGCTGCGCACCGAGCCGACGCGTTCGGCGTCCTGGCTTTGATAGATCGCCGTGAAGCGGGTCAGGCAGCCTTCTTTCCGGGTTTCGACGACCACATCGGCCTTGTTGAGCCCTGACTGCGGCACGACCGCCGGATCGTTATCCACCTTGATCGCCAGCGGCCTGCGTTCCAACACCGCCGGGTTGTCCGGTTGCAGCCCGGTGAACGCCGATATGCCCGCCGCCTGCGCCGGGTTGATGACGCGTGCATCCTGGGTCGGCGTGGCGGTCGCGGCCGGGGTGTCGGTTGGGGCGGGCGTGTTCGTGGGCGCCGGTGTGGCGGTCGGCTCGGGCGTGGATGTGGGCGGGATGGGCGTCGCGGTGGCGGCCTGCGGCGTTTTGGTCGGGGTCGGCGTGGCTTGCGGCGCGGCCCCGCAACCACTCAGGAATGTCAACGCGGCGACTGAAATCACAATCGCGATGAGGGTATGCTGGCGAGACAACTTGACTTCTCTCCTTTTGGCGCTCAATCCGGCGGCCCTGTGAGGGCAGATCGCGCCGGGTCTGGCGGCTATTATACATTGGTGTTAGGGCGAAACGAAAACACGCCTTTGCGCCTTGAGAACGGGTCATTCCGAGTGGGTTGGCCCTGAGACTCTCCGCAATGGCAAACGCACTCAGGGCGGCGCTGCACGATAGACGATGTACAGCGGGCGTCCGTTCCGTTCCGAGAAGCGCGCCGTTTCCTGGAGTTCAAGACCCTGCGCGTCTGCCAGGTCGCGCAACGCTTCGACGCGCCCCCGGAATACCATCGGCATCGGGGGCGTGCGTCACGTAAAGTGTGCTGGGGTCATCGAGGAAGGGCAAAACGCGGTCGGCAAAACCGGGATCCGGCCCATCCAGGCTGTCATAGCCAAACACTTCCAGCGGGTTGACGCGTCCGACGGTCAGGAAGCGCACCGGGCTGTCGAGGCCCCAATCGAGCGCCAGCGGCGCGGCCGGCTCGAACTGATCGAGATACTCGGCCAACGCATAGATGGCGTCGGAGTGGGCCGCGTAGCCACCGGAAAGACTCAGCACTTCGTGATAACGCGCCGTCGTCCACAGGTCGCCCGTCCACCATAACGTCACCGCCGTCACCAGCCCCAATGCCATGACGGTTAGCGCCGGGCCGGGTGATACGGTTCGATCACTCGCCGTGAAAACATTCGCGGCCCTGTCGTACAGCGCGGCCGTGGCCACGCCTGCCGCAATCGCGGCCAGCGGCAGCAGCATGGCGTAATGGGTGATGAACAGATCGCTCACGGTGAAGGCGCTCTGGGCGACGGCCAGCAGCAGCAAGCCTGCGACCGCCAGCAGTCGCCGGCGGTAGACCGGCGCACCGAGCGCCAACGCAAAGATCAGCAATCCGGCCGCCAACCAGGGCGCAAAGGGGTTGGCGAACGCCTCACCCAGATACCAGAAGTGATCGCCCCGCAAGAGCGCCCCCAGTTGCTCGATCCGCACGCGTAGATTTGTGAGGTAGGCGGCGTTATCCACGCCGTAGTAGGAGTTCCCCAGGTTATCGAAGATCGCGCGGATGGTGCCGGCCGTGCGCAGGTTGAAGACAATCAGCGGAAGCAGGGGGAGCATGAAGCAGATCCCTGCCGCGACGAAGGTCGGCCAGCCCGGCGCGATGCTGTGGTCGATTTACGCCAGTGGTTGGCGGCTGTTTACGTCGCTCACTCCGTTCATACACCCAAACAATCACCGCAATGACGACAAGCCCGACGATCACCCAGACGAACAGCAGCTTTGCATAGATGCCCAGACCCATGAGAAACGCCGTCGCGCACAGGTCGCTTGCCCGGCGTCGCCGGTGCCACCGCACGGCGAAAAACAGCACTGCCGCCAGCAGCAGCGCGGTCAGGTTTGTCACGAAGATACCCTGGCGGCTCCAGAAGACGAAGGAGGGATTGACGGCCAGCAGCAGGGCCGCAACCCCTGCGGCGACCGGCCCCGCCAGATCCCCGGCCACCCGCCAGGTCAAGACGATGGTCAACGCGGCCAGCAGCAGCGGCATCCAGCGTAGCGCGACCTCGTTGACGCCGCCCACCGCCAGGAATGGCGCAGCCAGCAGGACGTTGGTCGCGCCGATATAGTCCTGCACCATGAGCGGGAATTCCACCCGGCCGATGCGGACCGTCGCATCGCGAAAAGCCGTCACGGGTTGGCCGGTGACGATTTGCATCGCGTTGACGCCGGCTTCTTTGGCTTCATCGTAATGCAAGCCGGGAAGGGAAAGCTGATGTGCGCCCAATGCCAGGAAAAGGCACAGTGCGATGAGGAGCGCGATGCGCGCAAGGCGCTGTGAAGCGGCGTCCGAAGTCATAGATGGCAAAGGGTCAGAGAATCCAGGTTACCGCACGGTGAGCGCCACATTCGAGACGAGGCTCTCGTAATCGTGGCCCGACGCATAGAGCGAGATGCTGTTGATGCGCGCGGGGCGCGTCTCGCGCAACAGATCATAGAGATTGGGCGACTCATACGTATACCAGATGCCGAGCGGGATCTTCTCGCCGGTCGGCGGCAGATACGTGCTGCCGGGCGGAAGGTCGAGGTAATAGAAACCTTGATACCAGTGCAGGTCTTTGCCGTAAATGTCGGTATAGAACAAATCCACCATCACCGGATATTCGGTCGCCAGATAGCCGCCGCCGGGCACGCTCTGATAGTTCAGTTCCATATCGAAGCGTAACAGCAGAGAATCATAGCCCTGCACATCCCGGTCCACGATTTGATATACGCCGACTCGATTGGGGGCGCCGTCTTCCGCGCGCCGGGTAAATTTCACGGCGTTGCGCTGGCTTGTCTGGATGACCTCGATTTCGCCGGGAGGCAGACCGGCCGGCACTTCGGTGAACTGCTGCCAGGGCGGTGAGATGCGGCCTTCGAAGGCGCCGTTCAAGACGAGGTTCAACGCGGCGGAGACGGGCACTGCCGGCCCTTCGCCCATTGCGATCTCGGTCCGTTCGCCGCTGCCTATGGCTACCTGTTGGCCTGCCGCCGACACCGTGGCCTCGCCGGATTGAGCGCGAACTTGCGTCTGCTCGCTATCCGCAATAACGTCGAATGAACCCTCCGTGAAGGCGATTTCCGCCTGCGGGGTAGACAGGATGACCTGCACCTCGCGCCCATCCACGGGCTGGGCCGTCACGAAGATGCGGCCATCTTCGAGGCTGAATTCCACGTCGTAAGGGCTTGTGCTGTTGGCAAATCGGGGCCGCCGTGCGCGCGCGACATCCATCGTCGTATCCTGCGAAAGCTGGACGGTGGTCAGGGCGGATACTTCGGTGGTCGGGTTGTTCGCCAGCACGGTGACCAGGGCGCGGGTTGAGGCGTCAGTGACCACCCGGCTCCCTTCTTCGATGGCGCGCGGCTCTGTGACGGCGATGGGGTCAACCGCATCCGGCGGATAGACTTGAGCCGTGCCGGCCAGCGCGGTGACGAATGTGGGCTGGCGGCGGCTGGCGTTTTGCATGAAGCGGCGCACCCCGAAGGGCACCGTCACCGAAAGCACGCAGCAAGCGATCAGGTTGATCGTGAGGACCACCCAGGCGACTCGTTGTGGGTTCTGACGCCAGTTCATCCTGCACCAGGCTCCGCTGCCGAAGTGTACCGTCTCTGAGGGACGGAGACGCTCAATCATCAAGATGCGCAATCTCGTCCGTGTCGCCCGACTGAATCCGGTTCAACCAGAGTCGAGCGTCTTTGTCGGTCGGGTCATCATCCAACGCGCTATGGAACTGATCCGCGGCCTGCATCAGGTCATCGCGTTGAAGATAAATCAGGCCGAGGTTGTAATGCACGTGGGGCGCGTGCGGGTTAAGCCTAGCGCCGTCTCGAACGCGGCGATGGCCTTCTCTTGCATCTCGGCGCTGGAAAAGGGCAGTTTGCCGAGATACGCCGCCGCCAGGTTGATCCAGATCATCGCATTGTTCGGATCGAGCCGGGCGGCTGTTTCGAGAAATGGGATGGCCTGTGCGTGCTTGCCCTGAAGGATATACGCGCCGCCCAGGTTGATCGCCGTGGCGATGTTCTCGGGGTCGAGTTCCCACGCTTCCGTCAATTTGGTGATGGCTTCCCCCGGGCGTTTGGCGGCAAGCAAACGCGCCGCCTCCCCGTTCAGGTTTCGCACGCGTGCGGCGTCGTCTGAGGGGTTGGCCGCCGTGGAATTGTCGGGGGGTGTGTTCATAGCATCCAACTCAAGAGCAAGGTGAGAGAAATCAGGCTGGCGATTGATGTCACGAAGACCGTACCGGCGACCAGACCGGGTTCCGTATTGTAGCGCGCCGCCAGGATGCTGGCCAAGACGGCAGTCGGCACGGCGACTTCCACGATGGCGACCTGGCGCGCGAGACCGGTCAGTCCCAGCGGCGTCACCAACAGGATCGCCAGGAGCGGTGCGACGACCAGACGCAGACCCGACGCGAAGCCGATCGCCGTCCAGTTGCCCTGGTCTTTGGGCAGGGTCGCCAGTTGTAAGCCCAGGACGACCATCATCGTCGGCACTGCGGCGCGGCCCATCATTTCCAGGGCAGCCATCAGCGGGCCGGGCACCGTCATATCGAAGCGGTTAACCAGCAGGCCCAACGGCACGGCGTACACCGCAGGGTTTCGGAAGACCTGGGTGAATGCCTGCACGGGGGAAGTGCGCCCGCGCGCCGCGATATACACCCCGACCGAGTTAATCGTGATATTGTCCGTAACGTAGCAGATGACGGCCAGCGCCAACCCCGGCTTGCCGAACGCTGATTCGACGACAAATAACCCGAAGTTGCCCGAATTTGCAAACGCCGATGCGAGCAAGAAGGCGCTCTCTGCCGGTCCCGTCAGTTTGAGTCGGCCCGCCACGAACCGGGCCAGGATGATGAGCAGGACGAAAACGATGATCTTGAGCAGCGCCAACCTGCCGAGCAGGTCATAAGCGATGGTTGTGCCGGCCATCGAGACGAAAGCCAGGCTGGGATTGAAGAGATAGAAGCTCGCCCGGGCCAACGGGCTGTAGTCTTGCCGTCCCGACCGGCCCAACACGAAGGCCAGGCTGACGATCACGACCAGCGGCAGGAGGACCGTTGTGAAAATCTGGAATAGCATCGGGCAACGCCCTGACTATTCTTCTTCTTCGTCTTCGTACTCTTCTTCGTCCTCCTCGTCAACCCACCTCAGGTCATCCTCATCGTCATCCCAGTCATCATCGTCATCATCGGTGTTCGGGAATGCATCGTAATCTTCGTCATCCGCTTCGAACTCGTCCTCCCATTCGGCGTCATCCTCTTCGTCAGAGCGTACCGCTTCAGGAGTGAAATCCATCAACGCGGCCTCTTCGCTCTGGTCGCTGTTGAACGCCAATTCTTCCAGCGCTTCGCGCGCCGCTTCGGCCAGCCGATCTTCCTCGCTCTCCGAGGCAAAACGCAGCGCTCTCTGCGCCTCTTTGCCGCCGATCTTGCCCAGCGCCAGCGCGGCGGCTTCGCGTACCGTGCTATCGGGATCATCCAGCAAGCGCACGAGGATTTTTACCGCGCCGTTCAAGCGCAGCTCGCCGGCGGCTGCGGCTGCTTCAAAACGCATCGGCGCGCTGCCGCTGTGCAATTCGGCGGCGATATATCTGGCCCAGTGCGGATCGGCGGTCCGGCCCATCGCAAAGACGGCGCTCTGGCGCATGGCCTCATCCTCATCGAAGTAGGCGTTTTCGATGAAGGATTGCACGTCCTCATCTTCGCTGTAGGCCAGGCTCTCCAGGGCGCGGCGACGCACGTCCACCGTCTCATTGTTGCGTAACCAGGCGGCGCGCAGCGCGCTTTCGATCTCGCGGGAAAGCTTCCTGTCAATTTCCCCCAACGCGCCTAACAAGACAAATCGCCCCAACGAGGCGGCGGCGACGGCCCGCACGTCCGATTCTCCGTCACCTGTCAGCAAATCAAGCAGGGGGTGAACCAGGGTGGGACGCTCATCTTCCCACAAACCTTCGACGGCGAGACGGCGCACTTCCGCCTCGGCGTCTTCCATGCAACTGCGCAGGATGGCGTGGAAGTTCAGATGGATATCGGCCTCTGCCTGTTCGACCATCGCGCGCATGATCTCACATCGCCGCGCCGGGCTTAACGTACCCCATACCTCACGGAAGCTCTCCGTCTGCGCACGTGACAGATCCGAGAGATGGGTGAGATTCATGTTACGAACCAGGCGGTCGTTTTCTGCGATTTGCGAGAGGGCGAACTCAAAATCGGTGGTCATGCCGGTCAGTTCCAGGTGAGTGTGCGCGCCGCGCTGGGCGGGCTCAAGGGTTGATTGATCTCGCCGCCCTTGCCGTCTGTCGTTGGTTGCACGGCTGTCACGAACCAGGTGTATCGGCGATCCGGTTGATCCGCTCTGGAGAATAGCCACGGGGGCATACGCATTTCGGTGGCCGTCGTCGTCTCGCACCACTCCTGGGGCGCGCCCTTTTCGGTCCACCGGATGGTCATCTGGTAGCGCGCCTCGGCAGGAAGGCCCGGGACCGGGTTCCAGTTGAGTACGATCATCGCGTTGTCGCCCTGGAAGGGGGTCTCATCGGAAGGGTTGCGCAATACCGGGCGCGGCCAGGGCGATTGCAGGCGCAGGAGTTGGGGGCGGCGGCGCGGCAGTCGCTGTCGCTTCGGGGCGATCGCGTCGGCGTCCGGGTCGGCGGCAGCCCGGCCAGCGGGATGATCAGTTCCTGACCTACGTTCAATCTGCTGTTGGCCCTTAAGCCGTTGGCGGCCGCGATATCTTGCCACGGAATGCCGAATTGCACCCCGATGCTACTCAGCGTATCACCCGACTTGATGCGATATGTAACATTGCTGCCCCTCGAGACGGGTGTCGCCGTCGCAGTGGGGGGCGGTTGCGTCGCGGTCGGCGCGCGCGTGGCCGCGCCGGCTGCGGCGCGCCGGGTGGCGGTGGGCGTTCGCGTCTGCGGTGGCTGTGGGTTCCCCGGTAGGCTGTGCGGTTTCCGTTGGCGTCCGGCGTCGCCGTAGGTTCCGGCGTCGCGGTGGGGCTGGGGATGCGCAGCTTCTGCCCGATCTTCAACACGCTGTTGGCGCTCAACCCGTTGGCGGCGGCGATATCTTGCCACGCCATGTTCAGAGACGCGCCGATGCCCAGGAATGAGTCGCCGGCTTTGACAACATACATGTTGCTTTCGTCCGGCGTCGCGGTGACTTCCAGCGTCAGGGTTGCTGTTACGGGCGCTGCGCCTTCGATGAGCGGCGCCGTTTCAGAGATTGCATCGGAGGCGATGATTTCTGTTGGCGTTGCGGTCGGGGTGTGGGTGGGCGTCGGCGTTGGCGAGGACGGTAAGGCGGCAATAGACTCGGGCGCTGCATCCGGCGTGGCGGCCAACTCTTCCGGGTTCGGCGTCGGCGCGACCGAATCGAGGATCTGCACCAGCCCTTGCGCGTTGTTGCGCGCATCTACCATCACGTCGCGGATGTCGTTCACGGGGAGGCGGCCCAGCGCCCAGACCCCCACCAGGACGGCGAGGGCCACTGCTGCAAGCCACAACCCCCAGCGCGGCCCTGCTGCAAGCAGGTCGCGTCCGCAGTGTGGGCAAACCGTTAACTCGTTAGAGACTCTGCCGTGGCAGTTCGCGCAGCGCACCGTGCTGGCGCCGGCGCGTTGGCGTGCGCCGCACTCAGGGCAGATCACGATTCCCTGTTGCAGGCGCGCGCCGCACCTTGTACAATGCATACGTTCTTTCCTTACATGACGGCGACGCCGGGCGTAGCGTTTCGCCCGGCGCCCGCCGCCGTTTTAGTTCGACTTCAGGGCAAACCCAGACCGGGGAACGTGCCGTTCACCAGTGATGTGACCTCTCGAATGGTGACAATCCCGACCAGGAAGAGCAGGATGCCGATGCCTAACAGGTGGATCATGCCCTCCTGGGCCGGCTCGACTCGCTTGCCGCGAATTGCTTCCACAAACACGAAGACCAATCGCCCCCCATCCAGGCCGGGGATGGGCAACAGGTTGGTGATGCCGATGGCGACGCTCAACAACCCCGTGAACCAGATGATGGGCAGCAATGTATCGGTTGACACGGCCGAACGAACGATCTCACCGGTCGTCGCCGCGATGCCTACCGGCCCCATGAAGCCGAGTTCGCTGACCGAAGCGCCCTGGGTGAGCAACTGAACCGGCAACGCGAACGTCAGCCAGATGATCTGGCCGGTCTGCGCGACGCCGGCCCACAGGATCTCGCCCGGCGTTGCAGGTCGCGTCGCCTCGCCAATCTGGATGCCGAGGGCGCCCTGACCTTCCGGCGGATTCTCGCGCGGCGTCATCGTCAGCTCAATCGTCGTCTCCGCGCCGTCTTCCGGGCGCGCTACGGTGTATGTCACGGGTTGGCCCAGGCGCGCTTGCGTGTTCTCTTGCAGCGTCACGATGCCGTCTATGGCGACCCCATCGGCCGTCACGATGCGGTCACCCGGCTGGAGACCGGCCTGCTCGGCCGGCGAGCCGGCGCTGACGCCGGCGATCAGCGCGCCCGCGCGGCTGGTGTCCGGCACGCCCTTTATGGCGGTGAGCGCCGAGAAAAGCACGATTGCCAGGGCAAAGTTCATCAACGCGCCGGCGAGCAACGTCAATGTTCGTTTGGTCTTCGACGCGGCCGCAAAGCTGCCCGGCATCGTCGGGTCATCCTCGCCGCGCATCCGCACGAACCCGCCGATCGGAATGGCGTTCAGGCTGTAGATCGTTCCGTCGCGCTCTGCCATCTTTACCACGCGCGGCGGGAAACCGAAACCGAACTCCTCGACGACGATATCGCTACGTTTGGCCGAGATGAAATGTCCCAACTCGTGCACAAAAACGATGATCCCCATGACCACGATGAACGACAATACGGTTAACATTCGCCACCTCTATACACTTCATCCTCTATTATATAACGTTTCATCAAGACCGCGCCAAAATCCGCCCACGGGTCAGGCGCCTCGTCGTTCGAGGCGTCCCGCACGATGCGGGTTCCACCCCCCGTTGCGGCGTCGGTCAGAGCCTTCCGCACCAGGCCCGGTTCCAACCCTGAGATTATATGTATGACATTAATTGTCGGCGCGGTCTGCAATAGGGCTGCCATTTCCGCCACCTTGGCCGCCATGCCGCCCGTGACGTCTGTCCCGCGTGACCCGCCGAGCAGGTTCGCGATCTCCGGCAGCGTGGCCGGCGTCACCAGTGGAATCAGCCGTGCATCCGGATGGCGGGTCGGGTCGGCGGTCATCACGCCCGCCACCTCGCCGGCCAGCACGATCTCGTTCCGCATGCAGGCGCGGAGCCAGGTATGCAAACAACTCCTCTGTCGAGACAATCGTCCCGCCGCGCACAGCATCCAGCGCTACATCGCCGTAAATCACCGGGATCAAGCCTTTACTCAGCGCCGTTCGTATGGGACGAATCTGCAAGGATGTGAGTTCCCCGTCGCGGCAATAGGCGGACGCGGAAGGCTGGATGGGCAGCGCCGCAGCGCCCGCCTCGCCGAGCGCCTCGACGACCTGGCGATTGAGTTCGGCGGCGACGCGCGCCGTCTCCGCGTAACCCGCCCATTGCTCCGGGGTCGCCACTCCGCGGCGCGTCTGATACCGCCCCGCGGTGACGTGCCCGAAGGAGCCGCTGCCGTGCCCGATCAGCAGGCGCAGAGCCGGACGCTCCGCCTGCGCCGCGGCGATTTCGGCGGCCAGCCGGTGCAAAACGTCGTAGCGTATGGCCTTGGGCTGCGTCTTGTCGGTGAGCAGCGACCCGCCCAGTTTCAAGAAGACGAGCGGTCGCGCGGGGTCTTTGGCGCTCATGCCGGCGCGCCGGCCCCGGGCGTCACGGTGACCACATCATCCTGTACTTCGACCCAGTCGTCGTCGCGGATGACGCTCAGGTCAACCTGATCTACCATCGGGATATCGGAGATGATCGCGCCGACGGCGACAATCGCCTCGCTCTCGGCGTTGATGATCGCGACCGGCGCGCTCCCGGCGCGCTGGAGGCGCAAGATGGTATACGAGCCGACAGTGCTGCCCTTGCCCGTGGGGAAAACCAGCACCTTCCCCGCGATGCTCTGCCCTTGCAATGGATGCCCCGCTTCGAGGACGACGCCGGTATCCGGGTCCACGCCGCCGAGGAAACCGATCGGCGCGGATGAGACCAGCGCGCGCCCGGCGGCGCGCCCGGCGCGAATCGTGCGGCCTCGCATCTCTACGATATCGCTCATTGGCCTTTCCTCTCGTGACCATCCTTGCAAGTTGTGACCCGCCATGCGGCCAGCAAGGCTTCTAGCAGCGCGTCATCCGAATCCGGCAGCACGGTGCGCGGATCGAAGAGCAGCCGGTCGGCCACGATGCGCGCGACGACCGGCTGCGTCCCTCCTCGCAAGGACCTTGCGAGGGCATCGGGGCAGGCGGAAGGCACGGCAAGCGCCCACGTGGGCAACTCTTCGCCCGGCAGAGAGCCGCCGCCCACGGTAGAATGCGCGGCGACCACCTCACAGGGGATGCCGTCGCGCTGCAAGCGGGCCTGCCACACCGGTCGCGCGCTGTGAGAGTTCTTCCAGCGGCGCGGAAATCATACGCCACACCGGCACTTGCGTTTCCGCCTCACCGCGGACGTAGTGCAGCAGGGTGGCTTGCAGCGCCGCGAGGGTGCTCTTGTCCACGCGCAGCGCGCGCGTCAACGGATGCCGGCGCAGCAGGGCGATCAACTCTGCCCTGCCGACGATCAGGCCCGCCTGCGGCCCGCCCAATAGCTTGTCGCCGCTGAACGTCACCAGGTCGGCCCCGGCGGCCAGGCTTTCCTGCACCATCGGCTCGGCGGCCAATCCGTAGCGCGTCGTATCGAGCAACGTGCCGCTGCCCAGGTCGTCTACCACCGGCAAGCCCGCACGCGTGCCCAGGGCGACCATCTCTTCCAGCGACACTTCGGCGATGAACCCGATCTGCTTGAAGTTGGAGGAATGGACGCGCAACAGCATCGCCGTTTCGGAGCCGATCGCGTCGCGGAAGTCGCGCGCGTGGGTGCGGTTCGTCGTTCCCACTTCCACGAGGCGCGCGCCGCTCTGACGCAACACATCGGGGATGCGGAAGCCGCCGCCGATTTCCACCAACTGGCCGCGCGAGATGATCACTTCGCGTCCCTGCGCCAGGGCAGACAGCACCAGAAAGACCGCGCCGGCGTTGTTGTTGACGACCAGCGCCGCTTCGGCGCCGGTCAGGCGCGCCAGCAGCGCCTCGGCGTGGACGTAGCGTGAGCCGCGCTCGCCCGCTTCCAGGTCATATTCCAGGTTGCTGTAGCCGGTCGCCACGCGCCCCATGGCCCGCGTCGCGGCTTTGCTCAGCGGCGCGCGGCCCAGGTTCGTATGAATGATGACGCCGGTGGCGTTGATCACCGGGTGCAGCGTCCCGCGTGTGGCTTCACGCAAGCGACGGTCAACGTCCGCGGCCAACGCCGCCGTGTCGGGCATATCGTTGCCATCGGCAAAACGCCGGCGCGCCGCTTCCAGCGTGTCGCGCACGGCTGACGCGACCAGGTTGCGCCCATAGGTTTCGATGGCCTGTGCCAGTTCCGGGCTGTTCAGCAGGCGGTCTACGCTGGGCAATCGCCGGCGCTGATCTTGCTGCTCCTGGGTCATGCTGGTGAAAAAACTCCGTTCGGTGCGATGGTCGGGTCGCTGATGACGAAAAGAAACCAGGTTTTCCTGATGGAAGAACCTGGTTCCGGACCCCGCAGTCCTCTCGTGTCAGGCTTGGGCAAAGTGGGCGAAACAGGACTCGAACCCGTGACCTCCTCGGTGTAAGCGAGGCGCTCTAACCAACTGAGCTATTCGCCCGTTGCCGCGCAATTATACGTTGCGCCGCCCCCCGTGTCAAAGATATGGCTTCTCCGGGATCAGGCCATTTCTTCGTTCTCACCCAGCAACACGGCGCGGCTGCGCCCGCCGCCCTCATCGGGGCCGACCGCGCCCATGTCTTCGAGTTGCTCCATCAGGCGCGCTGCGCGCGGGAAGCCGATGCGGAGCTGGCGCTGGAGCATGGAGGTCGAAATTTGATCGCGCGTGCGGATGAGCTCGATGGCCTGGTCGAGTAGTTGATCCGTCGGATCTTGCTCATCCAGCAGCCCGGCCCACGGGGCGATGACGACGGCTTGTGTCTCATCGTCAGCCCGCGTGCGCCAGAAGTCAACGATCCCCTCGATCTCGCGGTCGGAGACGAAACAACCCTGAATGCGCGCCAGCTTGGCCGAGTCCGGCGACATGAACAGCATATCGCCGCGCCCGAGCAGTCGTTCCGCGCCCGGTGTGTCCAGGATCACGCGGCTGTCTATCTGCGAGGTAACGGCGAAGGCGACGCGGGCCGGGAAATTGGCCTTGATCAGCCCGGTGATGACGTCCACGCTGGGGCGCTGCGTCGCGAGGATCAGGTGGATGCCGGTCGCGCGCGACATCTGGGCCAGCCGGCAGATTTGCCGTTCGATATCGAAGCCCGAGTTCATCATCAGGTCGGCCATTTCGTCAATGACGAGAATCGATGTAGGGCAGCGCCTCGTCCTGCCGTTTCTTGCCGAGCTTCTGGTTGTATTGTTCGATGTTGC
This sequence comes from uncultured Chloroflexia bacterium, assembly GCA_963695715.1. Classification (GTDB taxonomy): domain Bacteria; phylum Chloroflexota; class Anaerolineae; order CG2-30-64-16; family CG2-30-64-16; genus JBBQRS01. Next base: position 123,327 of record CAVOHP010000012.1, read on the forward strand.
GCACGCCGTTCGCCGCGAAAAGCCGGTAGCGTTCGTCCATCTGGAGCGTCAACCAGGCCAATGCGCCGGGCGTCTTGCTGGTATCCGTGATCACCGGGCCGACCAGGTGGGGGATCCCGTTGTAGCCGGGCAACTCGACCATCTTGGGGTCTACCATCACGAACTGCACCTGTTGCGCCGAATTGTTCATCAGCAGGCTGGAGATGATCGCGTTGAGGCACACCGACTTGCCCGAACCGGTCGCCCCGGCGATCAGCAGGTGCGGCATCCTGGTCAGGTCCACGACGACCGGGTCGCCGGAGACATCGCGGCCCAGGGCGAGCGCCAGCGGCGACGCCGACCTTGGCGAACTGCTTCGACTCGAGGATGCCGCGCAGGCCGACCATCGTCTTATCGGTGTTGGGAATCTCGATGCCCACATAGGGCCGCCCCGGCACCGGCGCCTCGATGCGAATGGACGGCGCGGCCAGCGCCAGCGCCAGATCGTTGTTCAGGCGGAGGATGCTGTGCACCGATACGCGCCGCCGTTGGACCTCGCCGTTGCGCAACTCCTTGACGACCTCCCCCGGTTCCAACCCGAACTGGGTGACGGTCGGCCCCTCCTTGATACTCACGACCTCGACCGGGACGCCGAACTCGGCCAGCGTTTGCTTCAATATTTGCGCGCGCTGACGCACATCCGCGCCGCCCCCGTTCGAGGCCTGCGGCGGCGCAAGCAGATCCATTTGCGGCAATGAACCGGCGCGCGGGCGGGCGCGTTTCGCCGGCGCAGACGATTTTGCGGGGGCCGTTTGCGGCGGCGCGGGCGGCCTGGCGCTCCCGCGGCGGGGCGACGGCGCTTCCGTCAATGCGTCGTCGGTCACCTCTGAATCGGCGCCGGCCGCATCGTCGGATTCACCCAATCGCCACAAGGCTTGCCCACGCGGCAAGCCGCTTGCTGAATTGCACCGCTCCTGCGCCCATGGCCGCGCCGCCGCGCTGAAGCTGGCCGAGGAACGGGCGAAACGAGACGCCCGCCGGGATCGCCGGCGTGGGGATGGAGATCGGGTCGGCGGGTTGCGTCGCGGACTTTCGCAGCCCGTAGACCACGCCGATGCCCGCGCCGATGGCGACAACGAATGTCAGCACGCGTGCCGCCGTCACGCCCATCACACCGATCAGCAGCTCGCTGCCCGCCCAGCCGACCAACCCACCGCCCTGTCCGGCCCGCGCCGCGCCCAACGGGTTGGCCCGCCCGATGTGCGAGAGGATCAGCAGCGCCAGGAACAGCAACTCGGCGAAGATCAGCGCCTCCCACGGCGCGTCGAGATCGGCGTCGGGTTGCCAGATGAGTAATAACCCGGCTGCCAGCAACCCCGCGGTGACCACAAAACCGCCCCATCCGAGCAGGACGCGCAGCGGCGCGCCCCCGTCACCGAACAGGCCGGGGATGAGCAGGATGAGGCCGATCAGCCCCGCGATCAGGAGCGCGAGACCCAGGAATCTGCGTGTTGCAGGCATCAGGATTGCGCTTTCGAGAGCATCTCAGGCGATGCGCCTTTCCGCCGATCTATCGTCAAACCGCCAACTCCGACCGGGAGGCGACGGCGTTTCGGCTGCGCGTCTCTTCGGCTTCACGCATGGTCAGGGCTACCCGCCGCTTGGCGCTATCTACGTTGAGAACCCGCACGCGGACCTGGTCGCCCTCGCTGACGACGTTGCGCGGATGCATGAAGTTGCCTTCCGCCAGCTCGGAGACGTGAATTAACCCTTCGAGACCGGCTTCTAACCGGGCAAACGCCCCGAAGCTGACGACGTTGGTAATCACGGCGTCGAGGATCTGCCCTGCACAGTACCGGGATTCCACGTCGCGCCACGGATCGGGGGTCAACCGTTTGCGGCTCAGCGCGACCTTACGTTCTTCGGGGTTGACCTGCAAGACGACGACTTCGACGGCGTCGCCCGGTTTCAGCACATCTCCCGCCGTTTCCACCCGTCCCCAGGAAAGCTCGGAAATATGAATCAGGCCCTCGAAGCCGCCCAGATCAACGAACGCGCCGAACGCGCACAGATTGGTCACGGTTCCGAAGCAGACTTGCCCCGGTTGCAGCGTCGAGAGCAGGAGCTCGCCCCGCCCATCCTCGCGCGCCAGCCGCTCCGACAGGATCAGCCGGCAGTGCGAGCGGTCAATCTCGACAACGCGTACAAACAGACACTCGCCGATGCGGGCCGCGAACGCGGCTGCGCGTTCGGTTGGGCCGGCCGGCAGCGAGGTGCCGTAAAGATGTGAGGCCGGCACGAAGCCTTGCAGCCCCTCTACCTCCGTGAGCAGCCCGCCGCGATTGTAGCCGGAGATGGTCACCTCCACGTCTTCATTGGCGGCCATCCGGTCTTCCATCCGATCCCACACTTCATCATCGCCGGCGGCGGAGCCGGTTTCCCCGCGACCCCCATGAAACGCCAGACCTGCGACGCCATTGCTTCCGGCGAACTCGTCCGGTTCCAGATCATGCGCATCGAGCCCAAACTCTTCCTCGATATCTCGCAACAATGATACCCAATATCCGTCATCCATGATTCCTCGGTCCTTCCCACGTTACATATTTCTTTCTCTGCAACCGGCGGCCTGTCCGATACGGGTGCGCGCCGCAGTCGCTCAACTCCGCTTGCTGATTGATTCCGTTTCGACCGCTTGCGCGTCGGGCGGCGTTTGCCCGTTTTCGCCCCCGGTCGCCGCGGCCTCCATCGCCGCGAGGGTGCGCGCGACCTCGGCCACTGCGGCGCGCTGCTTGCGATACAAATCCGATTCGCTCATCGCCAGGCGATTGGCGATATCCCGCACACGTTGGCCCTGTATAAAGCGCAGGTCGAGGATGTTATAAAGCAGCCACTCGGACGCCGTCAGCTTGCGCTCGCCCGGCGGGCGCTGTCGCTCGATGGCTTCCTGTAAAACACTACGCAGGGCGCGCGTCAAGTTGCCGTCCTGCGCCTGCAGGGCCTGTTTGACGATCTGCAGCCCGGCGAGAGGACTCTCGCTGAGTTTCGGGCCGCCCCAGTAGTGGCTCAACGCATCTTTCACTGCTTGCTGCCACGAGCTATCCGCATCGGTGGATGCCTCGTCTCCGGTGATGGTCTGTGAGAGTAACGGCGGCGCATAACGCACGGCGCTGCGCCACTCCTGAATCCGCTCCAGGTCGGGCAGGATGCTTTGTAATGTCGAGAAGACGCCTTCCTGGACGTAACGATCCGCCATGGCTGCCGCGGCGCGCTCCAGCAGGGCGCTAACTTCTGCTCGCTCCATGTCATCCAGATCTATCGTTGCGGCGCGCGCCTTCATCGCCAACACGCCCAGCGTTCGTTCGCCGTCCTGCGCCTGCAAGGGCACATACCAGTACGCGCCGTCGCTGCGGAATTGCAGCGGCTCGGTCTCCTTTGCGCCGTTGTCGGAGCCTGGCGGTAGTGATCAGGGCGCGGCTGTCCTCGGACGCGACAAAATCGGCCGCCGCCAGGCCATCTGCCGACGGAGGCAACGACATCGAGGCCGTCCCCCGTCTCCACCAGTACGAAACCGGTGTCCACCCGCAGCAATTCGCACAGGTTGATCAGGTTGCTTTCGAGAAACTGGCGCAGATCGCTGCTGGTGAGCAGCCGCCGGTCCAGCGTCTGAATCCAGGTGATCTCATCTTCGTCCTGGCGATAGATCAGCCGGTCTATCCACGGCTTGGCGGCGTTGACGGCCAACTGCCCCAACACGATGACGCCAACCACCGCGAAGATCAGCACGGTATCGCGGGGCAGCCCCAGAATCAACTCGACGCGCGGGATGACCAGCATCACCATCAGCACCGCGATGCCCACCACCGGGCCGCGCAACAGGTAGTGCAGCAGGTCTTGCCGTACAACCCGATCCGGCAACAATTCGCTGTAATATGACACGCTGTACGCCATCACGATGAGCATCAGGCCGACCATGACGCTGGCGATCATTGACATCAGCAAGACCACGACCTGCGGCGCCCGCGTCGCAAACCCGGATGCGACCAGATAGGGGAATACCCCCAGGCCGGGCGCGAAAAAAGCGAAGGCCAGATAGGTCATGCGGCGCCGCGAGGCAGGCGTCAGGCAGCGGCGGCGGGCGCGGATGACGTTGAACGCGCCGTAGATCGCGGTGGCGAAGAAGTAGACCACGAAAAGCGGAAACAGCGGGCCGGCGGAAAGATGGCTGACCGGCGGCGCAAACGTGCCGTCATACACCAGCAAGTCGGTGAACAGGGCCAGCAGGACGAGCACGCCGCTGAACACATATGCTGTCCAGACGAGACGGCGGCGGCGGTTCGACAGGTGGCGCGTCGTCCGCAGCAACGCGTCCGAGAAGTGCAGGTAGGCGGCGGGCACCATCGCGATCCCGATCCACTGCAAACGCAGCCAGATCAGTGCATCTTTCGGCCTTTCCACCAATTGAATGAGGACGTCACACGCATAGACGATCAGAACGCAGACCAGGAGGACACTGAAGGCCTGGGCCACATCGCTGCGGACGTTGCGTGTGAGCATATAGCCCAGCAGCGAGAAGGCAGTGATGACGATGGCCGAGGCGAGGATGAGATTGCCGAAGGCCAGCACGGCGGGCCAATAGATGCCCGATTCGGTGATCATTACTACGACCCACGCACAAAATATAATCCGATATCCTGATTCCTGTAGAAGCGCTCGTTATAACCGCAGAACAAGAAGCCGCTGCGCTGCAAGAAGCCGATGGCGGGGTAATTCTTGCTCTGGACGACTGTCATGACATGCGACAGACCCGCTTGCCGCGCGTGCTGGATGCTGCGCAGCAAGAGCGCCATGCCGATCCCTTGCCGGCGGTGGGTGGGGGCGACCACGAGGTGATGAATCCAGGCAATTCCCTGATCGGGTTGAGACTCCTGATCAATATAGCCCAGGATCGCGTTGGCTTCCGTGGCGACCAGGATCAGATCGCCGCGCTCCTGGTGCATGAGCAACGCTTCACCCCAGCTCGGATAGGGCACGCGCATGGTGCGCGGCAAATGCACGGCGCGAAAGCGGGTGGTGATTTCGCCCTCTTCCTCTTGCTGTGTCACCTGCCAGACGCGGTCTGTCTCGTAAGACCCATCTATCGCCAGACAAGCGGCCAGGTCCCTCAAGTCGGCGCGATAGATGTGCATCCTGTCCGATCCCTCCCGATGGCTGCTCGATGTTCGTTGCATGCGTTTTCACCCACAATCGCACGCGAATCTACGAGCATTCTAGCATCGAGCGCGGAGTTTTGGCAAGGGAACGCGAGAAGCCCGGAGCGCGCCCCGGGCTTCTCGCGTTCGACGCGGGGATGCGCTAACCCTTGACCCCACCTGCGGTGAGGCCGCCGACCAGGTAGCGTTGCGCGATGAAGAACATGATCATCACGGGCACCGCCGCCATCAGCGAGCCGGCGGCGAACCAGCCCCACGGCACCCGATAGTTATCCTGCAACCCGTACAGACCCACCGGCAGCGTGTAGAGGGTCTCTTTTTGCAGGATGACGTTCGCCATGGCGAACTCGCTCCAGCCGGCCAGGAACCCGAACAACGCTGTGATCGCCAGGCCGGGCTTGCTGACGGGCAGGATCACCCGAATGAAGGCCTGGGTGGGCGTACAGCCGTCAATCAGGGCCGCTTCTTCCATGTCGTATGGGATCGTATCGAAGAAGCCCTTCATGTTCCAGATCGTGAACACCAGCGCGCCGCTCGTATACGCCAGGATCAACCCCGACAAGTTGAGCAGATTGATCGGCGTTTGCTGGCTGACGGTCGCCAGAATCTGGAAGATCGGCACCAACGTCAGCACGGCGGGGAACGCCTGCAACGCGAGGAAGATCATCAGCCAGGTGTTACGACTGACGAACTTCCAGCGTGAGAAGGCGTAGGCGGCGCTGGTCGCCACGATCAGCGTGAACAGGGTCGTAAACAGCGCCACAAACAGGCTGTTGCGCATCCACGTCGGAAACGGTCGCTCGGTGAGCATGTAGCGGTAGTTGTCCAGCGTGGGGTTCGTGGGCAGCAAGCTCAGTTCGGTCGAATAGAGCGCCTGCCCGGGCCGGATGGACGCCTGGATGATGAAGTAAACCGGGAACAGCACCAGGATCACGGTGACGAGCAAGATCAGGTGAAACAGGATAGACGTGGCCAGATCTCTGGTTTTCATTTTATCTCGCCTCCGTCGTCAGCAGGCGCGACTGCCGTACCTGCCAGATGGTCACTGCGAAGAGAAGGATGAACAGGATCACGGCGAAGGCCGAGATATACCCGAAGTTGAATTTTTGGAATGCCTGATTATAGGCGAACACCATCACGATTTCGGTCGCGCCGGTGCGCGCGCTGCCGAATGGCCCGCCTTTCGTCACCATCCACACCGATTCGAAGAGCTTGAAGGTCGTGAGCGCGCTCAGAATGACGGCCGGTATGATCGCCGGGCGGATCAGCGGCAGCGTAATGTTCCCCAATTGTTGTCGCCAGTTGGCGCCGTCAACTTCTGAGGCTTCATACATTTCTTTCGGGATGGACTGGAGCGCCCCCAGGATGATCGTCGTGAAGAACGGGAAGCTCATCCACAGGTTGATGATCACCAGCGCGGCGAAGGCCAGCATCGGATCGTTGAGCCAGGTCGGGGGGTTTTCCCATCCCAGTTGGCGCAGGATGTTGTTGATGACGCCGAACTCGCCGTTGAAGAAGAACTTCCAGGTGAGCGCCGAGATGTAGTACGGGATCGCCCACGGGACGATGATGAGTGTGCGCCACATGCCCTTGGCTTTGATGTGCGGGCTGTTGAGGATCAACGCCAGCGTCAGCCCGACGACGAAGAAAAGGCTGACACAGATGATGGTCCAGATGGTCGTGCGGCTCATCACGACGACGAAATCGCCCGATGCGCGCAATGAAGCGATGGCTTCCTGAGAGAGGGGGGTGAACCAGGCCAGAAGGCCCAGACCGGCGACGCCCGCCAGCGCCCATGCATTGCCGTTCATCGTGGTGCGCTCATTCAGGAGCCTGCTCACCACGCGATAGATCAGATACAGGGCGACGATCAGGATGCCGAACCAGATCAGCGCCCTGAGGGTCTCCGGCTTGATCAGGTCGCCTAATAGTTTCTTGTAGTTTTCCAGCCCCACGAGCACATAGCCCTTGCTGGGGCATTTATCATAGGTAAGACCTTCGGGGCATGGCATGAAACGGAACTGATTGCGATTGGTGAACGAAAGGAACACATTGTAGAGGATAGGGAGGATACTAAAGACGAACACCCCGAGCAGGGTGGGGCCGATGTATGCCAGCAACATGCCGTAACGCTTTTGCAGAGATTCGACACCCATGGCGGCAGCTCTCCATTATGGCAAAGAAAGAGAGGGGCGAGGTTTCCCTCCACCCCTCTCGGCAGGCTTACAGTTTACTGCATGCCTGCGATGTTCTCCTCAGCCAGGCTCTGAATGTTATCCACACAGGTCTGGACATCACTCGAGCCGGTCCAGATGCACTCGACGCCCTTCGCCATGGGATCCCACATGGCGCCCATGAACGGCGTGCTCGGCATGCCCACGCCCAGGGCCGCCTGCTTGCCGAACGCATCAATGACGGCGATGCTCGCCACGGCCGGGTCCGCCGCCGCTTCCGCATTCGTCGGGACCATCTTGTTGCTCTCGGCGAGCTTGATCTGCGAATCCTTGCTGGTGTAGTATTCCATCACGTTCACGGCCGCCGCATCCACCCCACGCTTGGCGGCGTTGGTGGTGAGCATGAGGCACTTCACGCCCACGAACGGCTTGGCCGGGGTGTCGGTTCCGGAGAACACCGGCAGCGTCGCCAGGCCATAGTTGATGCCCGCGGCGTCCAGGTCGGCGATGTACCACGGCCCGTTCATGATGATCGGGGCCTTGCCCTCTTTGAACAGGGTGTCGGCAATGCCATAGTCAATCTCGGCCGGCATCACGTCGCGCAACTGATCGATGAACTCGCCCGCGGCGTAGCCTGCGTCGCTGGCGAAGGTCGTGTTGCCTTCCTCGTCAACGATGGTCACGCCCGCGCCCTGCCACCAGGGGGCAGAGAAATACGCGTCGTTCTTGGCGTTGTACACGAAGTAGTAGCTGCCGGGGTTGGCGGCATTCCACTCAGTCGCCTTCGTCATCAATTCATCCGTGGTCGTCGGCAGATCGGCCTCGCTGATCAAGTCCTTGTTGTAGATCATGGTGATCGCTTCCATGGACTCGGGATAGCACCAGGTCTTGCCGGCGTATTTCATCGCATTGACCGCGGTCGGGATGAAGGCGCTGTTGAACGCCGCCATGTCAATGGCATCGTCCAGGGGGACGATGATGTCGGTCTCGGCGTTGCGGCCGATCTGGTCGTTCACCCAGGCGATGATGTCGGGGCCTTCGCCGGCCGGCACGGCTGCCACGACGGCGTTATTCATGTCGGGCTTTTGCAGCAATTCCAACTTGACGTTGGGGCAAGCCGTCTGGTAGTCGTTGAAGATCGCTTCGATGTTGGTGAAGTAGTCGCCTTGCCAGCCATGCCAGATCGAGACGGTGGCGTCGCCTTCGGGGCAAGTCCAGTCGCCCGTCATTGCGGCTTCGGCGGGGGCGGCGGTTGCCTCGGTCGCCGCGGTCGGCTCAGGTACGGCGGTCGGTTCGGGCGCCGCAGTCGGTTCGGGGGCGACGGTCGGTTCAGCAACCGCCGCGCGCAGCCTCGGTCGGTTCAGGGGCTGCGGTAGGGGCGCCCCCGGCGCACGCAGCCAGAGTCAACGCAACGAAAATCAACAGGACGGGCATTACATACCGGAACTTGTGCATCGTGTACTCTCCTTCTTGTGAGTTGGACGTTTCAGACATTCGGGCAGCATTCGCTCAGATCGTGTGTCGCAGGTGCAATGGGCAGATGCTTTGATCCTTTCACCTCCTTGCTCGAACAACTATCGCTTTCGAGGAAAGTAACTGGTTGATGACCATAGTGGCTTACACATCTGTGACAAGATCATGATTCTAAAACAACGCATAGGGCAAATTTGAATTATAACGAAGCGCGTGGGGTTGTTGCCGTATTTGCGATTACATTGATCTTATCAAAAGGGTGTATAAACACGACGCAAATACTACACTTGTATCGTTTTGTGCTAACCTTGAGGCAATTCAGGTGTGGCGAGGGTGTTGAATTCCGACACACAGCGTTCGGCGTCCGCCTGCATCGTTTTGGCCGCAGCCTCGGGGCTGTTTGCGCCTGCCATCAGGTCTTTGAGTGCGGGTGACATCGCGGCCCAGATGCACGGCATGGTCTGCGCGGGGGGCAGGCCGCGGGTATAGAACAACTGCTGCGCCGCCCCGGCAATCACTGGGTCGGGGTTGGCGCGGGCGAGTTCCAGGCTCTCCCGATCGGCGGGTAAGCGCGCCATGCGCGTCAGCCAGGCTTCCTGAGCTTGAGCCGATGTCATGAATGTTGCAAAGCGCAACGCGGCCTCACGCTGCGCGCCCGTACTGTGCGCGCTGATAAACCAGTTCCTGGCAGCGGCCATCGGGCCGGGCCGCAGCCCGGTGGCCGAGACGACCGGCAGGGCCGCAATGCCAACATTCAACCCGGAGCCGATATAGCGGTCGAGGTTCCAGCGGCCGTCAACGATGTAGGCCGCCTTGCCCTGTCTGAACGTGTCGAACGCGGCATTGTAGTCCGCCGTCTCAGGTGTGACGCGGTGGACGAGTTTCAGGTCTTGAACAAAGCGCAGGGCATTGGCGACGGCTTCGGTGTCAAGCGTCGGTTGACCCTGGCCGTCTATCGGCCAACCGCCGAAACCGCTGATCCACGGGATGGTCCAGTAGGGCTCTTCGAGGTTATAAACCAGGCCATACTGCCCCGTCGCCGGATCGGTGAGCGATTTCATCTGGGCGATCCAGGCGTCGGTATTGTCGGGAACCGCGGAGACCAGATCGGTGTTGTAGATCAACATCAGATGATCGCCGTAGTTATCCGGCAAACCCCAGACGACGCCGTCTACGGTTGACGTTTCGCGGGCGCCTTCGAGGAAGCGGTTCAGCGTCTGCTCATCAAAGAGGGCAGCGGCGGGCTCGATGATGCCCAGGGTGACGAACGGTTCGGTGAATTCCCCCGGCGCGCGCACCAGGTCGGGGCCGGCGCCGGAGAGCGCCGCCGTGCGGAACAGGAGGCTCAGTTCCTCGTAGCGGTAGTGGGCGCGCTGGACGACGATATCGGGGTTGGCCCGCATGAACTCCGCGGCCAGCTCATCGAGCAAGACATCGCCGTCGTCGGATTCCTCTTCCCAGTACACCAGGGTCAGCGGGCCGGGGGTCGGCGTTTGCGGGATGGGCGTGGGCGTCGGTTGGAGCGTCGCCGGCCCACCCGCCGCAGTTGGGGTCGCTTCCGCCAAAGGGTCTGTGGGAAGAGAGGTGCAGGCGGTTGTGGCAATCAGCAGCCAGACCGCTAAAATGAGCCATCGTCGCCGCATCAGAATGAATCGGCCCGGCCAGGGCCGCCCCTTCACGTGAGAAGACCGGAATCTCAACGAACTCGCGCCGGTCGGCAGCAGTATAGCGTGTTTTCGAACGTCTTTCAACCTGCGCGGCATTTGCTCCAGTTATTCTAAATTCGCTGGATTGGAGGCTTCAGCCGGTTTTTGGGTCGCAAGGGGCGTGTCGTTTCCAACCGCCGTTCGCTTTGGTGAATGATGGACTCATGGTAAGATGACGTGTCACACGCTGCTCACCTTGCCGCGGCCCAGCAACATACCATCAGGAATACGCATGATGCGTCAGATCCTCGACGTGACACGACCCATCTCCCATCATATGCCCGTCTGGCCCGGTGATCCGCCGGTGATCATCGAGCGGATCGCCGACAGCCCGGCGGTCAGTCGCATCAGCATGAGCAGCCATGCCGGCACGCACATTGATCCGCCGGCGCATTTCTTCCCGGGTCGTCTCACGGTAGACCGGCTGCCCCTCGATCTGCTGTTGGGCGCGGCATGGCTGGCGTATTTGCCCGGCCCCGGCCCGATCACTTCGCAGATGCTCGCCGACGCCAACATTCCAACGGGTGTCACGCGCTTGCTGATTCGCACGCGTAACTCCGACCGGCCTGTCATGGCGGCCTTCGATGAGCATTTTGCGGCGCTTACGGCGGATGCGGCCCGGTGGGTGATCGCGCACGGCGTGCGCCTCATCGGCATAGATGGCCCCGGCATCGGCCCATACTCTGAAGATCTGTCCACGACGGTGCATCTGGCGCTGTTGGAAGCAGGCGTCATCCCCCTCGAAGGGCTGAATCTGGCCGGGGTCACTGCCCGGCGCATATGAGCTGATTTGCCTGCCGCTGGCGCTTGCCGGCGGCGATGGCGCGCCTGCGCGCGTCTTGCTGGTGCGCGACGCCTGAGCGGTGATACAAGTGGGAAAGGAATTGACGATGCCATCCGGCGCGAGAGACGAGACCCCGGCAGCCGGGGACAAATTGCAAGGGGTATTTGCCCCTAACGTGACGCCGTTCGACCCCGTGAGCGGCGAACTGGATCTGGCCTGGATGCCGCCGCATCTGGACTATTTGCGCACACACGGATGCGACGGCATCGTGCCGTGCGGCACGAACGGCGAAGCGCCGTCTCTCAGCGTGGCCGAGCGGATGCAGGTGGTTGAGACGGCCATAGCCGCCGCCAATGGGCTGCGCGTGATCGCGGGGACCGGCGCGGCTGCGCTGCCGGATGCGATTGCGCTGACCCGCCATGCCTTCGCGGCGGGCGCGGACGCCGTCTTGATCCTGCCGCCGTTTTACTTCAAGCGACCTTCCGATGCGGCGCTGGCGGGCTGGTATCAGCGTTTGTTCGACGCCGCCGTGCCGCCGGGTGGACGGGCGATGTTCTATCACATTCCCCAACTCAGCGCCATCCCGATCACCAACGGCCTGCTGGAGATCCTGTACGCCAGCCACGGCGAAGTGATCTATGGCGTGAAGGACTCGACGGGCGACCCGGCCGAGTTGCAGCGTTTTCGCACGAACTTCCCCCGGCTGGCCTATTTCGTCGGCAGCGATCGTCTTGTGGCCGAGGCGTGCCTTGCGGGTGGGGCAGGGTCTATCTCTTCTTCCGCGAACGTCTTTCCCGACCTGGTGCAGGCCGTCCAGCGCGCTGTGCGCGAGGGGCGTGACCCGGCGGAGGCGCAGGCCCGGTTGAGCGTGGCTCGCGCATTGACTGACGGTTATCCGATGCAGGCCGCCGTCAAGTATCAGGTGCATCTGCGCGCCGGATTGCCGTTGACGGCGGTGCGCCCGCCGCAGCCGGAGCTTTCCGAGGAAGAAAAGGCGAAGTTGCGCGCCGAGTTTGCCGCCGGTCTGACGGCGTTGCGGTCTGAGGCCGCTTGATGTTGCCTCTTGTGCGTCCATTTGCAATACGCAATCATACGTTATGTGATGAGGAGCGAACATGACCCTACCCCCTGTAATGCCTCAGTCCTCTGAGTTCTTGACCTGGAGAGACGTGGATCAGTTGATTGACTACCTGCTGCCCCAGCTCATCGGGCCTTACGACGCGCTGTTGATGATTACGCGGGGAGGCATCGTGCCGGGCGGGTTGATCGCCGAGGCGCTCAACATCCGCTATATCCTGACGGCGGCCATCGAGTTCCCTTCGATCGGTCAGGGTCGGCTGGCGTGGCCGGCATTCCTCCAGTTCCCCGAAGAGAGCCTGTTGCGCGGCAAGCGCGTGCTCATCGTGGATGACATCTGGGCGCACGGGCGGACGGTGACGACGGTCAAGAGTCGTGTGCTGGGCGCGGGCGGCGCGCCGGAAGCGGCAGTGTTGCATTATAAGCCGGGCAGCAGCCTCTTCCGCGAGGCCGGCCCGAACTACTATGCGGCGATCACCGACCGGTTCATCGTCTACCCGTGGGAAGTGCAACGCGGGCCGGACAGCTTCCCGGAACGCGACTTGCAGCCGAACTGAATTCGAGCCGGCGTGTCTACTCCTCTTCGACCTGCCAACCGTCACGGGATGTTCCCGACCGGAACATAACGCGCCTCTCCAGGCGTCTCCGGGTAGAACAATGCTTTGCCGTGACAGGACCGGATTGGCAGGTCGAAGGGGGCGATGAGCCGCATGAAACTCCCCGTCTCACTTGCATTGCCAATCAGTTCCTCACTTTCGCCAGCATGGCCCAGCATGTACTGACCGGACAAATCGCATAGGCTCGTAGGTGGATCGCCAATTCCGAGGCTATTCCCATTCAGGCTGCCAGTGGACGCGAGATTGTTCGGGATGCCAGCCGGGTAGATTCGCAGTTTGCGTGCAATCGCAAGTAGATCAGGAGAAAAGGTGAGAGATGTTAAACCGTAATGTTCGCACGTTTGTTGTTCTGGTCGCGGTCGTGCTGCTGGCCGGTGTGGCCCTGGTGGGCGCGCGCCCGGCGCGGCGGCCCAGGAACCCTCCGGTGCGGATATCAACCGCACGATCACCGTGGTGGGGCGTGGCCAGGTGAAGTCCCCGCCGGATGTCGCGCGGGTCAATCTGGGTGTAGACGTCACGGCGCCGACAGTGGCCGCCGCGATGGATGACGCGGAACAGCGCATGACGGATGTGCTGGCTGCGCTCGAGGATGCGGGCATTGCCGCTAAAGATATTCAGACCAGCAACTTCTCGATCAACTTCGAGCGGCAGAACCCTGAGATGATGCCTCGCGCCGAGAGCACGACCGAAATGACGGGGACAGTCGCAGGCGTGTACCGTGTCAACAATATGATGCAGGTGACGGTGCGCGATATGACGGCGGTCGGCGACGTGATTGAGGCCACCGTTGAAGCCGGCGCGAACAACATCTGGGGCGTGTCGTTCGAGTTGGAGAACACGGATGCGCTGGAAGAGCAGGCGCGTGAAGCTGCCGTGAACAACGCTCGCGCCCGGGCCGAGAGCCTGGCCGAACTGAACGGCGTGCAAGTCGGTGAGGTCATTGCAATCAGCGAGGTCATCGGTGCGTCGCCGGTCCCGATGTTCGCCGAAGCGGCCCGCGCGATGGGCGGCGGCGGCGGCGTCTCCATCGAACCGGGCGAAATTTCCTTCGTCACACAGCTTCAGATCGTGTACGCGATTCAGTAACCGCCTGATTTCAATCGGTACCTTTCGAGCCGGCATGTCCGCTGCACACCGCATCACGGACACGCCGGCTTTTGTCTGCTTTTCACACGGCGTTACCGGTCTATCTATATGATCTGGTATACTTGGGCGGAGGATTGTGGAGGTGGCGTATGCAGTTGCGGGCCTATGTGACGCTGCGTGACTTGCTGGGCGGGAGCCGATTTCGAATGGACGCCGTTCGCCGGAGCGACGGTCAGAGACGCGTTGGCGTGGCTGGCCGCCGATTGCCCCGAGTTTGGCCGGAAGCTATGGGATGACTCAGGCAAGCTCACGGGTTACGTCCAGGTTTTCATCAACGGTCGGGCGGTGCAATATCTCGACGGACTCGATACGCCCGTCGCCGATTCTGATACCATCAGTCTATTTCCGCCGGTCGCCGGTGGATCCATCCGATGATACGTCCGGGTTAGAGGGGGATTTGTGGCAAAGAAGAAAACACAGCGCCGTGATTGGCGTATGACGATTTTCATCGCGTTGTCTATTGTGCTGGTGCTCAGCATGGTGCTGGCGTTCATCATCCCGGCTTTCAACTTCTGAGCCACGCGTGGATGAGGCCGACGCGCCGCTCGCAGGAGATGAAAGAGAGTCTGGACCGCCTTCGGGCGTCCTCCTCGCGACATTGGCCGTTTGTCTCTTTTCGACCAGCCCGGTGCTGGTGGCCTGGGGCGCGCCCTTCAATTCATTCCAGATGACCGCCGGGCGGCTGGCCGTGGGCGCGCTGGCCGTATGGGGCATGGCGCGGATCACCGGTCAGCCGTTATTGCCCCGGCGCGCGGATCGGTTGCAGTTCGTCGGGTTTGGACTGGCGGCGGCCCTGCATTTTTTGAGCTATATTGCGTCGCTCGGTTTAACGACCATCGCGGAGTCTCTGGCGCTGGTGTATACGGCGCCGATTTTCGTCACGATCTTTTCGGCCATCTTCCTTCAGGAGCCGATTGCCCCGCGCAAATGGCTTGGCGCGATGGTCACCGTGATCGGTATCGCCGTGATGGTGGGCTTCGAAGCGCAGTTGAATGCCAGGATGCTGTTCGGGGATGCGCTGGCTCTGGTTTCTGCGATCACATTCGGGCTCTATTCGGTGGCGGGGAGGTCGCAGCGGCAACGTTATGGGCTCTTCACGTATGCGGGCACGGTGTATGCGCTGGCCGCGCTGTGGTCGCGCCTGCCGCGTTGCTGAGTTTCACGCCGTCAGGCTATACGGCGCGTTCGGTGGCTGCGGTCGTGGCCTTAGGGCTGCTCCCCATGGCGCTGGGGTCATACGCTGTATAACGCGGCGTTCGCGGCGCACCCATGCGACGACCGTCAATCTGATCGCCACGCAAGAGGTCACGGGCGGGGTGTTCCTGGGGTGGTTGCTGCTCGGTCAAATGCCGCAACCGAACGAGATCATGGGGATCGCACTGGCGCTGATCGGCATTGCGATTGTTTTGCGGTGAAGTGAGTATTGATGTCTAAACTTGTGGATTGTCCGTACTATTTCTCCGATTATTATCGGGGCCGGCAAACCGAAAAATGTCGCCTGTTGGAGCGCAACCGGGAGAACCGGCGGCCCTGGAAGCGCGCGCTGTGCGATACGTGCCCGGTCCCCGGCATTTTGCGCCGCTCGACATGCCGCCACCTGGCGCTGGAGGCTTCGGTTGAGCGCAAGTTCGGGCTGTTGGATCGGGTGAAAGTTTACGCCATCTGCACCGAGCATGTTCAGGAACTGACCGACCCGCTGCGCTGCCCGGCCTGCGAAGCGGAAGCGAAGTCCGAGAGGTAGGCTTCGAGCCGGCCCAGGGCGGCTGCGAAGCCGGCGCGGCCCAGCCCCACTCGGAAATGCGGGCCGGGATAATCGAAGGCCTGCGCCGGCACGATCATCAGGCTCGCGTCCTTCAGCGCACCCCGGCAGAACTCTTCGACATCCATTTCCGCGCGCACCCACTTCGGGAATGCAACCGATCCCGCGAACGGGGGCAGCCACTTGAAGAACGCCCGCCGCTGATCGAAGTACGCGGTCGCCACGCGCAGATTATCCCGTAGCAGCCCCATGTTCTGTTCGAGGAGCATCGCACGCGCGGCGTAGTCCTATAATTGCCAGCACCTCCGAAGGCGCGCTGTTGCAGATGGTGGTGTAATCATGCCAACCGATGAACTGCGCCATCGAGGTCGCATCGCGTGTTGCCAGCCAGCCGATGCGCAAACCGGGGAGTCCATAGGCTTTGGACAGACCGGAGAGCGTGACGCCGCGCTCATAAAGGTCGCAGATCGAGGGTAGCCGTCGGGATGCGTCCAGTTCGAGCATTCGATACATCTCATCCGAAAAGAGATAGGCGCCGTATTCGCGCGCCTTCTCGACGATGTGGGCAAGGTCTGTATGCGGGATGAGATGTCCAGTCGGGTTGTGGGGGAAGTTGATGACGATCAGCCGGGTGTCGGGCGTCAGGTGATCGTCGAGGAAGGCCGGGTCCAGGAACCAGCCGTCGCCCCGTTGCTCCAGCGGCCAGCGCGTGACCCGGCAGCCCAATCTTTCGGCTATCGCATAGAGCGACTGGTATGCAGGATAGACGACGATGACGTGATCGCCCTCGCGCAGGAGAGCGTTCATGGCGATGAAGATCGCTTCTTCCGGCGCGGCGACGAGCACGTCCCCGGCCTGCGCCGTCTCATACAGACTTGCGATCTCGGCGCGCAGCGTCGCGTTGCCCTGGGAATCAGTGTAGCCGAGGCTGAGAGATTCCCACATCCGGCGCGTCTCTTCATCGGCGAGCGCCAGCAGATCGGCCAGCGACAACGATTCGCAGTCGGATGCGCTCAACAGATGCTCGACGTTGAACTCGTACTTCGCGAAGTATCGCTCCAATTCAAACGGCTGAATTTGCATGACGCCACTCCAATACCCACCCTGGTCCGGCTATCGCCAGACAGGGCGGGCCAGGGGCTAAACGGTGTAACTCCGGATGGGTTTCTATTGTCCGGCCGCCTCTGCGATTAACTTTTGGAAGTTGCTGAACGGCTGTGCCCCCGCAATTAACCGTGGCTCGGTCTGAGCGGGGCCGCTGATCTTGAAGCTGGGGCGCTGCCGGATGCCTTCGGCGCGACGCGCCTGATCTTGCGCGATGATCTGGTCGGTGTAGCGATTCTGGTTCATGCAGGCCGCGAACGGTTCAGACGCAACGTCCAGTTCGTTCGCGTACTTGACGGCTTCGGCAACCTTATCTTTGGCTGCGCCAAACTCGCCCTGCACGCGTGTACAACAGATTGTGCATCTCCCAGAACAGCGAAGGGTTCTGCTCACCGGCGCAATAGGCGGCTTCGGTTGCGATTTGCGACGCCGGATTGTGATCGAGCACCGGCTTGAACACCATGCGAACCTGACCGGTTTCGACGTAGTTGGCAATCAGTTCCGGCTCGACGGTCATCACGTGACCGCGGCACGCGCCTCACAAGAAATCGGAGTAGTCCTCGATGACCACCGGGGCCCCGGCAGGGCCGCGCACGTAGTAGCCGTCACTGGTGACGCCATATTGATCGTCGGCGGGTTCGGCTGGCGGCGGCTCGGGCGTCGTTGTTGCGGTCGGTTCGGGCGTGAGCGTGGCCGCCGGTTCGTTCGTCGCCGTCGAACCGACGGCGACTGCTGTGGGTTCGGGCACGAGCGTGGCCGCCGGTTCGTTCGTTGCGGTCGGCTCGATGGCGACTGCGGTGGGTTCGGGCGCGCGGGTTGGTGCATCCGTGGGCGCGGCGTTCGGAGGCTCCTCGACGGTTGTTGATAGGCCGAGGCAGCCCGACAGGGCTACGCTCAGTCCCAACAAAACGATAGATCTGCTTGAAACGCATAGGGCTTCATTCTGCGGCGTCTCCCAGAAATGTGTTTCTCTGGAGACGCCGTGCGTGGCCCCGATCAACGCACCTACGGGGTCGGCGTGGCTTGCGGGGCGGGCGTTGGCGGGTTCAGAAGCTGCTGGATCGCTTCATCGAATTTTTCAGCGGTGAGCAACCCCTGGATGGGGATGCCGGCGTTGATCTTGGTGTCAACCAGGACGAAGGAGGACGGTTCGACGAAGCCGAGTTGCTGGGCCAGAGCGCCTTCACTCTCGATTTGCGTCTTGTAGCGCCCTTCGGTGATGCACGTTTCCAGCTTCGCCAGATCGAGGCCAATCTGCTCTGCCGTATGCCAGCATCGCCAGTATGTCGCCGTCTTGCCACGTCTCTTGCTCCGGGAACAGGAGGTCGCGGAATTCCCAGAACTTGCCCTGCTCCAGTGCACATAGCGATGCGAGCGCGGCGTTGGGCGAGAGCAGTGGGTAGAACTTGAATACCTCGCGCATTTCGCCGGTGTCAATGTACTTCTCGACAAGCATCGGATCCACGTCTTCGAAGTGCATCAGGCTTTCGTTGTATTTGAAGTCTTCAAACGCGACCAGGATCAGCCGCGCATCGGGTTCGCCGCGCGTCGGGCTGCCGTCATAGGTCATGCCGGGGCGCTTCGGGTCTTCGTCATACGGGGCGACGCCCTGGGGTAAGGGTGTTGGCGTCGGCGGCGGGTGAATGCCCTGTTCGGCGTTGGCGATGGCATCCTGGAACTCCGCGAACGGATACGCGCCGCCCAGGAACCAGTCATTGATGTAGAAGGCAGGCGTTCCGGCGATCTCGAGTTTCATGCCTTCTGTCTGGTCTTTATCCAGGGCGGCGGCCGTTTCGGGCGCAATGAGACACGCATCGAAGGCGGCGCCGTCAGCCTTGAGGGCCAGCGCCTGATCGCGGAACATTCCGGGGGCGTCGTCATCGCTGCTCCATACACTCTGATTGGCGAACAGCCAGTCATGCATGCCCCAGAAGAGCGCCGGGTCTTGCTGACCCGCGCAGTAGGCCGCGGCCGCGGCGGGCACAGCGTTGGGGTGGAAACTGAGCGGGAAATTGCGGAAGATGTGCTGCACCCGGCCGGTCGCAACGTAGGTTTCATCCAGCAAGGCGCCGGTTTCCACCGTGTGGCGTCCGCAATAGGGACACTCGAAATCGGACCATTCCACCAGTTTGACCTTGGCGTTCGGGTCTCCGCGAGTAGAAGTTACCATCCGCATCCACGCCCGTCTGTATTTCTCCGGTAGAGGCTGCCGGCGCAGTGGTCGCCTCCGCCGCAGGCTCGGCCGGGGCGGGTTGCGTTTCGGTCGGCGCGACGGTCGCCGCGACTTCCGGCGCGATGGTTGCGGCGGTCTCCGGCGCGGGTGCAGCGGCCGGCGGAACGACACAACCGCTCAACAGCAGGGCTGCGGCCAGGATCATCAGCAATGCAAGGCCCGTTCTGCGGGCAGTTCGGGGCATGGGCGACATGGATCTCTCCTTGGTAATCGTTTCAATGTCTGCACAATATCGGGTGATTATACTCGACGGACCCCGCAATCGCATAGCTGGTATTCGGAGCGCATATCGTTAGATGCTATAGTAGGGGTTAATTCTTGTTTTGGACTCGGAGTGATGTCGCTTTTCGTCGGAAACGATCTGGGGAAGGCCTTTGGCGCGCTCGATGTCTTCGACGGTATCGACCTGCGCATCGAGGCAGGCGACCGCATCGGCATGGTCGGCGCCAACGGCGCGGGCAAGACCACGCTGCTGCGCATCCTGGCCGGCGTCGACACGTCCACCGCCGGCGACGTCTTTCGCAAGCGCGGGCTGACGGTCGGCTATCTGCCGCAGGATCCGCCGCCGGCCGGGCGACACGACCCTGCACGAGGCGATGCTGGAGCGTCTTCGACGGGTTGCGCGCCCAGGGCGACGCGCTGACGCGAGCTGGAGCACCGGCTGGCCGATGCGGCCGCTCGACGGGACGGCGGATTACGACGAGCTGCTGGAGGAATACGGCCACGCGCAGACCGCGTTCGAGGTGGCGGGCGGCTATGACGTACGAGATTGCGCATCCGCCAGGTGCTCGGCGGGCTGGGCTTCAACGAGGACGAGCACGACAAGCAGTTGGCGCACCTGAGCGGCGGCGAGCGCACGCGCGCGCTGCTCGCCCAATTGCTGCTGCAAGAGCCCGACTCTGCTGCTGCTCGACGAGCCGACCAACCATCTCGACCTGGAAGCCGTCGAGTGGCTGGAGGAGACGCTGGTGCACTGGAAGGGCGCCCTGGTGATCGTCGCCCACGACCGCTACTTCCTGGACAAGGTCGGCCACGCGCATCTGGGAGATGAAGTTCGGCGGGCTGGACGCCTACCGCGGGCAACTACTCGCCTATCGCTCAGCAGCGCGAGATGCGCCGCGAGCGCCAGCGCCAGGAGTGGGAGGCGCAGCAGGAGTTCAGTCGAGAAGACCGAGGAGTTCATCCGCCGCAACCTGGCGGGCCAGCGCACGCGTGAGGCGCAGGGCCGCCGCACCCGGCTCGAGCGCTTCCTCCGCGACGAGGCCATCGACCGGCCCCGCGAGGAGCAGACGCGATTCGCCTGGGGCTGACCACCGACATCCGCTCCGGCGATCTGGTGCTGGCGACCAAGGACCTGGTGGTGGGCTACGATCCGCCGCTCTTCGCCGCGCCGACGTCGAGATCCGGCGCGGCGACCGCGTGGCGCTGATCGGCCCCAACGGCGCGGGCAAGACGACGTTGCTCAAGACCATCCTCGGCGACATTCCGGCGCTGGAGGGCCGCGTGCGGTTCGGCGCCAGCGTGCAGGTGGGCTACCTGGCGCAGGCGCAGGCCGGGCTGAACCCGGACGAAACGGTGCTGGACGCGATCCTGGACGTGCAAAACCTGCCGATGGCGCAGGCGCGCAACTTCCTGGGCCAGTTCCTGTTCAGCGGCGACGACGTGTTCCGCAAGATCGGCACGCTCAGCGGCGGGCAGCGCAGCCGCGTCGCGCTGGCCCGGCTGACGCTGCAGGGCGCCAACTTCCTGCTGCTGGACGAGCCGACGAACCATCTCGACCTGGACGTCGCAGGAGATTCTGGAGGATGTGCTGCGGCAGTTCCCCGGCACCATTCTGCTGGTCAGCCACGACCGCTACCTGGTGCAGTCGCTTGCGACGCACATCTGGCGGGTGGCCGGCGAAGAGCTGCGCGCCTACAAGGGCAATTACGAGGATTACCTCCGCTTGCGCGAGGCCGAGGCTGCCGCGCAAGGCGCAGACTGCGGAGGGAGATGGCGACACAGGCGCGACTCGGAGGACGAACGGGCGCGCTCGCGCGAGGAACGCCGTCAGCGCAAGGCGGCCCAGAAGCAGGCCGAATTGGCTGCCGCGATGGAAGCCGAAATCGTGCGCGTCGAGGCGCACCTTGCGCAACTCAGCGCCCAGTTGGAGGCCGCCAGCGTCAGGGGCGATGTGGCGCGGGTGCAGGAGCTGGGGTTACAGTATCAGCACATGGACGCCGAGTTGCACCGTCTGATGGCGTCGTGGACGGAATTGGCCTGACCCGATGGACGACCAATCCTCGCGGCCGGTGGTGGTGGGCCTCACGGGCGGCATCGGGACCGGCAAGAGCAACGTGCTCAACATGCTGGTGTCGTTGGGCGCGGAGGGGATTGACGCCGACCGTGTGGCGCACGCCGTGATCGAGCGAGGCGGCGCGGCCCATGCCGCCGTGCTGCGCGAGTTCGGCCCGGCAGTGGTGGGGCCGACCGGCGAGATTGACCGTGTGGCATTGGGCGCGATCGTCTTCGCCAACCGGAACGCGCTCCGGCAACTGGAGGCCATCATGCACCCGGCGGTGGCCGACGTGATCCGGGCGCGCGTGCAGGCTTCGGAAAAGCCGATGGTCGTGATCGAGGCCATCAAGTTGTTGGAGGCGGGACTCAGCCGCACCCTGTGCGATGAAGTGTGGGTCACCCGCTGTTCGACGACGGAGCAAATCGCACGCCTCCGTGAGAGCCGGGATATGTCCCTGGAGGAGATTCGCCGGCGCATGGCCGCCCAGATGCCCGTCGAGCAGATGGTCGCCCAGGCCGACCGCGTGATTGCAACGGATGGCACGCGCGCCGAGACCGGGATACAGGTGCTCGCCGGCTGGGCCGCGTTGGGCTTGCCATTCCCGCCTCCGGAAGTGCGGCTCGCCGGGCCGGAGGATGCCGAGGGGATCGCCGCGGTGCTCAACGCGGTGGTGCGCGAGGGCGGACCGAACGGCCATTGACCGCACGTATACGCCCGCGGCAGGAACGCACTTTCTTGAAGGGCCTTCCGGCCCGCGCCTTTCTGGTTCTTGCGAAATTGGGCAACATCGTGGCGGGGTTCCAGGTGGTCGAGCCTTACGCCGCCTATACCGGCGCGATGGATCACGTGGCCACGGTGGGGACCTATGTCGCGGCCCCCGCACGGCGGCATGGCGTGGGAGACGCGCTGAGCAAGCTGACGTTTGAGCACGCGCGCGGCATGGGTTTCGAGAAACTGGTCGCAGCGATTCGCGCCGATAATGACGCTGCGTTGGCGTTCTATGCCGCGGTCGGGCTTTCGCGAGTGCGGCCGCTTGACGCAGCAGGTGTCCTCCGGCGCGGCGCGGATTGATCAGGTGCTTTGCGAGCGTTTTCTGAGTTAGCCCTTGGAGGGGATAATAAGATGCAGTCTCTGCGAGGATTGTGGGACGCGCACCCGAATCTGATCTCATGGCTGCTGTTGGCGCTGGGTATGGTGATCATCGTCCTCATCGCCGCGCGCGCGATGTCGGCTTTGAGGCGGGCCAATGGGCGGCGATCATCGGCGCGACGATCCTGTTGGCCGGTCTGTGCGTCTGGATCATCAGTTGGGAAGACGGCGCGGCGTGAGCGCGTTCGCTGAGCCGGCGTCCTTGAATTTAGTTCGGGTAGAGAGAAGTCATATCTGAATGAGCAAACGTGATTATTATGAAGTGTTGGGCGTGCCGCGTACCGCCGACGAACTGGCGCTGAAGACGGCTTATCGGAAATTGGCGCGCCAGTTTCACCCCGACGTGAATAAGGCTCCCGATTCGGAAGAGCGGCTGAAAGAGATCAACGAAGCTTATGGCGTGTTGAGCGACCCGGATAAGCGCGCGGCGTATGATCGTTACGGTCACGCGGCGACGCAGGGCGGGCCGGGTGGCCCCGGCGGGTTCGGCGGCGCGGGCGGCTTCGGTGGCTTCGGCGGTTTCTCCGATATTTTCGACGAATTCTTCGGCGGTTTCGCCGGTCAGCGCACGCCGCAACGCGGCCCGGCCCGCGGGCGCGACCTGCGCTACAACATGGAAATCACCTTCCGGGAAGCCGTCTTCGGGGCCGACAAGGAGATCGAGATCCCGCGCCTGGAGGTTTGCCCGGTGTGCCAGGGCAGCGGTTCCGAGCCGGGCACGCAAGCCCCATGCGTTGCCCGCAGTGCAACGGCGCCGGAGAGGTGCGCCGCGTCCAGCAGACGATCCTGGGGCAGTTCGTCAGCGTCAGCGTCTGCCCGCGCTGCGAGGGCGAGCGCGAGATCGTCACGACGCCGTGTCAGCAATGCGGCGGGCGCAAGCGCGTGAAGACCTCGCGCAAACTCTCGGTGAGCATCCCCGCCGGGGTGAGCGACGGGATGCGGATTCGCTTGAACGGCGAAGGCGAGCCGGGCGAACGCGGCGGCCCATCGGGCGACCTGTATGTCGAGCTTTCGGTCAAGCCCGATCCGCAGTTCGAACGGCGTGGAGAACGATATCCGGCTGGAATACCCGATCAACTTCGTCCAGGCCGCGATGGGCGCGGAGGTGCAGGTGCCCACCCTGGAAGGCGTCAGTCCCCTGATCATCCCCCCCGGCACGCAGAACGGGGCGACGTTCCGCTTGAAGGGTCAGGGTGTGCCGGTGTTGCGCAGCAATCGCCGCGGCGATCAGGTTGTTGCGGTGCGCGTGGCGGTGCCGGAGAAGTTGACGATCCAGCAACGCGAACTGCTCGAACAATTCGGCGCGACCCTGGACGGCGCGGCCCCGGTGGGCGATAAACGCAGCTTCTTCGAGAAGATGCTCGATCGCATCGGCAAGGTCTTCGGTTGATGGACTGGATCGAAATTAGCGTTCAGGCCGACGGTGAGCTGGCTGAAGCGGTGAGCGAGTTGTTCAATCGCCTCAACGCCCGGCCCGATGGGCAGGGCGGCGCGGTGACCGAGGTGAGCGGGTTCGATGCGGTCGGTGAGGATCACCAGATTGCGATCACCGTCAAGACCTATCTCGTCGCCGACGCGCCGGAGACCGCGGCGCGCAACAGGAGATCGAGGAAGGGCTGTGGCATCTCGGGCGCATCTACCCGATGGCGCAGCCGGTCATTCGTCGGCTGGCCGACGAAGATTGGGCGAACGCGTGGAAGGCCGGGTATCAGCCCTTGCACATCGGCCGCAGCATCCTGATTATTCCGGCGTGGATGCTGGACGAAGTGACGCCTGCGCCTGATGAGTTACCCATTGTGCTCGATCCGGGTATGGCGTTTGGCACGGGGTTGCACCCCAGCACGCAGCTTTGCCTCAAGGCGATGGAAGACACGCTGCGACCGGGCGATACGGTGCTGGATGCGGGGTGTGGATCGGGCATCCTCTCGATTGCTGCTGCGCGCATGGGCGCGAGCCGCGTGGACGCCTTCGACATTGACCCGATTGCCGTCCGCGCGACGGAGGAAAACGCCGCCCTGAACCGCCTGCCACACCCTATTCACGTCGTGGCGTGCGCCGGCCCGGACGAGAGCGCGTTCTGGCGGGCTCCGGACGGCGCGCCCGGCGCTGGGACTTGATACTGGTAAACATCCTGCCGCACATTATCGTCGCCCTGCTCGATGGCGGGCTGGCGGATCATCTGGCTCCGGGCGGGCGGATGATCCTGGCGGGCATCATCGAAGAGCGGGAGCCGGACGTGCGAGCCGGGCTGGCTGCACACGGCCTGACCGTGCTCGACCGCCGCACCGACGGCGACTGGGTGGCGCTGGTTGCCGGAGTAGACATAAAATCCGAAACAGATCGAATCACGGAGGACAATCTTGGCTGACCCTTTCGAGGGAAAACCGCGGATGCAGCGTGAAGCCGTCACCATCCGGACGATGATCGGGATGTATTGCCGAGATCATCACGGTACGCAAGATGCGCTGTGCGCCGAATGCGCAGCGCTTTCCGATTATGCAATGGAGCGGCTGCGCCGGTGTCCGTATCAGGAGGGCAAAACCACCTGCGCCAAATGCCCCATCCATTGCTATAAGCCGGACATGCGCGAGCAAGTGCGTGTGGTGATGCGTTACGCCGGGCCGCGGATGATGTTTCGCCACCCGACGATGACCGCCTGGCATCTCTTCGATGGGCGTCGCAAAGAGCCGATCAAGCAGCCGAAGCGCGACGCCGCAAAGCGTGATACGTGAAATAGTGAAGCGCAAGTGCAGCTTATGCTTCACCGTTTCGCGTTCACCCAGTCCCTGATCACCGATCCCTGATTCCCGATCACTGGCGCCCACCATGCAAAAGCCTTACCCAATCCTCGAGTATGACCCGAATCCCGATGCAGTGATCCGCCCCGAGCGGCTTATCCAGCCCATCGACGCGCCCGAACATTGCGTCATTTGCTTCTTCCAGGAAGTGATCGCCGGGCTGGCGCAGTCGGGCAAGGCCCGGCAAATCGCGGTTCAGAAGAGCGAGATCGGCGAGCACCCTGTCTATGAGCTCGACGTGGCGGGACGCCGGTTGGCTGTCTTCCACCCCGGTGTTGGAGCGCCGTTAGCAGCCGGTCTGCTGGAAGAGGTCATTTGCCTGGGCCCCAGCAAGTTCATCGCTTGCGGCGGCTGCGGCGTGTTGAACCGCGAAATCGTCGCCGGGCACATTATCGTGCCGGTCAGCGCCGTGCGCGACGAGGGCACATCCTATCATTATCTCCCGCCCTCGCGCGAAGTGACGGCGAGTTCCGAGGGCGTGGCCGCCATCGCGAGCGTCCTGGCGCATCACAGCGTCCCCTATCTTACTGGCAAGACGTGGACGACGGATGCGATCTTTCGCGAGACCCTGCCAAGGTCGCGTTGCGTCGCGCCGAGGGCTGCCATGTGGTCGAGATGGAAGCCGCGGCGTTCTTTGCTGTGGCCCAGTTCCGCGGCGTCGCTCTCGCGCAAATGCTCTATGCGGGCGATGACGTGAGCGGCGCGGACTGGGATCACCGAGACTGGCAGCGGTTGCCGGTCCGTGAGCGGCTCTTCTGGCTGGCCGCCGAAGCCTGTCTCCGACTGTAGATCGCCATGCAGCGCTTCTTCGTTCCGCCCCAATTGCTGGCCGGATCATCCGTGACCGTGACCGGGGAGCAGGCGTATCAGATGCGCCGGGTGCTGCGGTTGCGACCGGGGGACCCGGTGGTCTTTCTGGACGGCGTGGGCCGCGGCTGCGATGCGACCCTCGAATCGTACGGCCGCGACGAGGCGCGCTTCACCATCTCCCGGCGGTGGGACGCTGTGGGCGAACCGGCGGTTCACATCACGTTGTATCAGGCCGTGCTAAAGGGCGAGCGCTTCGCTTGGGCGCTGCAGAAGGGGACGGAGGTCGGCGTGAGCCGGTTCGTCCCGTCTGGTGTGCCAGCGGAACGTGGTGGAAGACCTGGCCGCCATCGAAAAGCGGCGCGACCGCTGGGAGCGCATCATCCGGGAAGCGGCGGAGCAGAGCCGGCGCGCCCGCCTTCCCGAATTGCTGCCGGCGCAGTTGTTCGGCTCCGCCGTCAAGCGCGCCGTGGGCGAACAACCCGAGAATGATGCGCCGATACGCTTGATTGCCTGGGAAGGCGAACGGTCAGCGGCGTTGCGGCAGACCCTGGCCGAATGTAACCTTTCGCCGGGTTCACACATCGAATTAATGATCGGACCTGAGGGCGGGTTTACAGACGACGAGATAGATACGGCGCGACAATCGGGTATGCAGTCGGTTTCGCTGGGGCCGCGGATCTTGCGTGCCGAAACGGCCGGGCCGGTCGCCGCCGCTTTGATCTTATACGAGGCAGGAGACATTTGAAATGATGGACGGGCTAAATCTCAACCTGAACGCTGCGGAAGAACTGGATATCCTCGAAGAGGGCAAGGGACCGGAAGATCGGCCTGAGGTCGAGAATGTGATCATCATCGGCAGCGGACCAGCCGGGTGGTCCGCCGCGATTTATACGGCGCGCGCCAACTTGAAGCCATTGTTGTTGACGGGCAACGAACTCGGCGGTCAGGTCGCCATTACGACCGAAGTCGAGAATTATCCCGGCTTCCCCGAAGGTTTGACCGGCCCCGAACTGGTGGAGAAGATGCAGCGCGCAGGCCGAGAAGTTCGGCGCGACGGTGGAGTTCGATTACGTCACGGAGATTGATGTGAACGGCCCGCCCTTCCGCATCGAGACGGCCAGCGGCAAGACCTATCGCGCCAACGCGCTGATCGTCACCACGGGCGCGTCGCCGCGCAAGCTGGGTGTGCCCGATGAAGAACGCCTGACCGGGCACGGCGTCAGCTATTGCGCGACGTGTGACGGGTTCTTCTTCCGCGGCAAAGACCTGGTGGTGGTCGGCGGCGGTGACAGCGCGCTGGAGGAAGGACTTTTCCTGACTCGTTTTGCCAACAAGGTACGCATTGTGCACCGCCGAGACACGTTGCGCGCCAGCGCGATCCTGCAGAGGCGAGCCTTCAGCAACCCCAAGATCGAGTTCATCTGGGATACGGTGGTGAACCGCATCAACGGCGACCATCTGGTTGAGAGCGTCGAACTTGAGAACATCAAGACCGGCGAGAGCAGCGAGCTCAAGACCGACGGCGTCTTCGTCTATGTGGGGCATCTTGCCCAACAACCAGCTCTTCACGGACAAGCTGGCGATGGACGAGGAGGGCTATCTCATCACTGATCGTTTGATGCGCACCAGCGTGCCGGGCATCTTTGCTGCGGGTGAGATCCAGGATCATCGCTTCCGCCAGGTGGCGACCTCGGTAGGGCAAGGCGTTGCGGCGGCGATGGAGACCGAAAAGTATATCGCTGAGTTGGAAGATCGCGCGTATCCCGGCCATGAAGGAGTCTACGCGACCGACGACGAGAAGGTAGCGGTCTGAACCGTCGCCGGCCACGCGTCAGAGCGAGTCTGTCATTCAGAGGGCTTCGAGAACACCCGAAGCCCTCTTTTGTTTGATCTCGAATGGAGCGCCCATGTTCACACCCGAACGACTGGAAGCCTATCTGCGCAAGGCTGCTGCGCTGACGCACGAAGTGGAGGAGCTCGGTCACTTCCAACTATTCTTCGATCCGGACGACCCGTTTCGCTTTTTCAACTACGCCAAGCCAACGCGCCCGGTTTCTCTCGACGAGGGTTCGGCGGGGTGGGTGGCCGATTTGGAGCGCCTGATCGCCGCATTCGAGGCTCGCGAGCGTCTACCGCGCTTCGAGTTCATGGAGGAGTATGCGCCTGGTTTGCCGGCCATCCTGCGCCGCGCCGGGTTTGAGGAGGAAGCGCGCCAGGCGTTCATGGTCTGTGAGACGGCGAACTTCCGAGCCGGAGAGCCGCCGCCGGGGCTAGTGATCCGTGAGCTGACAGCAAAATCGCCGGTCGAAGAATTGCAGGCGTTCATCGCCGCGCAGCGCCAGGGCTTCGGCGAGGATGACAAGGCGACGGCGGACGTGACGGAGGCGGAACGGTTCCGTTCGGGGTTGGACGTCGGGGGTAGCCTGAGCATGGTTGCGCGGCTGGACGGTGAGCCGGTCGGGGCGGCAGGCTGCACTGCGATTCTGGATGGTTTGAGCGAACTGGTGGGGGTGGCGACGCCGCCGAGCTATCGGCGACGAGGCATTGCGACGGCATTATCCGCCGCGGTAGTCGGGGCGCAGTTCACGGCCGGCGCGGAGGCGGTGATCCTCACGGCGCAGGATGAGGCCGCGGGGCGCATCTATGAACGTATCGGATTCAGGCCCTTCGGCACGGCGCTTGCCTATAGTCTGGCAAGTTAGCGCCGTGATTCGCCAGTCACAAATACACGGGCCGGATGTTTTGGCATCCGGCCCGGGGATTGACGTTGCTTTTGCGCGATGTGGTCGGCGTAGAGGCTTCCTCGGCCCGATAGGGCCGAGGAAGCCTCTACGCCAATATCAGTACGAAATCCAACGGGCTGCGCTTACGCGAAGAGCGGCTCCGCCTCTGTCCGGCCGCCCATCTTCGCCATCTCCGCGTCCGAGGGGCGTTTCTCGAATCGTTCGGCGGCATCCAGGACTCTTGGGCAGGAGGTGGATGTCGCCCACGGTATTCAGGAAGACGCCCGGTCGCCCCAGCACCCAATGCACGGCGCGATCAATGTCTGCCTGATCTTCGAATGGCTCATACCAACAAGCGCGTGTCTGGGGCTTGTCTCCCCACGGGCCGAGCGCCAGCGACTTGATGGTCTGCACGGCGATGTTGCGCTCGTGGCAGGCTGCAACCAGTTTCTCGAAGTTCTCCGCGTATTCCGGGTTCTGCATCAGTGGGTAGTTGTAGGGCAGCAGCACCGAGTCGAAGTCGAAGCCGTGCAGGCTTTCCTGGTGGCGTTTCGGCGACGGTGATCTCATGCCCGGTGACGCCGATATACTTCACGAGGCCCTGTTCCCGGGCCTCGATCAGCGCCTCCAGCGCGCCGCCTTCACCCATGGCGACCTTCCATTCTTCGGGGTCGACCAGGAAGTGAAGTTGGATCAGATCTACGGTGTCGGTCTGCAACCGCTCCAGCGACCGGTGGAACTCTGTCGCGCGCCTTGGCGTAGGTGCGTTCCCCGGTCTTGGTGGCCAGGAAGTACTTATTGCGATCCCGTTTCATCCACGGCCCGAGGCGCACCTCGGCATCGCCGTAGCTGGCGGCGGTGTCAATGTGGTTGATGTTGTGCTTCAGCAGCAATTCCAGCGTGCGATGTCGGCTTCCGCCTGCGTGACGCTGCCGAGCGCCGCCGCGCCGAAGATGGCGCGGGTGCTTCATGTCCTGTGCGTCCAAAACCAGTTCTTCGAATCATCTGTTAGCTCCTATCTTGCTGAATTGACCTGATCGGCGTAGTTGTAAAACCCTGTGCCGCTCTTGCCGGCCCAAATGCCCGGCGCTGACCATCCGGCGCAGGAGCGGCGGAGCGATGAAGCGTGGGTCCTGTGTCTCGCCATATACCGCGTCCGCGATGACCAGCACGGTGTCCAGCCCGACGAAATCGAGCAGCGTGAATGGCCCCATCGGATGGTCCAACCCCAGCTTGACGGCGGTGTCGATGTCTTCGCTCGTCGCTACGCCGCGTCCGGATGCCTCGATGGCGTGAAGGAGGAACGGGATCAGCAACAGGTTGACGATGAAGCCCGGCGTGTCCTGGCTCACGACGATCGTCTTGCCGAGGCTCTCGATGAACTGCCTGGCCGTGTCGAATGTTTCGTCGCTGGTCAGAAAGGTGCGAACTATCTCGACCAGCGGCATGACCGGCGCCGGCTGCATGAAGTGTAGGCCGAGCACCTGGGCCGGCCGGTTGGTCGCCGCCGCCATCTCGATGACGGCCAGGGAAGAGGTGTTGCTGGCGAGAATCGCATGGGGCGGCGTGTTGGCCTCCAACTCGGCGAACACTTGCCGTTTCAGTTCCAGGCTTTCTGCGACGGCTTCGATGACCAGATCGCAATCGGCAAAGGCCGAAGGGTCGGTCGCGCCGATGATGCGCGGTTGGGCGGCGGCGCGCTCCTCTTCAGTGAGCTTGCCGCGCGCGAACGGCTTTGCCCAGCGAGTTTTCGATGCGGCGCAATCCGCGCTCTACCAGATCGCTGTTCAGGTCACTGATCATGACGGTGTAGCCTGCACGCGCGCACACCTCGGCGATGCCCGCGCCCATCTGCCCGCACCCGACTACGCCCACCCGCCGTATCTCTTCAGACACGCCGCTTCATCCTTTCGCGACTCGATTCGCACCCGACGAACGCCATTATAGCACACCTCGCCCCGCGGGAAAGCAGTGAAACGGTTGGCCTTTTGACGCCCCTTGATGTAAAATCGCTGAATTAGTTCGCGTGAAAGGAAGGTGCGGATTCCGGCGCGATCTGATCCGGAGTGACAACAAACCTTATGGTTCAAATGCTTATTGGTCAGACAGCTTCGACGCTGCTCGGCGCAGGGATTGCAATGGGCAGCGCGTACTTTTATTT
The DNA here is from genome assembly GCA_963695715.1 of uncultured Chloroflexia bacterium. GTDB lineage: Bacteria > Chloroflexota > Anaerolineae > CG2-30-64-16 > CG2-30-64-16 > JBBQRS01. The sequence continues at coordinate 154,508 of CAVOHP010000012.1, forward strand.
CACACACCCGCGGCGCATCCCGGTGGAGATCCCGCCCGATTTGCGCCCTCATGCGGAGGATGTGTATCGCGTTGCGGCAGGTGGCGCACGCCTCCATGCGATCTGGATTCGCGCGGCTGGCGCGGATTCGGATCGAACGATCATCCAGCATCACGGCTTCAACGGCGCGGCCGGCCTGTTGATGGCGGACGACCGCGCGCCGTTGATGGCGTGGCCGCTGGTGCGCGTGGCCCGTGCGCGCGGCTACAACCTGTTGCTGGTTAACGCGCGCTGGCCCACGGCCTCTCCGAAGGTCCGTGGGATACCGATGGCCGGCGACTCTTGACTGACCTGACGGGTTGGGTGCGCTGGCTTCGCACCGAACACCGGCAGCTCTGGCTTGGATTTTGGGGGAACTCGCTTGGTTCCATGTTGGGGTTGCTCCTGGCGGTGCGCCCCGCGTCGGGCGGGCTGGACGCGTTTGTTCTCGATAGTATGCCCATGTCGGCGGACGGCCTTTATACCGGCCTGCTCGGCCCGTCGGCGACGATCATCGTGCGCCCGGTGCTGCATAGGCTGACCGAAGAAGCGCGCTCGGCGCGCTTTCCCAGATGGCCGGCTCGTCGCAAAGTCACGCGGATGGCCGCCGGTGCTGCTGATCCACGGCGAGCAGGATCGTCATGTGCCGATTGAGCATAGCGAGTTGGCGCACAAGATGCTCTGCGAAGCGGGCGGCGATAGCAATTGCGAGTTCTGGCGCATCCCGGGCGTGGACCATCTCCAGGGTCTGGACGTCGCTGGCCCGGCGTATTCGGACCGTGTGCTGGATTCGGTATGACCGAAGTTTCGGTGGCGACGGATGGGTAGAACCCGAAGTTGTTCGACCGGTACGGGCCTGGCTTGCGGTGATCCCCCCGACGGCGGGAGGTGCGCTTGACTAGCTGGATCGCCCGGATCATTAAATGGGCCGTGGTAATCGCGTTGCCGATCTTCCTGGTGCTGATGGCGGTGCGCATCATGTTCACCGGCTGGTTCCCCCGCTGGGAGTACACGCGTCCCGGCTTTCCGCCCGATCCCTACGGCCTCACCACGGAACAGAGGCTGGAGTATAGCCTGGCGTCCATTGAGTTCCTGAACAGTTCGCTGCCGCCGGAGCAGGCGATTGATATCATCGGCGTCCTGCGTCTGCCCAATTCGGGCCAACTGCTCTTCACGCCCGAAGAGTTGAGCCACATGGAAGACGTGAAGCGGTTGACGGATCGCCTAATTACCGTGTGGTTGATTTCGGTGGTGGTTGTCGTCGGCGGGTCCGCGGTCTTACTTGTTACGAGGGGCAATCGCCGACAGGCGTATCTGGCCTGGCGCAATGGCGCTGCGCTGACGGCGGGTTTGTTGGCGGTGCTGGTCATTTTTGCGCTACTGAGCTGGCGTTCGTTCTTCGTCGCATTTCACGATGTTTTCTTTCCCCCGGGCACATGGATGTTCACCTGGGAAAGCTCACTCATTCGTATCTTCCCGGACAAGTTCTGGTTTGATGCGTTCTTGATCCCGCTCGGCGCAGTGTTCCTGGTGAGCCTGGCCCTGTGGGGGATCGGTTCGCTTCTGGTGCGCCGGACGCCCGAAACGCCCAACATGAGTGCGATGGCCACGGCGGCGCAAAAGGGCTGACGCCGAATTTACGGAGATTTCATGTCAAATCAGGACAAGATTCAAACGCTGCGCGAGATGCAGTATCGTTCTACTCAGGGGGGAGGGCAGGCGCGGATTGACCGGCAGCATGCCAGCGGCAAGCTCACCGCGGCGCGAACGGCTGGACCTCCTGCTCGACAAGGGCAGCTTTGTCGAGTTGGATCGCTTCGTCACGCATCGCAGCCATGATTTCGGCATGGACAGCCAGCAGTTCCTCGGCGATGGGGTGATTACCGGCTATGGGACGGTTGACCGGCGGCTGGTCTACGTTTATTCCCAGGATTTCACCGTGTTCGGCGGCTCGCTTTCCGAGACGCAGGCGGAGAAGATCTGCAAAGTGATGGACATGGCGATGAAGAACGGCGCGCCCGTGATCGGCCTGACCGATTCCGGCGGTGCGCGCATCCAGGAAGGCGTCCTGAGCCTGGCCGGTTACGCCGATATCTTCCTGCGCAACACGCTGGCATCCGGCGTCGTTCCTCAGATCAGCGTTATCATGGGGCCGTGCGCGGGCGGCGCGGTCTATTCTCCGGCCATCACCGACTTCGTGCTGATGGTCAAGAACAGCAGCTATATGTTCGTTACTGGACCTGAAGTCGTCAAGACAGTGACGCACGAAGAAGTCGGCTTTGAGGAGCTTGGCGGCGCGGAGACTGCATGCCTCGTTGAGCGGCGTCGCCCACTTTGCCGCCGACGGCGAGGAGGATGCCCTTTTTCTGGTGCAGAAGTTGTTGAGTTTCATGCCCAACAACAACATGGAAGACCCGCCCATTGTCAGCAGCGATGACGACCCGCTGCGCACCGACGATGCCCTGGATCGCATCATCCCGCAGGAACCGAATCGGCCATACGACATGCGTGAGATCATCGGCCGTCTGGTGGACAATGGCGACTTCCTCGAGGTGATGCAGAATTGGGCGCAGAATGTGTTCATCGGCTTCGCCCGGCTCGATGGGCGCAGCATCGGGATCGTCGCCAACCAGCCCGCTTACCTGGCCGGGGTGCTCGATATTGACGCCAGCGCAAAGGCGGCGCGGTTTGTGCGCTTTTGCGACGCGTTCAACATTCCGATTCTGACGCTCGTTGATGTCCCCGGCTTCCTGCCGGGGACGGCGCAGGAGCATGGCGGGATCATCCGCCATGGAGCCAAGCTCATCTATGCTTATGCCGAGGCGACCGTGCCCAAGGTGACGGTGATCACCCGGAAAGCCTATGGCGGCGCGTACTGCGTCATGAGCTCGAAACACATGCGCGGCGATATCAACCTGGCCTGGCCTACGGCTGAAATCGCCGTGATGGGGCCGGAAGGCGCAGTCAATATCATCTTCCGGCGCGAGATCGAAAAAGCGGAATCGTCGGAGGCGGCGCGGTGGCCCAGGTCACGGAATATCGCGAGAAGTTCGCGAATCCTTACGTGGCGGCGATCGCGTGGGTTTATAGACGCCGTGATTGAGCCGCATGAAACGCGGCCGCGCCTCATCAACGCGTTGAGATGTTGCAGAACAAGCGTGATACCAATCCGCCGAAAAAGCACGGCAATATCCCGTTGTAAGAGACGACACGGATGCGTTCGGTTTCTGAGCGCACATCTGATGATGGGTTGACAGGTTCATGTTCCAAACAGTTCTGGTTGCCAACCGAGGGGAGATCGCTGTCCGTGTGCTGCGGGCTTGCGATGAGCGTGGATTGCGCACCGTTGCGATCTATTCCGATGCTGACCGCACAGCGCTTCATGTGCGCTATGCCGATCAGGCCTATCGGGTCGGGCCGCCGCCTCCGCGGGAAAGTTATCTGAATGGCGCTGGCGATCATCGAGGCGGCGCTGAAATCGGGCGCGGAAGCGGTGCATCCGGGTTATGGCTTCTTGTCGGAAAACGCCGATTTCGCCCAGGCGGTCAGCGACGCCGGGTTGGCGTGGGTGGGGCCTCCGCCCGCGGCTCATCCGCGCGATGGGCGACAAGTTGCGTGCGCGCAGCATGATGATCGCTGCGGCATTCCCGTTGCGCCCGGCAGCGATACGGTGCTCGGCGATACGGGGCGTTCCACTACCAACGCGCAGGCTGCCGAAGTTGCGAACGCCATCGGTTTCCCCATCATGGTGAAAGCCGCGGCGGGCGGCGGTGGGAAGGGCATGCGCCTGGTGCGCACTCTTGCGGAGTTGCCGGCCGCCATTGAAGCGGCCCGGCGAGAGGCGCTGAAGGCATTTGGAGATGACGCCGTCTACATCGAGAAAGTCGTCGAGCGGGCGCGTCACGTCGAGATCCAGGTTCTCGCCGACAACTTCGGCAACTATATTCACCTGGGCGAGCGTGAGTGCAGCATCCAGCGGCGGCATCAGAAGCTGATCGAGGAAGCGCCCTCGATTGCGGTGTCTGCGGATTTGCGGGCGAAGATGGGCGCTATCGCCGTGCGCGCGGCGCAAGCCGTAGGCTACACCAACGCCGGAACCGTGGAGTTCCTGCTTGACCGTTCGGGCGACTTCTATTTCCTGGAGATGAACACCCGGCTGCAAGTGGAGCATCCCGTCACCGAGTTGGTGACCGGCATTGATATTGTCAAAGAGCAATTGGCGATTGCTTCGGGGCGCAAGTTGCGCTGGCGACAGGAAGATATCCGGTTGCAAGGGCACGCCATTGAGTGCCGCATCAATGCCGAGAACCCGTTTCGCGACTTTTTGCCCGAAGGCGGCCGGGTGACCAGCCTCTCCGAGCCGCACGGCCCCGGCGTACGATTGGAAAGCGGCATCTACGTGGGCCAGGAGATTAGCCTCTATTACGATCCGATGTTGGCGAAACTGGTGGTGTGGGGCGAGACGCGGGCCGAGGCCGTGCTCCGGATGCGACGCGCCCTGGATGAGTATCGGATCGGCGGTCTGCATACGACGATACCGTTTCACCAGCAAGTGATGGACAGCACGGTGTTTCAGTGGGGCCAGTTCGACACGAGTTTCCTGGATGGGCCGAACGGCTTCAAACTCGCGCCCGCGCCCGGCCACGATCTCGACCAGGTGGCGGCCATTGCCGCCGTGCTGGCCGAGCACGAACGCGCACAGCAAGCCGTGATTTTGGGGACGCCCTGCGGCGATGATGGCGTGAAGGTGAGCCCCTGGAAGCTGTCCGGTAGGCCGGGCGGCCGGGGCGTTTGAGAGGCGGCGCATGAAGTACTTTGCTACGGTAGACGGCGTCACATATGAGATATCGGTCGAGCCGCACGGACGCGTCCTCATAGACGGCGTTGAGATGGCCGCCGATATGCGACCGGCAGGCGGCCAAACGCATTCGCTGTTGCTGGAAAACGCCTCTCACGAGATTCTCCTCGAGGAGATGGAAGGGCACAGCGACCTGTATCCGATCATCCTCTCCGGGCGGCGCTACATCGTGCGGGTGCAGGATGAACGTTCGCGCCGGTTGGCGCAAGCCGACCGGCGAATCCATGTTTCGGACGCCGAGCAAGTGGTGAAGGCGCCGATTCCAGGGCTGGTGGTCAAAGTGTTGGTGGAGCCGGATCAGGAGGTCGAAGAGGGGCAGACCTTGCTGATCCTCGAGGCCATGAAGATGGAGAATGAATTACGCGCGCCGCGGCACGGCGTGGTGCATGAACTCCGGACCGAACCGGGCGCGCAGGTTACCGGTGGCCAGATTTTGCTGACGTTACGCTGATCGGAGGACACGATGGCAGCACAGGCGGGACCAATCGAGATCAATCACAGCGACGTTCCTATACGGTTGTTCAAATCGGACTTCCTGGAGATGTTCACCCACATCAGCCCGGTCATGGTGCTGATCCTGTGGCTGCCGGTGGCGCTCCTGTTCATGATGCTGTCCATCACACAGCATGTTTCCGGCGCGTCATGGGCGTACATACCTGCGGCGTTTCTGATCGGTGTGTTCGTCTGGACGTTGACCGAGTACCTGATGCACCGGTTTGTGTTTCATTACGAGCCGTCATCGCCGGAAATGGAGCGGATCTTCTTCCTGTTTCATGGGGTGCATCATGCGCAGCCGCAATGTAAGACGCGCCTGGTGATGCCGCCGATCGTGAGCATCCCATTGGCGCTGGTCTTCTACGGGCTGTTCTATCTGGTGCTCGTGGCAGCGCTGGATGCAGGGGCATGGCTGGCGCCGATGTTCGCCGGCTTCATCGTCGGCTACCTGTTTTATGACTTGACCCACTACGCCACGCATCACTTCCCGATGCGGTGGGGGCCGCTGAAATACCTCAAGCGTTATCACATGCAACATCATTATAAAACTCCCGACAAGCGCTACGGCGTCAGTTCGCCGTTGTGGGACTTCATCTTCGGGACAAAGCCGGCCTAAACCGATGGAACCTGTAATTCTCGATCCGCTGCCGGGCGCAATTGATGTAGAGGCGTTGGCCGTGCGTCTGCGGATGCGCCCGGGCAGCGGCCTGCGCGACGAGCTTGCCGAGATCGTGGCGCAGGCGCAAGAGATCGTGCGTCCCAAGGCGATGTACCGGTTAGCATTCATCGAGGAGCGCGGGCCGGACTGGATAGTGATAGACGGATTCCGATTCAACAGCCGGGTGCTGAGCGTCAACCTCGCGGACACGGAACGCGTTTTTATCTACGTCTGCACGGCGGGCCACGAGTTGGAGGAATGGGGCTGGGCGCAGCCCGACCTGTTGCATCAATACTACGCCGTGCAGGCGAGCGAGGCTGCGCTCTATGAGGCGCGCCAGGCGTTCGGCGTGTATCTGCGCGACCGTTACGCCATCGAGCATGCCTCGGAAATGAACCCCGGTTCGCTGACCGACTGGCCTCTGCGCGAGCAACGCGTGCTGTTCGATCTGTTGGGCGATACTCAGGCGGCGATCGGCGTCGAGTTAATGCATACGTATCTGATGCGCCCCGCCAAAACGGTTTCCGGTCTGCTGTTCACCGGTCAAGACAGCCACATCAATTGTCGCCTGTGCCCGCGGGAGGTCTGCCCGAACCGGCGCGCCGATTACGATCCGGGGCTGTACGCCGAGAAATATGGAGTTTAGCGCCTGCCCGAATTACCTCGACTGCGCTTTCATCTTCTGTTGGAGATATCAATATGAGCAAGGCGTCTGATAGCCGCGAGCTGGCGGATGAATTGGCTCGCTGGGAGGCGGGACCTGTCGCCGCGCACGACGGCGCGTTCGCCCGAGCGCAAGACCGAATTCAAAACTTCCTCGGACATCCCCGTGGAACGTCTTCATCTTCCCGATGAAGAACTCGCCGCGGCTTGCCCCGGGCTGACGGATCGTTATCTTGTCGAACAGGGATTTCCGGGCGAATATCCGTTCACGCGGGGCGTCCAGCCGACCATGTATCGCGGCCGGTTCTGGACGATGCGCCAGTATGCGGGGTTCGGTTCGGCCGCAGAGAGCAATCAGCGATATAAGTACCTGCTGGAACAGGGCCAGACCGGGCTCAGCGTCGCCTTCGACCTGCCGACCCAGATCGGCTACGATTCGGACGATCCGCTGGCGTTGGGAGAGGTCGGCAAGGTCGGCGTGGCGATTTCGTCGCTGGCCGATATGGAGACGCTGTTCGACGGCATCCCGCTGGATAAGGTCAGCGTCAGCATGACGATCAACGCGCCCGCCGGCATTCTGCTCGCCATGTTGATTGCTGTGGCGCAGAAGCAGGGCGTGGAGTCTCGCGGCCTGCGCGGCACCGTCCAAAACGACATCCTCAAAGAATATATCGCGCGCGGCACGTATATCTACCCGCCCGCGCCTTCGATGCGGCTCATCACCGATCTGTTTCGCTATTGCGCCTCCGACGCGCCGCACTGGAACACCATCAGCATCAGCGGGTATCACATCCGCGAGGCCGGGTCTACCGCGGTGCAGGAAGTGGCGTTCACGCTGGCGAACGCGATCGAGTATGTCAGCGCCGCCATTGACGCCGGGTTGGCGGTAGACGATTTCGCGCCGCAGTTGGCGTTCTTCTTCAACGCGCATAACGATCTTTTCGAGGAGGTCGCCAAGTTCCGCGCGGCGCGGCGTTTGTGGGCGCACATCATGCGTGAGCGTTTCGGCGCGCGTGACCCGAAGAGCTGGCAGCTCCGATTTCATACCCAGACGGCGGGTTCGACGCTGACCGCCCAACAGCCGGAGAACAACGTCGTGCGGGTGACGCTCCAGGCGCTTGCGGCGGTGCTGGGCGGCACGCAGTCGTTGCACACCAACTCACAGGATGAGGCGCTGGCGTTGCCCACCGAATCCTCAGTGCAAGTGGCGCTGCGCACGCAGCAGGTGATCGCTTATGAGTCAGGCGTGGCCGACACAGTGGATCCGCTGGCCGGTTCCTACTATGTGGAGTATCTGACCGACCAGATCGAAGAACGCGCCGGGCGCTATCTGGAACGAATTGATGCCATGGGCGGCGCGCGTAAGGCCATCGAGGGCGGCTACATCCAGGCCGAGATTCAGGATGCGGCTTATGCCGCGCTGCGCGCAGTCGAGAGCGGCGAGCAGGTGGTGGTCGGGGTCAACCGGTTCCAGACAGCGAAGGATGCCCCGCCCGGCGACCTGTTGCGGATTGACGAGGCGGTGCAGGCCGAGCAGATCACCCGCTTGAAGGCGTTGCGGGCCGATCGGGACAACGAATCCGTGAGCGACGTGCTGGCGCGCATCCGGGTTGCGGCGCAGGATCCATCCGCCGCGTTGATGCCGCTTTTCGTGGAAGCGGTCAGCGTCTATGCGACGCTGGGGGAGATTTGCAACACCCTGCGCGGCGTCTTCGGTGAGTACAGGCCATAGCGATGAAGAAACAACCGACGAGCCGCATGTGCTTCGTCTGCGGCGAGAGCAACCCGGCAGGCATCCACGTGCGGTTCTATGAGTGCGAAGACGGCTCGGTGCTGGCGCGCTTCACCGGCGCAGATCACCATCAGAGCTATCCGGGCCGCCTGCACGGCGGGGTGATTACCGCCGTGATGGATGAGGCCATCGGGCGCGCCATCATGATCAAGTATGGCGATGACATCTGGGGCGTGACCGCCGAACTGAACATGCGATTTCGCCAGCCCGCGCCGATCGGCGTCGAGTTGACGGTGGTGGGGCGCATCACCTCCGAAGGCTCGCGCATGTTTCAGGGTTCGGGCGAGTTGCTGCTGCCTGATGGCGCAGTCGCTGCCGAGGCGACGGGCAAATACATGAAGCTGCCTCTCGACCGGATCGCAGATTTCGACGCCGAGCGCGAAGAGTGGTATGTGCGTCCGGACTGAGCCTTCTGCAGGGAGGACCTATGACCATTAAACGCGTAGATCATATTGCTATTGTGGTGGAGAACCTGGACGCTGCGCTGGTGACCTACGGGGATGCGCTGGGCATGGCGTTGGATCACGTCGCCGAGATCCCGGAGCAAGGCGTCAAGGCGGCCTTCCTGCCGGTGGGCGATAGCGAGATCGAACTGCTGGAGCCGCTCAGCCCGGATTCGGGGATCGGCAAATATCTGGCCCGCCGCGGTGAGGGGCTGCATCACATCTGCCTCGAGGTGGATGACATTGAAGCGGCGCTGGCCGACCTGAAAGCGCGCGGCGCGGCGCTGATTGACGAAACGCCGAAGCAAGGCGCGCATGGCCGGGTGGCGTTCATTCACCCGAAGGGCGCGCACGGAGTCCTCATCGAGTTGGTCGAACGCGCGTGAACGGCTGATGCCTGAGATGACTGTCGGGTCGCTCCGCTACCGGGCGCTGGAATTCATCGGGCTGGGGCGAGTGGATGATCCCCAGCCGACCCCTGAGCAGGTTCAGGCGAACGCCCATCACCTCGTGATGGAAATCACCTGGTACGGCGTCTTCGTCGGGACGTGCATCAACCTCATGTCCGTTTATATTGTCCGGCTCGGCGCGTCCAGCCTTCTGGTAAGCGCGCTTGTGTTTGGGCCGGCGCTGGTCAGCATCTTCTGGCAGCTACCCGTGACCGGAATGATGCAGCGCACCGGTCATCGCATGCGCTGGGTGATCGGGGGCCTCTTCTGGCACCGTTTTTTCTACCTCATCATCGCCCTGCTGCCGTTTTTCATTGATCGCGCGCTGGCGCCGCTCACGGTCTTCCTGGTTTTTCTCCAGGCGTTTTCGATAGCCGCTTCCAACACCAGTTTCATGTCCATGATGGCCGACGCCGTGCCTCAGACGCAAATCCCCAATGTGGTTGGGTTGCGCCTGGCCGGACTTGGCATGGCCAGCACTGTGACAACGCTGATCGCCGGTCGCGTGCTCCAGTGGGTCGGTTTCCCGCTGAACTACCAGATCATTTTCTTGTTCGGGTGGCTGGCATCCATGGTCAGTGTGTGGCACGTGACGAAGATGATCGTGCCCGAGCACCCCGCGCCACGCCGGCAGCAGAAGGTCTCGATGGTCAGCCGGCTGCCGGAATTGTTCCATTATCCCGGTTTCGCGCTTTTCACCGCCGCCGTCGCTATCCTGCACATGGCGATCGGCATGACCGGCCCGCTGCTGCCCATCTACTGGGCGCGCACCCTAGGCGCGACCGATGGACAGATCAGCATTGTGGTCACCACGGCATCGGGCATGATGGTTGTAGGTTCATTGCTGATGCGTCGGTTTTCTCCGATGATCGGTCGTGAGCGCGCGCTGGCATTGGGGTGCGCGGGCTACGCGCTTTATCCACTGCTCACGTCTTTCTCACCGACGATCTGGTGGACGGTGCCGTGGGCGGCGTTGGGCGGCGCATTTATGGCGACGATCTTCATAACCCTGTTCGATAATCTGGTTTCTGTGACGCCAAATGACGATCGCACGATCTATATCAGCGTGCACAGTATCTGCGTCAACGCGGCTCTGGTCGCCGGCCCCTTGCTTGCAGGCATCCTGGGGCGCACCTCCGAAGGGCTGGTGTTGGGGTTACGGTTGGCCGCGATGTTCGGCTTTCTTGCTGCGGCGCTGATGATCGCGCATTGGCGTAAGCAGAAACAACACCGCGCCGCGCCGGCGCTTCAGACCGCTTGACTGCTTTATCCTCTCACTCTTTGCCTCCATTGATGTAGCATCGTTTGCTTTTTCCCGGTTACCTATAATCTATCCCTCGCGTAAGGCGACGATTCGTCGGTTCGATGACGTTGGTCATGACGCGGCGTGACCACAGACACTATTCGCCGGTTGCCGTTCTTGATAGGATGATGGCGCATGAATTAAAGCATTCAATGGAAACAGCCGGGAGGTCCTTGAGATCATGAATGACAATACATCGAGAAAGAAACGACGGCGCTGGCCCTGGATCGTTGGCGCGATTGTTGCGGTCATCGTTCTGGCGCCGTTGTTGATGCGCGCCCTTGGTATTGGCCCACGACAGGCGACAGAGGCTGCGGCGCAAAGTACATCGGGCCAGGTGGTCGAAGCGTTCATCGGCAACCTGTCGGCCGGCGCACCGGCTTCCGGCAACATCGAAGCCCATCGAGAGGCGCGCCTCAGCCTGGAGCAGGCCGGGATAGTGAAAGCCGTGCCGGTCAACGTCGGTGACGTCGTAAAGCAAGGCGATGCTCTGGTGGTCCTGGATACGGCAGCATTGGAACGGGCTGTCGCCAACGCCGAACTGAATCTGACGATCCAGGAAGCGAACCTGCAAGACTTGCTCAACGGTTCGTCCGGGGCTGATCTGGCATCGGCGCAGGCCGCGGTCGCGAGCGCGGAGGCCAACCTGGCGAATGTTAAGGACGGTGCAAACCCCAACGACATAGAGGCAGCGCGTGCGAACGTGGCCTCTGCACAGGCTGCGTATGATAAGCTCGTCGCCGGGCCGGACAGCGATACAGTCGCGCAGGCCGAGGCGAACCTGAAGAACGCTCAGGCGTCCCTGAGCCAGGCACAATCCGCGTATGATCGAATTGCGGGCGATCCTGATGTCGGGATGAAACCGCAGGCGCTCGAACTGCAAAGGGCGACCAACAACTACAAGTCGGCCAAATCTGCCTACGATCAGGCGGTGAAGGGCGCGACCGATGACCAGATTCAACAGGCCAGGGCGACGCTGACGCAAGCCAAAGCCAATCTGCAAAAATTACTCGATAGCCCTACTGCGTCCGAGTTGGCGTCCGCTGAATCGCAACTGGCGCAGGCTCAGGCCCAACTGGATAATGTGACGAGCGGCGCGAGCCGCGAGAAAACAGACGTTGCCCAGGCGCAGGTGGAACAGGCGCGACTGAATTTACAGGCCGCCAACGACAACCTGGATAAGTCGACTTTGCGTGCGCCGTTTGACGGCGTGGTCACCGCGGTGCATGTCGCCGAAGCGGAACAGGCCGCCGGCCTGGCGGTCGAGATGGCCGACGCCAGCAATCTGGAAGTTGTATTAAGCGTTGATGAGGTAGATGTGGGCGACCTGGCCGTTGGTCAGCCGGCGATGGTGACGCTGGAGACGTGGCCCGGTCAGACGATCGAGGGCGAGATCGTCTCGATTGCGCCCAAAGCGATCGCGAATAACAGCGCGATCGTATCGTATGAAGTGCGGGTCGCGCTGGGTGAAACCGATCTGCCGGTGCGCATCGGCATGACTGCCGACGCTGACCTCATCATTGCCGCTCATGATAACGTGCTGCTGGTACCCAGTCAGGCCGTCACCGCCGACCGCGACGCGGGGACGTACTCGGTGAAGCTGGTGACGGATGGACCCGATGGCGCGATCTCGACAACGGTGACCGATGTGACCATCGGCTTGAAAGACGGCGACAACACCGAGATCAGGAGCGGTTTGCAGGCGGGCGACCGTGTACTGATCGGTGAGATCACCGCAGCAGAACCTCGGGCTCAGCCCGGTTTCATGCCCCCTCGCCCTGGTGGTCAGGGCGGCGGCAATCCGTTTGGCGGATGAGAGAGGCCCGCGATGATTGAATTGAAAGATATCGTCAAGGAATATCAGATGGGGACGCAGACCGTCCACACGCTGCGGGGAGTCGATCTCACCATCGCCGACGGCGAGTTTGTCGCCATCATGGGGCCGTCCGGTTCGGGCAAGAGCACGCTGATGAACGTCATTGGCTGCCTCGACCTGCCAACTTCCGGCCTTTATTGTCTCGATGGTGTGGATGTGAGCGCCATGACCGATGACGAGCAAGCGCGTATCCGCAACAAGCATATCGGCTTTGTGTTTCAGCAGTTCAATCTGCTGCCGCGCACGTCTGCGATCAAACAGGTTGCCCTGCCGCTCATGTACGGTGGCGTCGGGCGGCAAGAGCGGATGGAACGGGCCGAGAAGTCGCTGGAGGCGGTGGGTCTCGCCGACCGGCTCGATCATCGGCCCGACGAGTTGAGCGGCGGTCAGCAACAGCGGGTGGCGATTGCCCGCGCGCTGGCGACCCATCCTGGCATCATCCTGGCCGACGAGCCAACCGGCGCGCTGGACACGCATTCGGGCGAGGAAATTATGGGCATCTTTGAGGAGTTGAATGAGCAGGGCATCACGGTGATCCTGGTCACGCATGATCCGGAGGTCGCGGCTCGAGCGCATCGCACGATCTGGATTCGCGACGGACTGATCCAGGACGATCATAACGATCATGACGGCCATAGTGAGGGTGTAGCATGAATCTTGGTGAAAGTTTCATCTCGGCGCTGGATGCGATCTCGGCGCACAAGCTGCGGTCGGCGTTGACCATGCTGGGCGTGATCATCGGCGTGGCCGCGGTCATCGCCTTGATGGCGATCGGCAACGGTGTGACGGCGTCGGTTACCGGCGAACTGACGTCTATCGGCACCAACTTGATCACCGTGATGACGGATAGAGAGAACAGCGGCGGCTATTCGGCCCTCAGCCTGGAGGATGTAGACGCCTTGTCGAATCCGCTGAATGCGCCCGATGTGAAGACGGTGGCCGCCAATGTCCAGGGCAATCAGGAAGTGGTATACGGAACGAATAGCACGACGTCTGGTGTGGTTGGCGTGACGGCAAACTATCTCGGAGTCTCGAATCTGGAGGATTTCCAGGCCGGCGACGGGATCACACAGAACGATGTGGACACCAAAGCACGCGTCGCTGTGTTGGGCACGACGGTCGTCAACGATCTGTTCGACGGCGAGAACCCGATCGGGCGTGAGGTCAAGATCGGCGGCAGCGCCTACGAAGTCATCGGTGTATTGGCCGAACAGGGGCAGACGATCGCGGGCAACCCCGACGAAAACGTCTATATCCCGATAAGCACTGCGCAGAGTCGTCTCTACCCGGAGCGAACCCGGACGGGCCGGCACGCGGTCAGCGGTATCACGGTGCAGGCGGCCAGCGAGGGCCAGGCGAGCGCCGCGGAGGAACAGATCAAGACGACTTTGCGTAAAGCGCACGGGCTGGGCGAAGGGGATGACGATGACTTCTCTACTTTCAGCCAGACGGCCCTGCTGGAGAGCGTGAACCAGATCACCGGCGCTTTGACCGGATTCCTGGGGGCTATCGCGGCGATTTCGCTGCTGGTGGGCGGCATCGGCATCATGAACATCATGCTGGTGAGCGTCACCGAACGAACGCGAGAGATCGGGATTCGCAAAGCGGTCGGCGCGCTCCGGCGTGATATCCTCATCCAGTTCCTGCTCGAATCGGTGCTGGTGAGCGTGATGGGCGGTCTGATCGGCATCCTGTTGGGGTGGCTGATTGCAAAGGCGGCTTCCGGACCGCTGGGCTTCGCAGCGCCGGTGGATATGGGGACGATTTTGTTGGCGACCGGCTTTGCGGCGGCCGTCGGCATCATCTTCGGTATTTATCCCGCGTGGAGCGCCTCAAAGCTGCGCCCCATCGAAGCGCTGCGTTACGAGTAGACGGATGTGGTATCCTGACGAGGGTGGACGGATTTTCTTCGTCGTAAAGGTGGTATGATGACCCAGGCAAACGCGATTGATATCGGTCCCAATCCATCTTTGGCGGCAGGCGATTTCGCTGCGCAGGGCAGCATCGCGCCCGGCCTGCTGCGTGTGCTGCGGCAAGCGGTCGCGTTGCGCCTTGTGATGGCCGTGATGGCGGTGGTGGTTTTCAGTTTCGCGCGCGCCGCCGGTCTCCTGTCGCAACCTGGGCCAGTCTGGTTGCCCTGGATGCTCGTGTTCGAAGCGACGGCTTTCCTGATATTCGTCCTGTGGGACAGGGTTTATCAGACGTTGCGCTCCTGGTTCCTGCCGGCGGCGCTGGGCTGGTTCCTGGTGGTTCCGCTGATCGAGCAGGCGCTGATCGTGCGGATGCTGCCGGCGTCGGCTCATGGAGCGTATCGGTCGCGATGGCCTGCCGGGGATTGGCTTCGAGGCGCTCTTCATGGCGATCCCGGTGATCCTGGCGACCTGGCAATATGGGCGCCGCGGCCTGCTGACGGCGCTGGGGATCTTGGGCGCCGGGCAGCTCCTCCTGATGCCGCTTGCCGCCAGCGACGCTGCGGGGGCCGCGATTTACCTGTTGGGCGTTACGGGGCGGCTGGCGATGATTGCGCTTCTGGGCTACGTCGTTTTACAACTGGTCAATGGGTTGCGCTCCGAGCATCTGCGTCTGGTGGCTGCAAATCGGCGCCTGGCGCAACGCGCTGCGACGGTCGAGCAGCTTGCCGAGATTCGCGAACGCAATCGCCTTGCGCGCGAGCTGCACGACACCCTGGCGCATTCACTCACCGGGCTGAGCGTGCAACTCAAGGCGTTGGACACCCTGATGACTCATGACCCGGACGCCGCGCGCGGCCAATTGAAGGAAGCGCAGGCTACGGTGCGGAGCGGGATTCAGGAATCGCGCCGGGCGATTCAGGCGCTTCGGGCGACTCCACTGGAAGACCTGGGGCTTTCGGAGGCATTGCGCCAATTGTGCCGCAAGCTGGCGGAGCGCACCGGGCTGGAATGTGGTTGCGATATCGCTGAGGTCGGCGTCCTCGACCCGCTGACCGAGCAGACCATCTATCGGGTGGCCGAGACGGCCCTCAATAACGTCGAGCAGCACGCCGCTGCGGATGAAGCCAGCGTGAGCCTTGCCCTGGCGCCTGAGGGCCGCGTGCGGCTGGAGGTTCGCGACAATGGCATCGGCTTTGATTCCGCGGCCGTGCCCCGTGACCGCTACGGGTTGGCAGGCATGATCGAGCGCGCCCAACTCATCGGCGCGGCGTTGCGGGTGAACTCCGCGCCCGGCCAGGGCACCGAAGGTCGTCATGGAGGCGGAGATATGATTCGTGTGCTCGTGGTTGACGATCAGGACATCGTCCGGCAAGGTCTCGGCGTGATCTTACAGCACCAGCCGGGGATCACCGTGGTGGGCTATGCCGCAGATGGTATCGAGGCGCTGGAACAGGTCGCGGCAGTTCAGCCGGATGTCGTCCTGATGGATCTGAAAATGCCGCGGCTCAACGGCATCCAGGCCACGGCGAGCATCACACAACAATACCCGGCTGTCAAAGTTGTCGTCCTGACAACCTACGACGCCGACGACTGGGTGTTCGATGCCATCCGCGCCGGGGCCAGGGGTTATCTTCTCAAGGACAGCGATAGCGAGGAGATCGTCCATGCCATCGAGGATGCGATGGCGGGCGAAGCGCGGCTCGATCCGGCGGTGGCCGGCAGAGTGTTGAGCGAATTCAACCGTTTGAAGGGGCAGGCGGCCCGTCCTACAACGGCGAAAGTCGCTGCCCAGGACGATCGGCCAATGATCGAAGAACTCACCGAGCGCGAGCTCAGCATCTTGCAGCAAATGGCGCAGGGCAAGAGCAATCGGGAGATCGCGGCGGCGCTCTATCTGGCCGAGGGAACCGTCAAGAACTACGTGAGCATCATCATCGGCAAGCTTCAGGCGAACGACCGCACCGAGGCGGCGATTCTGGCGCTGAAGCGCGGTCTTGCCACGCTGGAATAGGTTTGCATGACGCCGATGGGCGTCAGATGTTGCCGGACAGGGTGGCTTGCCCGCGCGTGGGGCGATAGATCGTCAGGCGCGACTTGGCGACCAGCGCCGAGTTTCTGTAGACTGGTCGTGCCCGACCGACGGGTGAACACGTTGTAATTGTGGCGACGGATATCCATCAGGATCGCGCGGTAGATTTCCAGGCCGCTCATCACGCCCCAGCGGCCCGCCGCAAGCTGTTTCACCCCCGCCCACGCGTGGATGTAGAAGCGCTCCGTGCGCTCGATCTCGAATTCGAGAAGCTCGACGAAGTTGGGCGTCACCCCTCCGTGGGCGATATCGGCCTCCGTCACACTGAAGCGCGCCATGTCTTCGAGAGGGATATACACGCGCTCGATGCCCCAATCCTGACCGATGTCGCGCCAGAAGTTGCTCAACTGCATGGCGACGGAGAGACTATCCGCATGGGGCAGGACATCGTCGATCACGGCCGGCGGGCGCACGCCCAGGATGTAGGTCATCGCGCGGCCGACCGTCATCGCGCTGCCTTCCATGTAGTAGAGCAGGTCATCGAAAGTCGGGAAGCGCGTGATGCTGAGGTCGTCGCGCATGGCGCGGAAATAAGGCGCGATCACTTCGGCAGGGATCGCGCACTCGATGGCCGTGTTGAGATAGGCGCGCATCACCGGGTGGGGGCTGTCGCCCGTCTCGAACGCCCGCCAGTAGGTCTCTTCCCAATCGTCAATCGCCGCCAGCGGTGACGCAAACCCTGCATGCGACACGTCTACCCGATCATCGCCCACGCGCATCAACGCGTAGAGCGCCTGGACGTGATGCAATTTGCTCTGCGGCAGGAAGCGGCTGGCAAAGGAGTAGTTCTTGCTGGCGCTGTGCATCACCTGACGGCAGGCGTCGTAGTCTTCCGGCGTGGCGACGGGTCGGGTCGTCATTTTTCGGCTTCCAACCTTTCCGCCAGAAGCCGGGCCGAGATCATCACCATCGGCATCCCGATTCCGGGATAGGTCCCTTCGCCCACGAAATACAATCCCTCGATATCGCGTGCCTTGTTGTGAGGCCGGAAGTAGGAGGATTGCAGGAAGCCGTGCGCCAGCGAGCCGAATGCCGTGCCATACACCGCGTTGATATCGCTCTGCCAGTCCGTCGGGCGATATTCGCGCTCCCAGACGATGTGCTCGCGCAACTCCGGGTCTACGATGCGTTCCAGTTGGCTCAGCAACCGCTCGCGTACGATGGGCGCCGCGTCGTCCCAATCAATGTCCGAATCCAGATTCGGCATCGGAGCCAGCACGTAGAGCAGGGTGTGTCCGGGCGGAGCAAGGGTGGGATCGGTCACGGTCGGTACGTTCAGATGAAAAGACGGGTCATCGGGCAAGGTCTTGGTCTTATAGATCGCATCGAGATTGGCGCGATAGTCTTCAGAAAAGAACAATGCCTGATGGCGCAAGTGCGAGTAGACCTTATCCACGCCGAGAAACAGGAGATAACCGGAGCAGGCATATTCCAGCTTGTCGAGCTTCTCATCGGTATAGTCGCGGCGATACTGGGCCGGAATGAGCTTTTTGTATGTATAGGGCAGGTCGGCGTTCGAAACGACGATGTCCGCGTGGATCCGCTCGCCCGACTCCAGTTCCACGCCGACCGCGCGCCCTTTCTGGATCAGAATTTCGGCCACCGGGCTCGATGTCGCGCAGCTCGACGCCCATCTCCCGCGCCAGCTTCACCATGTCTTCGACGATTGCATAGATGCCCCCCGCAGGATAATGCATTCCCCCGACGAAATCCGCGTAGGTGATCATGCAATACATGGCCGGGGCGTCGAATGGCGATAGCCCCAAAAACATCGAATGAAACGTGAAGGCCTTGCGTAATTTATCCGATTCGAAGAATGAGGAGACGTGGCCGTAGAGATTTTGCAGTCGCGCGCGTGCTGAGCATCTTGATGCCCGCCGACGGGTTGGCGAGGTCGGTGATGTGGTCGAAATTCCGATTGACATAAGATAGACCGAGGTCGTACTTCCGGGCGCTCTCGCCGAGGAATTCAAACAGATGCTCGCGCCCCCGGCTCGAATTTCTCCACTTCCTGGCCGAGCTGCACCATGTTGCCGAACAGGTCAAGGTAGGCGCCGTCGTGGAAGTAGATCCGATAGTTCGGGTCGAGGACCGTAAACGGGATACGTTCGTTGATATCCTGCCCGATGGCGCGATACGTATCCTCGAATGTATCCTTCATCAGCAGCAGGGTAGGGCCGGTGTCCGTACGGAACCCGTTCTCTTCCAGCACGTTGGTGCGCCCACCGAACCGGGCTTGTTTCTCAAGGACGGTGACGCGATAGCCCAGGTGCTGCAACCGCAGGGCAGCCGCAAGCCCACCCATGCCCGACCCGATAATGACGACTGATTTCACGATTATTCTCGTCTTTCATCAACTCGATAGACAATATCAGTTGCTCGATTGCGCCGTCACATCTCAGTGCAACAACCCTGTGATATATGGTCTTAGCTTAACCGGCTCGCCAAGGCTGTAACGATGTTTCCACAACAGGATGAGAATGTTCCCGGCCCAAATTGCAATGAAGACCGCATCGTAGCCGCGCCAGAGCATGAACCCCAGCCAGCCGAACATTGCCAGGATAATGGTCCAGGCGCTGTTGGTGAGCAACGCTGTGATGAGCAAGACAGCGACGCCCAACACAACTGGCCCCACCCATGACGTTAGACCCAACCAGATGCCGAACGTCGTGGCAATGGCTTTGCCGCCATGAAATCCCAGAAAAGGCGAGAAGGCATGTCCTACCACCGGGGCCAGCGCGACCGGGATCAGGGCCGGGCCGCTGATCTCGAAGATATAGACGGCGATCAAGACCGGAATCGCGCCCTTGAGCCCGTCCAGCAACACGGCGACGATCCCCAGCACGGGGCCGCCGGCTTTGCCCACGTTCGCCGCGCCCGGATTGCCGTCGCCATACTGGCGCACATCTTTCTTCAGCACAATTCGGCCCAGCCAGACCGAGAACGGCATTGAGCCGACGAAGAAACCGACAAGGGTCATCAGCAATGCGGTCATATTTCGCGTCCTGGCCTGGAAAAGCGTCGTTGCGCTATGTAAATCAAGTGTGTCTCAAGCCGGCGCCAGTGTCTCGGCGAACGCCATTACGGTCTGGGAGACCTTGTCCCACGTCGGCTTGTCCGCCTGAACAATATCATGGCCCCCGTCAACTTCAGTATAACGTACCCCGTTGGGAAACTGTCCCGCCAGTTTCTTTGTGGCCGGAATCCGCACCACCGGATCGATGAGGCCCTGCACCATGAGCACGGGCTGATCCGTGTCGGCCGCTGCTGCGAACGCAACCATCGAGACTTCACGGATTTGTTCGATGATGCTCAGCGGGAAACGCAGGTGGCGCAGACTTTCCCGCGCCTCAGGGTCATCCAGATCGGTCCCCGGCAGAAACTTTGCCAGCCCCTCGCGAAAACGCGGGTCATCGAAGTTGGCCTTGCGCAACGGGCGAAAGTTCGACGGCAGAAAAGGCCGGATCGCCTCGCCCATAACGCGCATCCAGCCCCGTTCCCGCCACCAGAACGGCGCGATCAGGGCCAGCCCGTCTACTTCAACCCGTTCGGATGCAGCAAGCGATACGGCGCTGCCCAGTGAATACCCCAGGAACATGACCGGCGCGTGCCCGGCCTCGCGCAGGGTCTTCGCCGCGTCTTCTACGGTCGCAATCCACTCAGGGTAGCGACGCTCCGGCAAGGATGCGATATCCGGCCCGAAACCCGGCAGCAACACGGCGTGTACGGTCCAACCCGCCGCGTACAGCTTCTCGCCCAGGTCGCGCATCTCCGCCGGGGTGCCGCCAAACCCGTGCACCAGCACTGCCGCCGGGCGGCCTGCCTCCCACATGAACGGTTGATGCTCCGGCCCCTGGAAGAGATTCAACTCCAGCGGGGCCGGCTCTTCCAGCGGAACGGCCCGGGCATGGAGCAGATCAAAGACGAACAGGAATGCGCCCTGCGTGACGATGCCCCAACCCACGCCGGCCGCAAACGGGTCATCCGCCCCGCGGGTCAACGCCCATGCCAGCCCGCCGGCGATGTACAGCACATCAAGCCCGGTGTTGATCCACAGCAGCCGTCTGAGGCGCTGTGCATCCTTGTTTGCCGCCGCTGTGGCCTCTGCTTCGTTGCCTGCGCCGGCCCGCCGGATGCTTCGGCGTGTGCCGTGGATGCCGACCCCGGCGATCAGGGCGTTGATCGCGCCCCAGAGAATGGCCTGTGAGCCAAACCCGCCCCGGAAGGTCGTCGTCCAGCCCTGCGAAAGCTGGGTCGCGATCAGGATGAACCCGGCGATGACGCTCAAGGCGGCCCATAACATGAGCCGTCGCGCCAGCACCAGGCTGAAATCCCAGATTAACTTCGTTGGAGCATTCATTATTGGCCGATTGACGCCGATATTGTAAAACAGGAAACGCCATCCACGAAAATTATCCGTTACCTTCACCCGGTGGGCGAAGGAACGACGACGTCCGGTTGCAGGGTCGCGAAGAGCGCATCCCAACCGGCGGCGTCTGGCGGCGCACCCTCTTTGTTGATGACTTCGAAGGTTGTGTTCACCGCTTCGGCGCGCCCCAACGCTTGCAGACAGACGGTCGCTACGTCGGCGCGGCGGATCATCCCCGTCCCGATCCGGTCGCCCTGGTCGAAGTGTAGCGCCAGCACACCTCCGGGATCATCTTTCAAACCGCCGGGGCGCACGATGGTATAGGGCAGTCCGCTGGCGCGCAGTACGTTCTCTCCGCGCAGCTTCCAGGTTAGCACCTGTCCGAAGGCGTTCAGGAAGTGGTTGGGTTTGGTGACGGACATTGAGGAGACGAGCAGAAAGCGTGTGACCCCGGCCCCCTTCGCCGCATCCACCAGATTGCTCACCCCTTCGTAGTCCACGTTCTTCGGAGCGTTGCCGCCGATGGGCGCGCGGGATCCGGTGGCGCACATCACGTGCGACACGCCCGCAAATGCCGGTCCCAGAGTCTCAGGGCGCCGAACATCGCCGATAACGATCTCCAAATTGCCCGGCGCTCCGGCATCGGCGAACAGTTTCGTCGCCTTTGCTTCGTCGCGCACGAGAATGCGCACGGAGCGCCCTTGCGCCAATAACTGGCGCACAATCTGTTCACCGACGCCGCCGGTGGCTCCGGCGACAAGAATCTTAGATTCCATATCTGTTTGCCTCTAACGTCACATGCTAAAAATCTATCACACCATTCGTCGAGTTACCGTAAGCTTCCACAATCTTGGAAGCGATTTCTTGCGGAGAGTGCGCGTTGGCGGGCATCCGGAAGGGTACTTTCGCCCAGAAGCGGGTGTTCACCGCGCCGGGACGCAGCAGGATCACCCGCCGTTTCCGTTCCTCCTTGCGCAACGCCTCAACCATTGCCTCCAGCCCCGCCTTTGCGGCGACGTAGGCTGTGAGACCGGGCAGGCGCAACCGCTCGCTCACCGCGCCGATGAACACCAGCGGCGCATCCTCTGCGAGGAGCGGCAAACTGTAGTGAACGGTGAGATAGGCGCCGTTCAGATTGGCGTCCAGGATGCGCTGCCACACAGCCGGCGCCATCTTACCCAGCGGCTCAGAAGTGATATCGCCCGCTGCGTAGACGAACAGGTCGAAGGCGTCGAACTCCTGGCTGAGCGCCATGATGGCCTGTTGCACGGCAAACGGGTCGCCGACATCCGCTTCGTAGGGATGCGTTGTCTCATCGGATCCGGTCGCCGCGTTCCGGCTCACCGCGGCGACGGTCCACCCATCGCCGCGGAGCTGTTCGACCACGGCCGCTCCGATGTCGCCCGCCGCGCCCCACACCAGCGCAGATCGAGCAGGTTGCAAGGGCTCTACCATGGTTACACCTTATTCGGTTCTCGTTCGGCGTTGACACGGTCGAGCACGGCTAACACGTCCTTGTTTTCCGGGATATCGTGCATGAAGCCGCCCTGATGTGCGTACCGGATGTCGCCCGCTTTGTCAATCACCATCAGATAGGGCAAGCGCCCCAACCGTAACATGCTAACCTTCTGGTCATAGGCGTCCGCCACTTTGTGATCGGCGTCGGCCATGCCGGGGAAGGGTAGGTCTTGATCTTGCCAGAATTTAGCGACCTCGTCCGCCGTTTCCGGGTTGACGACCAGGATTTCCGCGTCGCGAGCTGTGAACTGTCCGTAATCTTGGCGCAACTGCGCCATATGCTTTCGGCAGAACGGTCAGAGGATGCTCCGGTTGAACACCAGCACGATGTTCTTCGATCCTTCGTAATCTGAAAGCCGGATGTCGCGACCCTGAGTGTCCTTCAGTGTGAAGTCTTTGGCCCGGGATTTTAAGTTCGCCATTTTTCGCTCCGTTTCTCTGGGTTCTTCCGGCGGCCCAATTCTGCGCCGCCGGAATATCGAATTACAGGGACACTATACCACGATGTTTATACTTTGTCAATAGTCTGTATATACTTTATGGCGAACGTTTCTGCGTGGGTTATGGAGCGGGTGACGCCGTCACGCGTTCCAGCAAGTCAACCGTGGCGACGACTGTCTGACGCTGCTGCTCCTCGGGGCTGATCGTGGCTACGCCGTCGCCAGGCTGTAAACCATATGAACCGAACTGAGCATGATTGCCCCCTTCAATCGGGACAAAGGTTGTGCCCGGAGGAAGCAGGGCGCGGGTGGCTTCGAAGTCCTCTGATGCGACCCCGTCATTGGTCCCATAAATGGACGTGGCGGGGAGCGTGCGGTCGGCAAGGCTGTTGTTGCCTGCCGGATAGCTGGCCCACAGGGCCAGGCCCGATTCGTCGGTGGGCTTGCGGTACAGATAGCTTGCCGCCATCGCGCCGCCCAGCGAATGCCCGCCCACGGCCCACTCCGTGATTTCAGGATGGGCTGCGCGCACATCGTCGGCCCGGTTCACGCCGAAGACGGCCAGATTGAACGGCATGGGGACGATCGTGACGAGGTACCCCTCCGCGGCGATGGCGCGTGCAACCGGCGCATAGGAGCGAGCGTCCACGCGTCCGCCCGGATAGAAGATGAAGCCGGTCGTTGGCGTCTCACCGACGGGCGTGAACGTCAGCCACGGTTGTGTCTCCACAGTCACCGTTGCATCCGATTCCAGCGCCGCCAACGCTTCGGCGCTGGGACCGAGGGGTGTGTAGGCCCACACCGTGAAACCGATCAAAAAGACCGCCAATACGACCAGGGCGCCGACGAGAACCCACTTGAGTATTTTCAACAGATACCCCCATCAATTATGAACGATGTTCGACGGCTTCGGCCATCTCTTGCAATTCCTCACCCGGAACAGAGAGCGCGACCGCCGGTTTCTGCATCAGGTTACGCCACGCGAAGACGGCTTCCCCGCTCATAATGAACGCTGCCAGGACGCCCGGCGCCCAGGCGCCGACGTTGCCCAGCAACCAGCCGCCGACCGCCGGCGCAATGATACGCGATAAGCTTTCCAGCGCGGCCGAGATGCCCAGCGTCCCACCGATGTCTTCGGGCGGGACGACGCGGGTGAGCGCCGTATTGATGATGGTGTTAAGGACGCCGGTTGAGAATGATATGGGGATCAACACCAGCAAGAGTATGGGAACACTGGGGGTGAACGCCCAAACCAGTAACGATGGGATTTGGATGACAATACTCGAGAAGATGAGCTGGCGGTCGCTATAGCGTTGACTCAGCCGGCCGACGAGACCGCCCTGCACGACCACCGAGAGCACACCGACGTAAGCCAGGATGTAGGCGGTGGTCTGGGCGCTCAAGCCAAGCCGATCCTTCGCCCACAGCGTGAACATCGTCTGGAACAGCGCAGCGGCCAGGCCGAAGAAGAGACGGATATGCAGAAGTGGGCCGACGAATGGTTTGTTCAGGGCTTCCCACATGGCATTGAGGCTGACCAGTGGGCGACTCTGCGTCGAGTTGAAGGCCTGGCGCTCCCGGCTCAACGATTCGGGCAAGAATAGATAGACGCCGATCAGGTTGATGAGGGCCAGCCCGGCGGCCGCAAACGCGGGGACGGCGTAGCCCCACTGGCTGAGAAACCCGCCGATGGCCGGGCCCAGGATGAAACCGAGGCCGAACGCCGCGCCGATCATGCCCAGCCCCTTGGCCCGGTTGCTCGCGTCCGTCACATCGGTGATATAGGCCTGGGCCACGGTGATGTTGCCGCCGAAGAGGCCGGCCAACGCCCGTGACGCAAACATGATCATCAGGATCGCCGTGTTGGGGCTCGACGCGTTGAAGATTCCCGCGATCATCGTACCGATGGGTTCGACCAGACCCAGGAGCAGAAAACTCAATGCCGTTCCTGCGATGCTGATGAGCAGGATCGGGCGGCGGCCATAGCGGTCGGAGAGGCGGCCCAGGAAAGGCGCGCCAAAGAACTGCGCCAGGGCATAGACCGCGACGAGAAGACCGACAAGGGTCGCGGTGGCCCCGTAGGTTTCGGCGTAATACGGCAACAGCGGCAGGATCAACCCGAAGCCCAGCAGGTCAATGAACACGACCAGGAAGATATTAGCGAGGCGGCTTTTTTGCATGATGTTTCTTTTTCTCATCGGCGCGGCGCGATGGATGATGGAGTCAGGTTTCCGTTCAGTTGGATGTCGGTTTGGTGTTCGGTTGCGTGGCGCGATGGCCGAAGAGTTGCGCCCACACGGTCTTGTAACTCAACAACAGCGTCATGCCGAAGACGATGAGCGTGTTGGTCAGCGTGAAGAAGATCAGTTCCTCTATGGGCAGGGCGCCGACGAAGATCCCCGTGGATTGCCCGGGGTCAATGGTCCAGGTCCCCGACCCGATGGCGAGCGCGTCGGTTAGCGCCAGATAGGTCGTCGCCGGGATGAGCGCGGCCGCAACGAGCCGGCGTTGATGCCACAACGCATCTGCGCCGGCGGCAACCTGCAAGATGATCGGCGGCAACATCCAGCTCAACTCCAGCCCCAGGTAGACGCCGGGCTGCCAGCGGGAGATCATGATGGCGATCGAGGCCAGCCAGATCAGCCCCAGTCCGGCGGCCGTCCATATTCGCAAGGCCGGCCGGCGCGGCGGCGGCCAACTCACCGGGCGCAGGGTGTGCGCCAGCAGGAGCAGCCACAAGCCGGTCATGATCGTCTGCACCACGAAGAAGGTATATTCCTCAATCGGCACCCAGCCCAGGGTGATGCCCGTGACCAGCGCCGGGTCATAGAACCATACGCCGGTTGCGACGAGATAGTTGTCCCACGGGGTCGTCCAGACGACGGCGAGGAAAATGTGAATCAGGATGGCGACCCAACCCGGCAGATCGCGCAGATAGGCCGGCAATGTGCGCCCGCGCAGGCGTGCAAACACGAGAAGCCCGATCAGAAGGAGGATCGGGATCCCGATGAACCGGACTAAAAATCCAAAATAGGTCATTCGGAAGGCTCGCGCAACGCGCCGGTCTTGGCAGACATCGTGTGCATTGTACTCGAATCTTGGCGGCCGGTGTATTTGGCGAGGCCGGTTCTGTGCGCCGCGCTTGCCGCGACGGCCGCGGCGACGCGACGGCCGCCCAACGCTGTGGCCAGCACAGACTGACCGGGGAAGATGCTGTCGCCCACCAGCCACAGCCCACGGCCCAGGCCCGGCGCCCACGCGCGGTCGAGGCGAGTCTGCGGGAACCCGCCCACCCAGCCCCGGCTGCGATGCGTGAATCGTTGGAAGCTGACCGGCGTCCCCGGTAGCGCCTGCTTCAAGGACGTTTGCAATCCCGGCAGCGCGAGCGCTCGCGCCCTCCAGCAGCCGCTCCAGGTATTCTGTCTTTGCGCGCTTCGTAGGCGGCGCGGTCGGTCTGAAACAGCTCCCACCAGGGGCCAAGCTGCGTATGCGTGCTCACCGTCAACGCGCGATGACCCACCGGCGCGCGCTCGAGGTCGCCGGCCAGACTCAATGACAGGAAGAGGCTGTTGCCTTCGCCCAGCGGTTCGGCCAGGAGAACTTGCTGATGCAGCGGCGCGGCGGCGGTCGCTGCGTTATCCTCCAGCCCCACGTAGGCCATAAACGCGCCCCAGCCGTCGGCGGGCAGATGCGCCCGGCGCAATGCCGGCGGCGCAGCGTCGCCCAGCAAGGCGGCCGCATCCCACGGCGGCAGGTTGAATATCACGTCATCGGCCGGCGCGACCAGCCCCCTTTCGGTGGCCACGCGATAACCGTCCGCGTCAGGCTCAACCGAAGCCACCCGTTGCCGCAGGTGCACGTGCCCGCCGTGGCGTCGCACGGCCTCCATCAGCAGGGTCGCAATCGCGCCCATGCCGCCGCGCACGTGCGCCACGCCGCGCCGCGGCATGTCGAGCGCCGCCGCGCCGTAAAGGGCGTTGGCCCCATCCGAGGCGGCCTGCGCGGAAATGAGCAATTGCCCGTCCACGTAGCGGCGCAGGTGTTCAGGCATGCCGCGGAGATGCGCCGCTACGGGTCGGAGAGCATCCAGCGCGAGCATTGGCAGGGCTGACGGCGCGCCCGCCGACATCCTTATCCCGGCGTCTCCGAGGCGCGCCAGTTCCCGTATCCCTTGCGGGGGCCACGGCGCGCCGCTCAGGGCCAGACCCCAAAGCGCGTCCGCCGTCCGCTCTTGCCAGCGCCAGAATGGCTCCGCCGCCGGGCCGAACTTCTCCAGCCGTTCCTGTCGCCAACGCTCCGCATCGGTCCAACGAGTGACAACCGTCGCATCGGGCAGCCGCACCGCCATCGCCATTTCCGCCGGCTCCACCGGCCAGACGATGCCCAGCGTTTCCCCCAGGCGCGTCATGCCCCCGTCCGGCTCGAAGCCCGCCGCGAGAGTCGCCCCTGCGTCAAAGCGATAGCCCTGATGATAGAATGTCCCCGCGCAGCCGCCCGGATAGATGTGCGCTTCGAGGACGGTAACATCCAACCCGGCCTTCGCCAGCAAGGCAGCCGTGGTCAGCCCGCCGATGCCCGCGCCGATGACGACGACGCGCCGGTCACGCGCCATATCTCACGCCTTCTCCAGCAGGTTTCGGGTGCGCTGTTGGCGATAAGCGAAGAGCAACGGCAGCCCGGCCCACATACTGGCGCCGATGGCTCCCCACCAGGGATGTAGCTTCAATTCCGCCTCAACCTCGTCAATTACTTCGGTTGTCGCCCGCATCGCGTGGCCGGAAGGTGTGCCGATGCTGCCAGCGCTTGAACGGGCCTTCGAGCTGGGTGTCCAGGAAACCGTGAGGGGACACATCTTCAATGCGGGCGACCCAGTTGATGGGAACCGTCCCGGCCCACATGGTGAAGCTCATGATGTCGCCTTCTTCCAGCCGCGCCGGAGCCTGATGAATCCGCATCAGAAAGGGCAGCGGGGTGATGGCCTTCAGGCTGGAACTGCTCTTGTGAAAATCGGCCACGGCCTCGACCGGGGCATTCACGAGAAAACGATGTGCGTACTGCATGAAATCCCGCTCCTCAATGCGCCGGCTTGCCCAACAGGTCGCGGAGCGCCGGCTCGATGGTGGGATAGCTGAAGTCGAAGCCCATTTCGAGCAGGCGGCGCGGCGCCGCGCGTTGGCCTTCCAGCACCATCGTGCCCATCTCGCCGAACGCGGCGCGCGACTGCAAACGCGGGTACCGGAATCCACGAAGGGCGTCCCATGACCTTGCCGATGATCTTCGCCAGCCGGTCGAACCGCACCGGTTCCGGCGCGGTCAGGTTGAAGGGGCCGCTTGCATCCTCGTGATCCAGGAGCCAACCGATCGCGGCGATCTCGTCGGCCATGTGGATCCACGACAGCCAGTGTTTGCCGTCGCCAATGGGGCCGCCTGCAAATAGTGCGAAGGGCAGCGTGAGCCGTTTCAGCACGGTCGCATCGGGGCTGAGTACGACCCCCTGCCGGATGATGCAGCGACGCACGCCGGCCCGTTCCACCGCTTCGGTCGAAGCCTCCCACGCGATGCACACTTCGGCCAGGAAATCATCGCCGGGCGGCGAAGCTTCGTCGAGGATTTCATCCCCATGCGGCCCGTAATAGCTCACGCCGGAGGACTGGATGACGACTTTTGGCGTTGCGCCGGCTCGCTCGACCGCGTCTACGACTGCCGCGCCCGCGTCCAACCGGCTTTGGAGGATGATCTGCTTTTGCTCGTCAGACCACAGCTTTTCGGACAGGTTCTCGCCCGCCAGGTTGATGATGGCGGTATCGGCGGTGATCAACTCATACCAGCCGTCTCCCGTGCGGCCATCCCATCCTGCGGCCCGCACGTCGGTCGGTAGTTTCCCCGCCTGTTTCGGGTTCCTGCTGAGCACGATCACTTCGTGTCCCCGTTTCGCCAGATCAGCAGCCAGCGCGCGCCCGATGAGGCCCGTGCCGCCCGTGATGATTGTCCTCATGTTGCCTCCTCGATTCGAAGCCATCCGCTCACTCAATCTTATCATAAATCGCTATCTCATCAATGATTATACATGAATAGTTATGCTTTGTCAAGACTTTGCCTAATCCGTAATGCGGAATCGAGGCTTCAGAGTTTGAGCCGGCCGCACTTTCAAATTCCCCTTGCTTTCGGTCTGATTGACATGCTCCGTCTCTACCCGCTACAATAATGCCATCAGGATGGGCAAGGAGCTATTTTGACGGACGACGCGACGGATGTGATCTTCGATTATCACCAACTCAGCAAGCACTCGTTCCAGGCGTCTGCGCCGGGGCCGGGCTATCTGGATTGGGCGACCCAGCCCGATCCATTCCGCCGCTACTCCGGCGCGGCCCTCATCCCATTGGCGCACATTCCCCCCGACGCCGAACCGCCCTATGCTGCCGCTTTCGCACCGGGAGTGATTCCGCCCGCGCCTCTGGATTATCACGCGGTCTCCCAATTGCTGCTGGATAGCCTGGCGCTCTCGGCATGGAAAGAGTATCGCGGCAGCCGGTGGGCGTTGCGGGTGAATCCTTCCAGCGGCAATCTGCATCCGACGGAGGGTTATCTGATCTGCGGCCCTGTTGCGGGGCTGTGCGATGCGCCCCTGGTCGCACACTATGCGCCGCGTGAGCATGCGCTGGAGGTCAGGGCGGCTGTGCCCACGGAACTCTGGCGTCAACTCGCCGCCGGCCTGCCCGAGCGCGCACTGTTGCTCGGCTTGACCTCGATCCATTGGCGCGAGGCGTGGAAGTATGGGGAGCGGGCTTACCGTTATTGCCAGCACGATGTGGGTCATGCGCTGGCTGCCATTGCCGTTGCTGCGGCCGGCCTGGGCTGGCAGGCGCAGCTCGTAGATGAACCGGGCGCGGACGAGCTCGCCGCGCTGATGGGCGTCTTCGACCCCGGCGACGCCGAACCGGAACACCCCGATTGCCTCGTCGCTGTCTTCCCACGGGCGGGCGCGTCCGCAGCGACGATTTTGGAACCGCTGCCGGTCACCGCATGGCAAGGATTGTCATGGCAGGGGCGACCGAATCGGTTGAGCGCGAGCCACGTGGACTGGCCCTGGATCGAACGAGACGGCGCAGGCGGCGGCGAAGCCTCGCACCGGCGGGTATCCCGGCAGGACAACCGCGCCTCCGCCTGCACCGTTACAGGAACGGCGAGCGGATGTGGGGCTGCGGAAGATCATCCATCAACGTCGCAGCGCCGTCGAGATGGACGGCGCGACGAGCATCTCTCGCGATACATTTTACGGGATGCTTCGGCGGGTGATGCCGGATGCCATGCCGTTCACGCTGCTGCCGTGGGAACCGAAGGTTCATCTGGGCCTGTTCGTTCACCGTGTCAACGACCTCAGCCCGGGGTTGTACATGCTTGTCCGCGACCGGCGGCAGTTGACGCATTTGCAGGGCGCGCTGCGAGCCGATGCCGCTTGGGCAATGCCGCCGGGATGCCCCGCGGCGTCGCCGCTCTATTTGTTGCGTGAAGGCGACGCCCGCGCGGCGGCGCGTCAGTTATCATGCGGACAAGACATCGCGGCAGATGGCTGCTTCAGTGTGGCGATGTTGACCGAGTTCGAGGGGCCTTTGCACGAGTATGGCGCATGGTTCTATCCGCGGCTCTACTGGGAGTGCGGCATGGTGGGGCAGGCGCTCTACCTCGAGGCCGAAGCCGCAGGCATACGCGGCACGGGCATCGGGTGTTTCTTCGACGATCCGGTTCACGCGCTGTTCGGGCTGCGCGATGCAGCGTATCAGAGTCTCTACCATTTCACAGTGGGCGGCCCTGAAGAGGATACGCGCCTGACCACGCTGCCCCCGTATCCGGCGAGCGAGATATCGTGACGGCTGAGTTGGCATTCGCGCAACTGGCGGCGGAGATCACCGCTTGCGAGCGCTGCCCACGCCTGCGCGATTGGTGTGCGCAGGTGGCCGCGGTCAAGCGCCGCGCCTATCGCGACGAGACCTACTGGGGCCGGCCGGTGCCCGGTTTCGGCGATCCTGCGGCGCGCCTGTTGATCGTTGGGCTGGCCCCCGGCGCGCACGGCGCAAATCGCACGGGACGGGTTTTCACCGGCGACGGGTCGGGTGATTTTCTCTACGGCGCGCTGCATCGGGCAGGGTTCGCGAGCCAGGCGACGTCGCGCGCCAGAGAGGACGGCATGATCCTGACCGACGCGTACATCACCGCCGTGTGCCGCTGCGCTCCGCCCGACAACAAGCCGCGGCCCGAAGAGATCACCGCATGTCTGCCGTTCCTGGCGCGCGAGGTTGTCTTGCTCGAGGAATTGCGGGTGATCGTTGCGCTGGGCCGGATCGCGTTCGACGCTGTGCTGCGGCTCTTCGAGCCGGTAGAGGGGCGGGCGATCTTTGCCCACGGCGCGGTGTGCGAGATTCGCCCCCGCCGGTCTGTCGGGGAGAGCACGAAAACACCCGCCGAAGGCGGGCGACTCTGGCTGATTGCGTCATATCATCCCAGCCGGCAGAACACGCAGACGGGCCGATTGACGGATGGTAATGTTCGATCGGATCTGGGCTGCGGCGCGCGCTACGGGTTGCCTATCCTGATGAGGCGCGGCGCACACGGGGGGCCAGGTTACGGAGATGCGCCTCACCACTGGAAACTGCCGCGCAACGGGATCACCCGTTCGGTGAGATTCCCCGTATAACCTTCCAGTTTCTTGATCATGGCCTGCCACTCGTCGGATGATCGTACCGTCTTCACAACATCAAGATCGTCGGCGACGAATCCGATCAAGCGGGCGGGATAGTCGCCGTAAGCTGTATGCCAGGCATCCGTTGCGACCAGCCCCATAGCCTGCGCCTGCGGCAAGAACTCTTCCAGGATGAACCGCCGGTAAGCGTTCTCACGCCCCGTCCGGATATCGAAGGAAAGCAAGAGTTTGATTTGTTCGCTCATTTTATATCAGCGTCTTCATGCGTAACATGTGGTCAGTCAGACTGCGCAGCGAGGCTGCGATGGCCGGTTTATTCTCTCGCTCGAGCTGTTGTGCGGCAAGCTCGGCGGTCTGAAAGAAAGTCGCATCTACCGTGGGCAGATAGAGGCTGACCAACTGCATCAACTCGTCCTGATCTTTGGCTTTCAACAGTTTTCGAATGAGATCCAACGCTTCTTGTTGGGTCACGACACGCTCCAGGGTCACGTAGACATCTGAGGGCATTATAGACGCGCCCGGCGCGAAGGGCAAACGACTCAGGTTCTGCCGAGGGCGAGTCTGTATTTTGACACACCGGCAATCGCTAGTATAATCTTATCTCGGCTCGCAATGAGCCAGTAGTGAAGTCTGGAGGAGCAACGATATCGTGGGTCAGGAACCAGGTACCCTCAACATTCCACCTCGCAAGGTGGTCAAAACCCTCACCGTTGGTCAAGAAGTAGATGGCGTTGTCAAGCGGGTGACCGACTTTGGCGCGTTCGTTGACATTGGCGTTGGCCGTGATGGTCTGGTGCACGTTTCGGAGATGTCTCCGACGCGTGTTGCCCGGGCATCCGACGTCGTCCAGGAAGGCGCGAACGTCAAAGTCTGGGTCAAAGAACTCGACCGCGAAAAGAACCGGATCAGCCTTAGCATGATCGAGCCGGGCACAAAAACCCTGCGCGATCTCGAAGAAGGCGATTTGGTGACGGGCCGAGTCACCCGGCTGGAACGCTATGGCGCTTTCGTAGATCTCGGTGTTGGCCGCGACGGCATGTTACATGTCAAAGAAATGGGTCGCGGCTTTGTCGAGAAACCCGAGGACGTCGTCAAAGTCGGGGACGAGCTACAGGTCAAAGTCGTTGGGGTTGATCGCCGGCGTGGCCGGGTTGATCTCAGCATCAAAGATCTGTTGCCGCCTGAACCCGACGCGCCGAAGCCTTCGGTGATGGATCAGGCTGGGCCTGTCGGAGATGACTGGTTGCAAGATGAGGCGTTTGTCACGCCTTTCGAGCTTGCTTTCCAGGAAGCCGGCAAGAGCAGCGATCGTCGACGCGAAAAGCGAAACAAGAAAGTCAACACCTGGGATTACGAAGAAGAAGAAGATGTGATTCAGCGCACCATTGCGCACCATCGCAAGAACAAGGGCGACTACTAGACAACGTTCTCTGAGTTGTCGTTCAGTCGTCGGTAATTGTTCGTTTCTTCGAGTTCCGTTCGGGGTTGTTCCGGTCAGAAAATCTCATCAGGCTTTGCCGGGTGCGAGCTGTGTGCTTGCACCCGTTTTTCTTGTCCTGAATCCCTGGTGAGGTCGACGCGTTCGCAGACCTGCACTCCGTGGGCGCCTTTGCGCTGGATTCGTCACGTAATGCGGTCAGCGATCCAGGGTCACCGTGACCAGGGAACCGGCGGGGATGCCGTTGCTGTTCAATGGGATCTCGACGATACCGTTCAGACCGCACCAGCGTGAAGATGAGATTCGACTTCCCGAACACCGGAACGGCGCGCAACTCGCCCCCCTGCTCTTCCACGCGTACCCGCACGTAGTCTGTTCGCCCGCTGCCCCCAGGGATGTTATGTTCCAGCCGCGCCTGCACGGTCTGGGCCGGGATCGTCTGCGCGCCCAGCATCATGCGCAACGTCGGCTCGACGAAGTGTCGGAAGATGTTGATGCACGACACCGGGTTTCCCGGCAGCCCGAAGACCGGCTTGCCGTCGCAAACGGCGAGGATTGTGGGTTTGCCCGGTCGAATCGAGACGCCATGCACCAGCACGCCCGGCTTGCCCAGCTTGTTGATGCTGTTCGCCGTGAGGTCGCGATAACTCACCGAGCTGCCCGCCGTAATGACGACGAGGTCTGATTCGTCATATGCCTGGCGCACCATCGCATCGAGGGCCTCCTGGCGATCCGGCGCGATGGGATAGTTCAAGGGGATGCCGCCGGCGCGCTGCACCATCGCCGCCAGCGTGTAGCTGTTGATGTCGCGCACCTGACCCGGCCCCGGCTCGACGTCTGGAGCGACGACTTCATCGCCCTGGCTGACGATCCCGACGCGCGGCTGTCTGGCAACCGCAATCTCGGTGATGCCCAGCGCGAGCAATCCCCCGATGTCCTGCGGGCGCAATGTATGCCCGGCGCTCAGCACAAGATCGCCCTCGTGAATATCTTCGCCCGGCTGGATGCAGGCCTCGCCTACCGCGGCGGGCCGGTAGACCTCGATCCCGTGGGCGCGAAAATCTGCCTGTAGCGGCGCAGACCCCATCAGGGCGGTCTCGGTGCGTCCGGTGTTTTCCAGCATCACCACCGCGTCGGCGCCCGCGGGCACCATGCCGCCGGTATGCACCGAGCGCGGCTTGCCCCTGACCCAGCACGAAGTCCACGCTGTCGCCCATCGGCACTTCCGCCACAACATCCAGATAGGCCGGCAATCCCTGAGACGCGCCGTAGGTGTCGGCTGCGATCACCGCGTACCCGTCTACCGTGCTGCGAACGAAAGTCGGCAGGCCCTGGGGCGAGCGAATCTCGGCGGCCAGAACGCGATCCAGCGCCGTGATGACGGGGATATTCTCACGGGTGGCTTCTGGAGAGAACGCGGCCAGGAAGACTTCCCAGGCTTCTTCCGCCGTGCGTAGTTTGAGGAACTCGGCCATAGAGATTTAGTTTCCCATGGAGGCAAAGACGGTCAGCGCGCCGACGCCGCCCGCAAAGAGCATGATGAGCAGCAGGCCGATCAGGAGGGGCAGCGCCGTCGCAAGGATGCCCTTGCCATAGCCGAAGCCGTGGCTGATCGTGGTGGACTTAACGTAGATCAGTATCCCCCAGATGAACGCGATAATTGCCAGCAGCGGCCCCAGCACCGGGATGAAACGGAAGAAGGTCAGGAGGAACGGCCCGGCATAGAGCGCCGTCGTCCCGAAAAAGCCGACCAATCCCGCGCGCCCGCCCATCAGCCTGGCGAACAGCATCACCCAGATGCCGTAGCCCAGCCACGCGCTGAGCGCCACGCGCGAGAGCGGGATGCCCGTGTCGGTGAAGGGGAGGGAGACGTAGCTGCCCACCGCCTCGAATATCCCGCCGATGGGCGCAGGCAGAGGCGTCGGCAGCGCGGCGATCTGGCGGGCGGCGGTCACGCCAAGCTCCAGGCCCTGTTCGACTTGATCCAGGATCATCTTCTGCGCTTCCGGCGACATCGCGCCCATCATGGGGCCGAAGGCGTCGAGGCTGCGTTGAACTTCCGCCATCGCCGCGCTGACGTTTATATCGGGGGCAGGCCGTGCGGCCGCGACCAGATCGCCGATGAACACCGGTAGCCCACTGATCAACGCGATCGCGATGATGGTGATGAACCCGAGATAGAACGCGTCTCGCCGGTGGGCCACCCACTCATAGGCTTCCGTTTTGAACAACGCAGCACCCAGCAGGATTTTGATCCATTCTTTCATGCGTCACCTCGCCCCGATGAGCAGCGCAAGCAGCGCGGCGGCAAACCCGCCCAGCAGCACTGCCAGGATCAGCA
This sequence comes from uncultured Chloroflexia bacterium, assembly GCA_963695715.1. Classification (GTDB taxonomy): domain Bacteria; phylum Chloroflexota; class Anaerolineae; order CG2-30-64-16; family CG2-30-64-16; genus JBBQRS01. The sequence goes on from CAVOHP010000012.1 coordinate 189,869, forward strand.
GCGTAACCAGGGGCAGCACCGTGGCCCACATGGCTTGCGCCCAACCCAGTTGGTGCGTGCTGCGGAGCGCCTTATAGCGGAGGATGAGTTGCCAGACGCCGATGAAACCGGCGAGGGTGACGAACGGGATCACCCGCAGCCCCTGGAACATCCACGGGGTGAAGGCCAGGGCCGTCGTGCCCAATGTCTGGCTCAACGTCCCTGCGCCGTGGAAGAGGCGTGCAAAGAGATGCGCCAGCACGCCGTAGACCAGCCAGATGACGATCCCCATAATCGGCCAGGCCAGGATGTTCAGCGCCGCTCCGCCCGGATCGGGTGCGCCGAAGAGCGGAGGCAAGGCTTGCCACGCCAGGTCCCAGGTGCGTTGAAAGCTGGTCAGCGCTTCCGGGTTGGCCGACATCGGACCCCACCATGACATGTGTTGCAACATATCGAGGATGATCGGCTTGATCTGATCGGGCGGCGGCGCGCTCAGCCATGCCAGCATTTGCCCGGCGAGCGCCAGCAGAGCCGTGAGGAAGGCGATGATGACGATGAGGAACAGCCCTTCGACGAAGGGATTGTCGTCATCGCGCATCTGATCGAAGGCCCAATCATCAAGGAAGAGCGCTCGCAACACCAGGTCGAGCGAGAGCGTTCGATAACCCATACGATAAGCTCCTTGATCGTGACTCGCGGTGAAATGGAATGGTCGCTTGAGTTGGGCGCCTGGCTGCGCAAGATCAGTATAGCATAGCGGAAGGTTGCACGGCCAATCTGCCATGCAAATTCCGGCGCCTATCCGTCATGCGGAGTCGCAGCGTCGGTTGGTTTGTGCGTGGTCTCGCTGCTCCCGGCCGCCAACAGCGCAGCGATGCGCGCCTCTTCTTCGGCGCGTGTCGCGATCTCGCCATCCAGATACGCGGTGCGCAGGCTTTCGAGGATATGCTGATAGATACGACCCGGCGGGATGCCCATCCGCCGGAGATCTTCACCGGTGAGCATCGGACGGATGTGTTGAAGGCGGCGCTGATATTGGTCGAGGCGCTGCCGTACGAGCCACGAATCGGTGGCCGCGCGCAAGAGCAGGCGCGCTTCTTCGCTTGATTCATCCAGACAATGCACGATCTCGCTGGGGCGCACGTCGTTCGCGGCGAGCGTCGCTACGCAGCCCATTAACCTGTGAACCTCGAACATGAGATCGCGATATTCTTTGCGGATGTGAAAACGTTCGATGAACTCGCGCAGGGCCGGCGCGGGTAGGCGATACGTCATCAACGCCATGTGCAGGCGCGGCGCGGCGTCCGGGGCGATTTCCATGGCCGGCGGCGATTCGCTGTTCGGGTTGCGTGCAGCCGCCAGTTGAACGCGTAACTCCGGCGCCGTTTTCATGAGCCAGGAGTCACACGTCGAGGTCAGGATGCAGCGTGATCAGGATGCCCATTTCGGCCAGCCGGCAGATGACGCGCTCCGGTTCAGCCTCTGCCATGATGAGTTCCAACTCATGGCGCACCCGCTCGGCGCTGACCCGTTCCAACAGCCCGACCGCGTCGCTGATGAGTTGCTCCGTGCGCGGCTCGATGGCGAAATGGAAGCGCTGCTCGAAACGCGCGGCGCGCAAGATGCGGGTCGGGTCTTCCACAAAGCTCAGGCTGTGCAAGACGCGGATCACGCCGTCTTCGAGGTCTTGCCGGCCCCCGTAGAAATCGAGCAACTCGCCCCAGCGGTCGGGGTTCAGACGCACCGCCAGGGTATTGATCGTGAAGTCTCGGCGGTGCAGGTCTTGCTTGATGCTGCTCCGTTCGATGGTGGGCAGCGCCGTGGGGCGCTCATAGAACTCCGTCCGGGCCGTGACGAAATCCAACGTTTCGGGCGCGGTCGCGTTGTTGCGCCACGCTTCGGGCAAGATCCACTTGGCCGTGCCGAAGCGACGATGACTGCGAACGCGACCGCCCAGCGTGTGCGCCAATTCCTGCGCCAGACCGATGGCGTCGCCCTCGACCACGAGGTCAACGTCGAACGTAGGTCGTTCAAGCAACAGGTCGCGAGCAAAGCCGCCTACCGCATAGAGCGAGTATCCCTTCTCTGCGGCCAGCGAGCCCGCCTGGCGCAACAAGTCCAGGAGTTTCTCCGGCACATTTTGGGCCATCATTTCATCGAGGCTCTGGGTGAGCGCAGGCCCCACGGCCGACCATTGCTTGATCAGGTCGGTGCGCGTGACGATGCCCACCAGATCACCGGTGCTCGCGTTCACGACGGGGACCTGTCCCCAATCTTGCTCTGGTCATAATCTGGCGCAGCGTGGCGACCGAATCTTCCGGCGTCACCGATACCTCGCCCGCCCGCATATAGCGGCCCACCGGATGATTCGCCAGTCCGTGATGAATCGCCCGGTCAATCTCTCGGCGTGTGAGCATACCCACGATGCGCCCGGACTGGATGACGGGGAAGCCCTCGAAGCCATACCGGCGCATACGTTCGGCGGCCTCGCCGATCGTGTCATCGGGCGACAGCGTCTGCGGCAGGCCGTAAGACATGATCTGCCCCACGGTTACGGTCGGGCGGATATGGCTTTGCAACAGGTAGACCAGTTGCTCATACGCCGCGGCCAGGTCGCTGTTGCGGATGAGCGCGGCCGCCGCGCGGCTGTGTCCCCCGCCGCCCAGCGCCGAGGCGATCTTGCCGACATCAATCGCGTCATCTGTGCTGCGCGCGACCATCTGAATGCGGTCGCCCATGTCCACCAGCATGAACAGCCCATCGGGCTCGTACAAGTCTTTGAGCTTGTGCGCCAGGCTCGAGATTTCCTCCACGGTATCCGCCACGCGCGCGGACGCGATGATCACCGAATGACCGTGGAACTGGTACGCCTGGCTGCTATCGGCCAGTTGCTGATAGAGGTGGCGCAGTTCAGCGGTCAGGGGGTGGTGCAGAAACCGGTCTACCTCGCGCAGGCTCGCGCCCTGTTCGAGCAGCCACGCGGCGGCGCGCACGTCACGGGGCGTGGTGGTTTCGTAAGCGAGAGAACCCGTGTCCTCGTAGATGCCCAGCGTCAGCAGCGTGGCCTCGATCGGGGTGAGGGCGCGCCCTTGTGCGGCCAGTTGCTCGACCAGCAGGGTCGTCGTTGCGCCGATCTCCTCGCCCGAGAAGGTCCAGCCGGGGGCAAGCTCTCGCATCAGCGGGTGGTGGTCAATGATCTGCCACGAGGTGTTGGCGTGCATCCCGCGCAGCGGTTGCGCAGATTGCGTGTCCACCAGGATCGCATGGTCAATGCGTTTCTTCGGCAGATCCTCCAGCCGGGCAAAGGGCAGCACATCCCGATAGATGGCCAGGAACGACTCAAGATTGTGATTCATCTGGCGCGGCAACACGGGGAGCGCAGGGGGATACAGCCTGGCCGCCCCCAGCAGGCTGGCCAGGGCATCGAAATCGCTGTGTTCATGGGTCAGGATGACGGTCTGACCGTCGGGGTTCTGAACCATCGTCTCCCCGTATCATCGGTGATAAGACAAACGCCCGGCGCGTGCCGGGCGTCCAGAGTTAATGGCGGGCCTCGTCAGATCAACGCCGGCGTTGGGCGCATTCGCTGCATACGGTTGTGTGCGGCAGCGCGGCAAGTCGCTCGGGATCAATCTGCTTGCCGCAGCTTTCACATTTCCCGTAACTGCCCGCGTCGAATTGCTCCAGCGCCTGGTCAATCTCGGCGAGATGTTGCTCGGCGCGTTCACGCAGGGCCAGGTTGAGTTCCCACTGATAGATCATGGGGTCGCCCTCGCCCAACTCGTAATCCGCCTTGGTTTCGAGGCGAGCATTGAGCGATTCAAGCTCGCTGACTACCTCTTCACGCTCGGCGAGTAACCGGGCATGCATTTCTGCTTGCACGTCATCGTGTGCTGTCATGTCAACCTCGACCGCGCCGGGGTTATGCTTTCTCGTCGTCTACCGCGTCTTCCGTTTCAACCAGTTCGGCCACAACTTCTTCAGCTTCCGCGAGCGCGGCCTCTTCAACTTCTTCCGCCTCGGCTTCGACCTCAACGGCTTCCAGGATGGCCTCCGCTTCGACGAGTTCGGCTTCGGCGACCACCTCTGCGGCTTCCTCGAGTGCGGCCTCTTCGATGGCTTCGGCTTCTTTCACAACGTCGGCGGCCTCGAGGAGGGCGCCCGCTTCGATGAGCTCGGCTTCGGCGACCACCTCTGCCGCTTCCTCGAGGGCGGCCTCTTCGATGGCCTCGGCTTCTTTCACAACGTCGGCGGCTTCGAGGAGGGCGCCTGCTTCGACGAGCTCGGCTTCAGCGACAACCTCTGCCGCTTCCGCGAGTGCGGCCTCTTCCATAGCTTTTGCAGCGGCTACGACCTCTGCGGCTTCCGCGAGCGCAGCTTCTTCAATGGCTTTTGCGGCGGCCACAACTTCTGCGGCTTCCGCAAACGCGGCCTCTTCGATCGCTTCAGCTTCAGCCACGATCTCCGCGGCTTCGGCAATGGCTTCATCTTCGATGGCTTCGGCTTCGGCGACAACCTCTGCGGCTTCCACAACGGCTTCCGCTTCGATGGCTTCGGCTTCCGCCACAACCTCTTCAGCTTCGGCTTCGGCCTCTTGCGCCGCTTTGTCGCGATAGCTGGCTGCCCAGGCGGCCCACTCGGATTCCGAGACCTGTCGCAGGCTCAACCCGATGCGCCGTCGCTGCGCTTCCACGCGGATCACACGGAGCAAGAGCAGATCGCCGGGGTTGACAAGGCTCTGCGGATGATCGGGGCGAATGTCGGCCATCTCGGTCACATGCAGTAAGCCCCTCGACGCCGCTGCGCAGGCGCACGAACGCACCGAAGTCGGTGACGCGGGTCACAACGGCTTCGACCAGTTCGTTCGTCTTGTAGTCTTCTTCGACGTGGCTCCACGGATCCGGCTGGACGCGCTTCAGGCTCAGCCCGACGCGTTCTTTGGCCTTGTCCACGCGCAGGACTTTGACCTCGACCTTGTCGCCGACTTTGACAACATCGCCGGGGTGATTGACGGGGAACCAGGCCAGTTCCGAGATGTGGATCAGGCCGTCAGCCCCGCCCAGGTCAACGAACGCGCCGAAGTTTGCCAGGCTGCGGACGGTGCCCGTTCGAACTTCGCCGACTTCGATCTCATCCAGCAATTGCTTGCGGTGCTCTCGCTGCCAGCGCCGATGCGCCGCGCGTTCGGACATGATCAGGCGGCGGCGGCGGCGATCCACCTCGACAACCTTGACGGGGATCGTCTGGCCGACATAAGCTGCCAGCAGTTCGCGCCGTTCTTCTTCGCCGGCGTTACGCGGCAAAGTTGAAATGTGCGACGCGGGTACGAAGCCACGCAGCTTACCGAAATCAACTTCCAGGCCGCCGGCATTGTGGCCGCTCACCATCGCCTCAAGAATCTCGCTGCTGTCCAGCATCTGTTGAGCGACGAGCCAGTCCTTCTCCTGAAGGGCGCGTGAGAGCGAGACGATGAGGTTCCCATCCCGATCCGACGGCTGGAGGATGTAAACCGGCAAGACGGCGCCCTCCTGAATTTCCGCAATCATCTCTGGATCGAGCCGGCTCAAGTCGTTGGCGGGCACAATGCCTTCACGTTTGAGTCCCAGATCAATGATGATCTCTTGCGGATTAACCGCGATGACGGTCCCTTCACGAATGTCGCCGCGCTGAGGCAGGTCATACCCTCCCTGCTCGAGCAGAGCTTGCATCGGATGGACTTCGGCGGGGGGTTTGTTGGTGGGCAAATTGCTGGTCATGGGAAAAGAACCTCCGAACGATAAGAATTGCGTCTCTCACGGCGTCAGCCGCAAGGCCAAACAACAACCCGACTGTCTCACCGATCACATGGCGCAGCAGCCGGGTTACATTCTACATCTGTAGATGCACAACCGGCCCGACATTGCCCGGTGATACGATTTTATGGGACAGCCAGTGGAACTACCTTCATCCGACTCAAGATTGGGCAGACGAGCTAGCAAACCACACCGGATGAAAGCATACTCTATAGGGGCGCACGAAGACCATGCTTCTGCGCCTCGAATTGCCGGTTTAAACGCCACATTGATTATAGCTTACGGCGTTGTGCTTGTCAACGCAATGCAACAAGCATGAAAACGGCGTTTTTCAGCGGCCCAGCCGCTTTCGGAAGGCCTCCGTCAACGCGGGCGCCACCTCGAACAGATCCCCGATGATGCCATATTGCGCGACTTTGAAGATCGGCGCGTCTTTGTCCTTGTTGATGACGACAATCGTGCGTGCATTGGTCATACCCGCGAGATGCTGGATCGCCCCGGAGATGCCGAAAGCGATATAGAGGTCGGGGCGCACCGTCTTGCCCGTCTGGCCCACCTGATGGGGGTAGGGGATCCACCCCGCGTCCACGGCTGCGCGCGAGGCGCCCACGGCTCCGCCGAGGACCTGCGCCAGTTCATAGAGCGGGGCGAATCCTTCCGGCCCTTTGACGCCGCGCCCTCCGGCGATGACAATCGAAGCATTATCCACGCTGACCTCTCCGGTCTGCGCGGCTTCGAACGCAAGGATTTCCTCGCGGTCGGCCAGCGGCGAGAGATTGACTTCCAGATCGGCAATTTCGCCGGTGCGCGCGGGGTCTCGTTGGGGCAGCGCAAAGCTGCGCGGGCGCACGGTCGCCATTTGCGGGCGCGACCGGAACGTCACCGTCGTGATGATATTGCCGGAGTAGATGGGGCGTTCGGCCAGCAGGCTGCCCGCATCATCCAGCGATAGATTCGTGCAATCGGCGGCCAGGCCGATGCCCAGCGCGCACGCGGCGAGGGCGGCTGCGTCACGCGCTCCCGCCACCGCCGGAACCAGGACGATACGCGCCTCTGTCGCGCCAATCGCCGCCTGCAGCGCCTCCGCATACGCCTGCGCGCGAAACGTCGTGAATTCCGCGCCGGGCGCCGTCACTACCCGATCGGCCCCGTGGGCGATCGCTTCCGCGGCGGCGGCGCCCGATGCGTCGCCGATGACCAGCGCCACCAACGGCAGGCTCAACGCATCGGCCAGGGCGCGCCCCTGACCCACCAACTCCAGCGACACGGGCCGCGCCCGGCCCCCGGTATGATCTATGTAGACAAGAATGCTCATGGGGATGCGTCTCTCCTAAATGACCTTATCCGCGATCAGTCGCTCGACCAGTTCGGCGGCCTGTTCGGCGGCGGTTGCGCCCGAGATGATCTCGCATGTGGTCACGCGGGCGGGCGGTTTGCGAACATCGGTCCAATCGAGCAGGGCGCTCGCCGCGCCCACCTTCGCCGTGTCGAGACCCGGCACATCGGCGGCGGCGGTCGCCGGGTATTGCGCGCGCGATGCTTTGCGGATGCCCATGAAATTGGGATAACGCGGCTCATTGATCTCCTTGCTGACGGCCAGCACCGCCGGCAACGGCACGCGCACCGTTTGGATGCCGTCTTCCAGCGCGCGCAGGACGGTCACGCTGCTCTCGGAGAGTTCGAGCACCTTCGCAACCTGAGAGATGAACGGAATGCCCAGCTTCGCCGCCAGCCCCGCCGGCACAAGCCCGCTGTTCCCGTCAACGGATTGCCGGCCCGTCAGGATCAGGTGATACTCACCCAGGCTCTCGATGGCTCTGGCGAGGGCGTAGGCCACTCCCCACGCATCGCTGCCGTCAAAGGCCGGGTCGGAGAGTAACATCGTCTCCTCGATGCCCATCGCGACGGCGCGTCTGAGGGCTTCGACCGATTCGTCGGAGCCGAGGGTGATGGCGACTGTCTCTCCGCCGTGTTCCTCCTGGAGCGTCAGCGCTTCTTCGACGGCGAATTCATCCCACGGATTGAGCGCCATCGTGACGCCGAGATCCGTCCCGGCAATATCTTCGGCGCGCACGTCCCCCAGTTCTTCCGTATCGGGGGTCAGCTTGACACAGACAACGTATTTCATTGCGTGATAACCTCCTTGCGCCTCTCAGGGCGTCCCTCGAAATCGCGGCGCGCCCGCGATCAAGGGGCGCGCCGCGACGTGGGGTTGATGTCTTGCTGCGAGTATACCACCGCCGGAGAGGGCGGCCAAAGCCTTCAACAGACTCGGCGCGTCACGATTCGGGCGGCCAACGGAACGTCTCCAGCGGGATGAAGTCGCCCGCGGGACGCCCCTCGCTATCGAACACCGGTAAGCGCGCCCCGCTCGCCGCATCGTACATGCCGGCCACGATCCGGTAGGCGCCCGGCTGCAGATTGTCGGGCAGGCGGATCGTCACTTCGTCGGAGACGACGAGTCCCGGCGGCCAACTCCCGGTGGGCGTCTCACCGCCTGTGGGCTGGCGGTCTTGCTGCGCGATGATGTTGCCCGTCTCATCCAGGATGTGCAGGAACACGGTATAGTCGTGGTCGGGCATTCGCAGCGCCTGCCAGAAGAGTTGCACATCGAGGGCGCCGCCATCCTGTTGCATCCGATGCCCCAGCAGCGCGACCTCATCGGACAGCGTGAAGCCCTGGTTGGGAGCCAGGTCATCCGGGAGTGTATCCGACGCGCGCGCGGCGCCCGTGTAACCGACGATCTGCGGTTGGCCCAGATGCGTCAACTCCGGGTTTAGCGTGTAGAGGCCCACCTCGATGGCATAGGGGGCCGGTCCCAGGTCGTCCGCCAGGGTCAGCGAATGCACGTCTTTCAATAGCTCGCCGGGCTGCCACAGGCTGGTCGGGTAGTAATCCCCGCCGGGACGATGATCGCTCTGGCCGACGACCTCGCCGTCGGCATTAACCAGGTGAACGAAGGTCGTGAGGTCGGGCCGGATGCGCCGCTGGGGTTGCCAATACAGGGTCACATCCATCGGCAGACCGGGGCCGGCCAGGGTGGGTTGGATATCATAGCCTGTCAGGCGCACGGTATCATCGTAGCTAATGGCTTGCGCCTTCTCCGGGGGGCGAGTGACAGCCGGGCCGATGATCTCAACCAGCGAATCGGCGTCTTCCGTCCGATATTTGATATCCAGCCCGTCCATCGGCTTGATGAGGAACACGGGGCGTCCGCTGCGCCGCGCCGAGTCAATGACTTGCCCCACGTTGGCCCATTCGGGGCCGGTGTCAATCAGGGGGAAAAGCCCGGTGAGGTCGGGGCGCTGGTTTTTGACGTACTGCAAGTACCAGAAGAGGCGTCATCTCATCGCGGTCGTTGCTGATGAGGATAGCCCCCTGAGGAATCGGTTTGGCCAGGGTATCGCGCCAGAACTGGGCTGCATGATCGTTCCGGCTCTGATCGAGCTGCGGAAGCCGTTGCGAATAGAGCAGAACCGGCAGCGCCAGCAGCGAGCCGCAGAGCAGCGCTGCCAGCCCATGTCGCAGCGGCTCATCGGCCCCGCGACTCAGGAGAAGCCACGCAAACGCGGACACACCCAGCCCGGCCCATAGGGCCCAGATCAGGTAGACCGGGATGTAGAACACCCGGATGTCGCCGATGCTATAGAGGAGGTTGAAGCCGAAAAGCGTCAGGAGAGCCAGCCCGGTCAGCGTTAACAAGGCGCGCGAACGGAAGAACAGCCAGACTGCGCCGATCACGCCGAGCAAAATGCCGGGCCACGACATTTCCTCGACCAGCCACGTCAGACTCTGTATGATTCGGTCGAGCGGCTGCGTCGGCGTATGAAATGCGGAGCCGAACCCTGAGCCGGTGATGTGTTGCACGAACCAACCGACCGTCGGGCGATAGAGCTGGATGATCTGATTCGGCGCGATGATGACATCGGCATAGGGCATCTGCGGACCGCGCAGCGGAATCAACGCGTAGAGCAACAGCGGCAGCGCGACCAACAACAGGCCGAGCGCCAGCCCGCCGAGCCGTTGCCGCCAACTGCCTGACCATGAACGGCTCTGCCACAGGAAGACGATGATGGCCGGCGCCAGCAGCAGTGTGCTGCGGTGATGCGCCAGGCCCAGGCCATAGAGAAAGGCCGTGACGTAGAGGATGCGATACGCCTCCGAACTCGCCCCGCGCGCCTTCCAACTGATCAACCCCAGGAAGATGGCGGCAACGAGCGCGGCGTGCATCGTGTAAACTTCGGTGATGACCGCCTGTGACCAGAAGGTTGGCGACACGGCGAGGAGCATGGCGGCGAACAGCGCGGCGATGCGTTGGATCCAGACGGCCAGTCCCGGCGGGTTGGCCGCAACGCGGATGGTCTGCAAGGTCAGCAAGTACACCAACCCGATCGCCGCGCCGCCCCAGACCGCCGAAAATAGATTCATGCGCCAGGCGGGTTCGCCGGCGCGTATGAGATGCGCCCAGAGGTAACCGAGCAGCAGATAGAGCGGGTAGCCGGTGGGGTGCGCAAAGCCGCCGAGCCAGGCCGCAAACTGGAACTCGCCGGAATCGCCGACCAGCAGCCCCGGCGCAAGCGTGTTGAAATAGATCAGGAACGCCGCAACCCCGGTGATTCCCGCGATCACGAAGTCGGCGACGCCGAGTCGCGGCAACACAACAGGTGGAGCAGTCGTCGCGCGGGAGGTCGCGGGCGCGATGCTCGCCGTCATGGCCCGATCTCGACCCAATCCAGCGCGGCCGCCAGGGTGCGGAAGTCGCCGCCCACGCGCAGATAGGCGTCGCCGGGCGCAATCTGTTCGGCGGCCGCGCCCGGCGTCGCGCCCTTGACCCCGATAACGGCGTGCGCCATGCCCGCCGGCGCGTCGGCGTTCGCGGCCGCCGACCCGATCCCCCGGAGCGCGTCTACGGCGGCCTGGTCCAGCGTTCCGGCGTCGCCCCGGGTCGCCGCAACCACGATATTTCCTTCCCGGATGCGCGTCAGGTAATCCGCCAGCGCAGTAACGCCGGCGGGGTTGCCCTGTGTGTCGAAGCCCTGCATGTCCAGCACTCGCCCCGTCTTCGGGTGGATCACCGCCACGTTGTACCCGGTCTGGCCCGCCGATGCGTCATGCGTCGTTCCGCTCTCGTCGGTGACGCTGATGAACGCCTCTTCGAATGCGTGGGCCTCGATGTTCACGGGGCTGGTCACCCCGGTCTCGCCGATGACGGCGCGGCTGGCAGGGTCCGCGAAAACTGTGCGAGGGACGGCCGTCTGCGCGAATTCCAGGCGGACGCGGTTCGGGCCGCGTCGCGTCGCCGATGCGGGGATCGCCGCCTCGACGGTCTGCCAGCCCGCTTGAAGCGGCTGGTCTTTCAGGACTTGCGTCCCGTTCACCGAGATCGTCACCGATTGCGCCGGCGCGCCCTCATAGGTCAGCGGCGCAAGGCGAGGCGCAATGTGGCGTCTTTCGGCCCTGCAAGCGGCAAATACAGATCGGCGGTCGTGTCCACGGCCCAGTTCGCCGTCGCGCTGTAAGGTTGCTCGTCGGTGCGCACATCCCAGCCGCCGCCCAGGTAGGGCTCCGCGCCGGGGATGCCCACATCCACGCGGAGCGGGAAGGCGATCTCGGGCTGCCGGATGCGATACGCGCGATACCCGTCTCCTTCCCAGAACGCCGGCTGCTCGACCGGGAGCACATCGAGCGCATATTCCTCGGTGCGCTGATAGGTGTCCTGATAGGGGAAGCGGCCCGGAATGGGCGGGCTGGTGATCAGATAGCGCACGTCATACAGCGCCATGAGATCGGCCGCCTGCGCGCGCGCCGCCGCGTCCAGCTCCGCCGACACGTCGCGATACATCTCCAGGTCGGTGAGCGCCTTGAAGAGCGGGATGCGCGCGAAGTAGTCCATCTTGTAGGCCGGAGCGCGGCTGATATTGCCGCCCAGCATCGGCTTGCCGTGCGCCGTCTGGAAGTACTGGAGCAGCGTCATCTCGCTGCCCAGCACGCCGAAGCTGTTGCGCCAGCCGAGGGGCAGTTGCATGATCGCGAACTCGCCCGGTTCCGCCCCGATCTGCGCGTAGATCTCGGGGATCCGGGCGTCCGTGGTGGGCAACGGCACGGACAGGTGCTCCAGGATGACGGCCAGCGCGAGCACGCCGGCGACCAGAATCGCGAACGGGCGCGAGCCGTGTTGTCGGCGCGGCGTCCGATGGGTTCGGGTCGGTTCTCAGGCGGGAAAGCAGCCAGTATACGCCGTAGGCCGCCAACGCCGCCAGCGCCAACATCAGGATGACGCTATTGCGGTTCGGCGCGCGGTTCGCATTGATCACCGGGATATAGTGCAGCAGGGTGAACGGCAACGGGAGCGTCACGCCTTCCGGGAGCATCTCGTCCAGGCTGAACCGGTAGCGCCCGTTGATTTGCAACAGCGGCCCCAACGCCAGCACGCCGAAGATCAACGCCGTCCACGTCCATGCGCGGGCGCGCCCGCGCGCCGTCCACGCGCCCAGCACCGCCAGCGCCAGCGTGACCCAGCCCAGAAACACCGTGTTGATATCGGAGAAGCGCGCCCGGCCCTCTTCGACCTGTCGCAACGCCTGCGTCCAATGGGTCAGGTCGGCCGCGTGTTCGCTGAGGAGCGGGTTGAGATCGGTGGGCGTCGCCAGCCCGACCAGGTCCGCGCTGAGCTTGACGCTTTCGCCCCAGCCCGTCAGCGCATAGTCGCCCGTCGTGAACTCGCGGACGACCGGGATGAGCACCGGCGACCAGAGCAGCACGGCCATGACCGCCGCCGCGCCCAGCGCTTTGAGCGCGCCCTTCCGATCGGCGAGACGCCCCCACGAGACGATCAGGACGATCAGGCTGAACAGCCCCAGGAACGAGGCGAAGATCATCTCGGCCAGCGCCGCCAGCGCGAAGAAGAGCCCCGGCCAGCGCGCCGTTGCGCAGCGTCGGGCGGCGCAGCGTGCGGAACAGGTAGAGCGCGTAGAACGGCAGCCACTGCGTCGTGACCATGTCGTAATGGCCCAGCGCCGCGTAGATCGCGCGGTTGGATGCGAAGGCGTAGATCACGCCCGCCACAAACGCCGCGAGGCGCATCCGCCCTACGCCGGCGCGGCGCGCGCTCCGAGTGCGCACAACAGATCCAGCGCCAACAGATACGTCCCGAATCCGCTCAACGTCGTCGCGAACAACAGCGTCAGGTTGCTTGCCAGGGGTAGATTGAAGGCCAGCAAGAGGGGCAGACCGAGGATCGCGTTCAGGAAGTTATAGGTGTAGAGGATCAGGTCAATGCCGAGGGGATACCAGATCAGCCCGGTGTGCAGCGGACTTTGCCCGAGGTCGAGCAGGGCATGCTTGAAATACCAGATGTTCCAGGCAAAGGTAGATTCATCGAACGCCCAGGTGGCCGTGCCGGGGATGCGACTGCTGAGCACGGCAATCACCGGCCAACTCAGCGCCGCTGCGAGCAAGACGTAGATGACCAGGGCGAGACCGGAACTCCTGATCCCCGAACGGGTCGGAGTCCCTGAAGGGGATGAAACGCCACTCATTCAGCAATCGTACCATATCGGACACATGGTCACAAAACGTCCGGCGAAAGCGCTTGGTTCCCGCGGCGTTGGAATCACCCGGTAAGCGTATGCCAACCGTCAGGGGCGTCAGGCGACGCAACCGGCGCGCCGTCGGCATGCAGAAGCCGGAGGCGCAGGTCGGAGGTCGGCGCGCCCGCATCGAGCGGATGGGTCGTGACAAATGACCCGCCCGGCATCCATTCGGTGGGCCGAAAGGCGTCGAGATTGCTTTCCGCGATTGTCTCATTGTCGGAAGCGATTTCCAGCCGGTAGCCGCGCCAGTTATCCGGCTCCGGGCCGCCCGTTCGCCACAGCAGACGCAAGACCGGCGCACCCTCCATATCGGTTGTGACATCGGCTCCTTCGAGCGTCAGCATGTCCGTCATGGGGATCGGCGCGCCGAATTGCGCCGGGCCGGAAAGCGATTCCCGCGCCGCGGGCAGTTCGATCACTTCCAGCGCAACGCCGCCTCCAGGTGCGGCAATCCGGTCACGCGCAATCCCGTTTGCCGTCAGATACGCGGCGGCCACACCTTCCGCCGGCGCGCTGCCGCCCAGCAGATAGGTCGCCGGTTCGCCATCCGGCGGCAGCGGCAACCCGGCTCGCGCATCGAACCAACTCAGGTTGGGATCGCGATGCGTAAAGTACGTGGCGACGGTGGCTTTCTCGCCCAGCAGCATGAACGTCGGATGCCGGTAGATATCGGAAGACAGGAAGACGTGGCCGGCCGGCTCGTGTGTTTCCAGCCATTGCCACGCCGCGGTCATGTCTCCCTCGAACGCCTCAAACGTGGCCGGGGAAGGCCCCCAAACCGCGAAGTAGTCGCGATAGGTCAACCCGGCATGCAACGTGAGGGCGACAGCGGCCAGCAGCGCCGGGATCCACGCTCGCTGCGTTCGTCTTCCATAGCCACGCGGCGGCCATGCCCAGCCCGACCGCGGGCAGGAAGTAGATCGCCGGGATCACCCCCAGCACGCGCGGCAGCGTCGGGAAGCGGTCGGTCGCCAGGAAGGAAGGAACCAGCATCACGGCGATCCAGGTCAACAGGAAAAGCGGCGCCGCATCGCGCACGCGCCACAGCAACACGGCCAGCCCAAGCACGGCAAGCGCAGCGGTCAGCGCGTCGAATACGGCGCGCCCCGGCAGATTATAAAACTGCGCGGTGTCGCCCTGGCCCGGGACGATGAACTGGCGCACGTTGGCCCACGCTGCTTGCGCCATCCGCGCCGGCGGGTTTTCACCGCCCACCGCGGCCACCTCGGAGGCGCGCTGCATGAAACTGCCCGGATTTTGTATGAAGTAAGCGCCCAATGGCAGGAACACCAGCGCGGCGATGGCAAAGACGACGACGAATAATCTTGCCGTGACGGCGGAGTAAGGCTGCATCGCGCCCGATGAGCGCCTGAGCGATGAGGAAGAGGAGCAGGAAGATCGGATAGAACCGGCTGGCCGTGTAGAAGTGCAGGCTGAGGCCGAGGAATAGCCCGCTGATCGCCGCCCAGGCGTAGCCGCCGCGCCCGTCCTCCGCAGCGTTGAGCGCGCGCCAGAGCGCCGCAAACGCCAGCGCCGCGCACATCGGCGTGAAGACGCCGCGAATCCCGAACCGGCTGAAATGGACGTGCCAGAAAGAGGTGGCCGTATAGAGCGCGGCGGCGAGCGCGACCAGCGGCGCCAGGGTCACAAGCCAGGGCGAGGCGACCGCTTTGCGCAGATGGTAACGCGCCAGCTCGCGCCCCAGCCAGTAGGTCGCCAGCGCCGTGATGATCCCCGCGATCACCGAGGGCAGCCGCAATGCAAGCGGCGTCACCCCCAGCAACCGGAACGCGGCTGCGACGATCCACATGTGCAGCCCCTCGCGGCCGTAATTCGCCGGGAAGAAGATCGCCCCGCGCCCCGCCAGCACGTCCAGCGCGTCGAGGCCGTCGGTCGCCTCGTCGCCGAACAGGCCCGGCGGGAAGTCATTCAATTGCCACAGACGGAAAAAAGTCGCGACCAGGAAGATCAGCAGGACATGCAGCCGCGGGTCGAGCAGCCATGCGGGAAGGCGACGGTCAGGGTGAATCATGGCTCAGTCGGTCATGAAGTGAAAGCTCCAAAACCTGCCGAGGCGAGCTCAACGCCCGGCGCAGTGCGTTTGAACGCACTTCTTCTGTATCAGGCGGGCATTTCAATGCCCGACAGCGACGCGTTTGAACGCACTTTTCGTATCGGCGGGCATTCAACGCCGACGAAGCATGTTTCATCCCTGTGGAGATAATCCGCTGACCGGTTTGCGGGCCAGCACCCATCGGTGATGCGCCCACACCTGCTTCACCTGCCAGGGCAGCCGCGACCGGTCGAGCCAGGCGTACTTCATCACGCGTTGATACAGATCGGGCTGCTGGTCCAGGTAGTAAGCCATCGTAGACCAGGTCCACCCTTCGCCCTCGAACTTGCCCTGCATCTTCTTGCTCTTGATGCCCAGCCGTCCCAGCAATTCCGATGCGGGCATCACCGTGTCGGGCCAGGGCGGCACATCGAGCACGCCCTGTTCGAGGATCGTCAGCCCCAGCGACTCCAGCGTGCGGCGGATCAGCCCGATGTCGGTCCAGCGTTCATCCACCTCTTTGACGAACTCCGGCTCGACGATGTACTTGCGCATCAGGTAGCCCACCTGCACCGGGTTGGGCACGGCCACGAAGACCAGATCGTTCGTGACAGCGCACCATCTCGGCCAGCAGCGCCTCCGGTTGGGCAGATCCGCCAGAGCGCGGCCCAGTTCCAGACAAAATCGAAGCTGTTGTCGGGATAGGGCAGGCGCGCCCAATCGGGGACCAGCGAGAAGGTCGCCCGCAGCCCCAACTCATCCCAGATGCGTCTCACCCCCGCGAGCCGTTCCGCGTCGTCGTCGGCCAGCGTCACCGGCGACTTGACGCGCGCCAGCGCCACGCAGTTGATCCCGCTGACGCCGGCCATGCCGTACAGCGGCGCCTCCAGCACGGAGTAGAAGCCGTAATGCCCCTTGAGCTTGAGCAGGAAATCGTTGAGGACGAACCGCTCGTAGACGAGGCCGAGGCCCTCGTTGTAGTCGGTGAGGTAGCGCTTCCAGACGGGTTCGGGCGAGGCCATCTACCATGCCTCAGTGACGATGCTCTGCAGCGCGGCGGAGTGTGCGTCGCGAGTGACCAAGGTTAAATTGTGCTGTGAGGAAATCGCGGCGATCCAGATATCATTTTCCGGGATGGGGCGTCCGGATTGTCGCAAATCATCCTTGATTTCGCCATAGACATGAGCCGTAGCATGGTCGCAATCAAGCACCGAGTTCGCGGCGGCGAAGGTTTCAAGGCGTATCAAATTCTCTTGTACACGCTGTGATCGCCGTGCGCCATAATAGAGTTCACCCAATACAATGCTGGGGACAAAGACTTCTTCGGCAGCCTGTAGCTGATCCAGTACGCTGGTATCACCGGCAAACAGCGCAATAACGATGTTGGTGTCAAGTAAATACCTACCAGGCATTGATATCTATCTGCTCGCAATCCGCTTCGATAGCTGCTTGCATGACACTCAAATCATCTACTGCAATGGATGATGTAAATTGGATCAGGCTCTCGCCGGATACACCGCGCACGGCAGGTACTCGCAGCGCGTGCACGAAGTCCAGCACCTGTCTCTGCAAGTTGATCGGCATGGTAGAAAGTTGCTCCACCACTTCATCAATAATTATGTTTTCCATCTTCAGCCTCCCCGGCTGCGTATGTGGCTGTTACGTCGGAGTATACACTCCGGATGCCGTTTCTGCCAAGCGGATTCTGTTCTGAAGTAATCACGACAGTCGGGAGCGAATTACATCGAATCCAGGCGTAATCTGAGAAACATGCGCGGGATCATGGTCTTGACAACGGGGGGGGGATAAAGTGTCAGATTCAGTGATCCCCGCGTCTCGCTCAACCCGTGGAGGATGTCAATGATGAAAGCCATGCGTCGTACTCGCTTTCACCGCTTGCTGATCTTCGTCCTCGTCGTTCTCGTCATCAACACCGGGCTTCTGCTGACTGCTTACGCGCAGGAAGGATCGGGCGTTTCACCCCACAATGGCAACCGGCTGTTCCTGCCGCTGGTGCTGAAGGAATCCGCACCGCCGCCGCTCACGACATGGTGCTCGTCCCCGCCGGCACGTTCCAGATGGGCTGCGACCCGGCGCACAACGGCGGCTATGGTTGTGCGTCCGATGAGCTGCCGCTGCACACGGTGTATCTGGACGCGTATCGCATCGACCGGACCGAGGTGACCAACGCGCAGTATGCCCAGTGCGTGGCGGCTGGGGGGTGTACGGCGCCCGGCTACAACTCCTCGTCCACCCGTCTTCGTACTACGGCAACCCGACCTACGCCAACTACCCGGTGATCTACGTGAACTGGTATCAGGCGGACGCCTACTGCCGGTGGGCGGGCAAGCGGCTGCCGACCGAGGCGGAGTGGGAGAAGGCGGCACGCGGTGCGAGCGATACACGGGCCTATCCGTGGGGCGATGCGACGCCGACCTGCACGCTGGCGAACTTCTATGACCGTTACACCGGCCTATTGCGTGGGCGACACCAGCGCGGTGGGCAGCTACCCGGCCGGGGCCAGTCCCTACGGCGCGCTGGACATGGCGGGCAATGTGTGGGAATGGGTCAACGACTGGTATCAGCGAATTACTACACCGTATCGCCGGGCAGCAATCCACCCGGGCCGGCGACGGGCAGTCTCGGGTGCTGCGTGGGGGCGTTTGGGACGACAATGACGGTGACCTGCGCGTGGTAGACCGCCGCGGTCACGACCCGGCGTACCAGTCAATGACGCGTACTACGACGGCCTTGGCTTCCGCTGTGCAGCGGACAGCGCCGTGATCCGCTGAACGCCTGTGCGCTGTGATTAAGGCTATCCCCGCCCGGTGCAGCCGTGTGGGCCTGGCGGGTTCGCGCTGTCTGCAATTGGAAGTTGACCGAAGGCGGCGCGCTCTTTCCAACCTCGGCCAGATGTTGTAGAATATCACCCGGAAGTTGTATCTGCCGGGGTGCGGAGGATCGAGCGATGCAAGTAAGCGAAAAGGTTGAGAAGTACGTTGCGGCGCTGCCGCCGCCGTTGCAGGACGAAGTGTTGCATTTCGCCGAGTATTTGCTCGCCAGGACTGAGGATGAGGTTAGTCGGCAAAAGATCAAGGCCTGGATGCTGCTGTCCCTGTCTTCGGCAATGCAGGGCATGGAAGATGAGGAGAGTGTGAGCTACTCTCTCTCCGATGTAAAGGTTCATTTCTCGTGACGCGGGCAGGCCAGCTCGTCTTGCTGCGGTTTCCTCAAACCGATCTCGAGGAGGGGAAGCGGCGCTCGGTGCTCATGTTGGGCAGACTGCCGGGCGATTTCGACGACTGGCTGGTTTGCATGGTGTTCTCGCAGTTGCGGCACTGCGTTTCAGGGTTCGATGAGATCGTACAACAGGACCGATGACGACTTTGCGGAGAGCGGCCTGAAGACAGCGAGCGTGATTCGGGTGGGTCGTCTGGCGACTGTGGAAGGTGATTTGACGCCCTGATGTTGGGGCGCAATAGGGTTAACCTACATGACAGTGCAAGGCGCAGGGAAAGAATTGGATCATACAGGCGGCGGGCGTCATGCGGCCAGGATCTCAACGTCCAGACTTCAGGCGAAGGACATCTTCACGAGATGGCTGGCAAATCCGTGAGTCCAAGCCCAGGACATGGCCGGCGGCGCGCAGCACCGCTGCGGCGTCTGCGGGGAAGTTTTCGTGCGCCAGAGTACGCAAGATCTCCGCCTCCGTCCAACCTGGGCGAGTAGATCGAGAAGAATCCACTGCCAGCCGCGTTCCGCGATACCGGCTTCCCGATCAGGATGTCCGGATCAATGATGATGCGCTCTTGCCAGTCCATGCCATCACCTCCACAGGCAGCATAGCACATTCCCTGATTCGAGCCTCTCATTGGAAAGATGTCCAGAAGGGCGCCTCACCCCACCGGGTTGAATCGTCCCCGCAGCCAGCTCAGTGCATCTCCCGGCGTCCCGACCTGACACGACAGGCTGCTCAATCGCGGGTTGTCCAGGAAGTGCGCTCGATCGTGGGTTACGAAGAAATCGGCGTTGGCTGCCAGCGCTTCGGCCAGGACCCGTACGTCCGGCCTGTAAGAGATGATGGCCTCGACCTGCGCCAGCAAATCCTCGCCGGGCCGTGGGCCGACCGAGACATTTGCCCTGTCCAGCAGCACCGCCAACGCCGGCAGGAGATCGGGCGCCTTTCGTGAGAACACCGCGTCGGCTTCTGCCAACACGGACGGCCCGACCCACAACGCAATCGCGCCCATCTCGCCCAGCCTGAGCAGTTCGCGCGCCCCTCCTACAGGGGGAGAAGACGGCCGCGAACACCGCACTGGTATCAAGGAAGATGCGCGGCTCAGGCACTTTCGTCCCGCACTTCGCGCAGCGCCTGCAACATGCTCTCCAGGCCTTCGCCTCTTGCCGCCAACTCCTGGGCGAGCGCGTCCGCGAGGGGATCAATTTGTGAGGCGCGCGAACTGAGGACGAAGACCCCATCGAGATCCACCAACGTCAGCTCCTGGCCCGGCTGGATATTGTACGCCTTGCGTACGGCTTGCGGCAGTGTAATCAGCCCGCGCTGGGCAACTTGGACCGTGAAGCTTTGTGATGTCATACCGCACTCTCCTTCTGATGATCTGAGTATCAGTATATCAGAAATTGGGTGACGCGGTCAACTCTGTTTTGCAGGATGACATTGTTCAGTGGATCTGTGAAGGTCCGGGCGAAATCGTGCTACAATCGGTGGATGAGCACGTCAGCATCTTTGAGCGGCCCCATCCTCATCACCGGCGTCAACGGCTTCATCGCATCGCACCTCGCGGAGCGGCTGGTGCGCGAGGGCTGGTCGGTGCGCGGGCTGGCGCGGCGACCCGATTCCGCGGCGTGGCTGGCCGATCAGGGCGTCGAGGTCGTGGCGGGCGACCTGCTCGACCCGACTGCGCTGGCGCGCGCGGCGGAGGGCTGCGCGGCGATTGTCCACGCGGCCGCGTGGACCGGCGGGCCGGAGCTGACGCCGGAGCAGGCGTGGCGCACCAACGTCGCCGGGACGTTCGGCGTCATCGAGGCGGCGCGCGATGCGGGGATCGCGCGGCTGGTCTACATCAGCAGCGTCGCCGTCTACGGGCTGAACCGCGCGCCGCTGATTGACGAATCCATGCCCACGCCGCCGGTGGGTCAACTCTATCCCGACAGCAAGATCGCCGCCGAGAGCGCCGTGCGCGCGTCCGGGTTGCCCTACGTGATCGTGCGGCCTGCATCCACCTACGGGCCGCGTGGCATGGCCTGGACGGTCGGCCCCATCGAGCGGATCAAACGAGGACGGTTGATCCTCGCGGGCGCGGATGCCGGGCTGGTGACGCCGGGCTATATTGATAACGTGGTGGATGGCCTGCTGCTGGCGTTGACGCACCCCGCGGCGGTGGGCGAGGCGTTCAATCTCTGCGACGACCGCGCCGTGACCTACCGCGAGTTTTATGAAGCGTACGCGCGGATGCTGGGGGTAGACCGCCTGCCGTCGCTCCCCGTCTGGGTTTACAAGGCGGCGCGGAACCCGGCGGTCAACGCGGCGCGGCGTGTGGTCGGCAGGCAGCCCGCCGGCCCGTGGTCATGGCATTTCCGCTTCAACCCCTCGCAGTTCAGCGTCGCAAAGGCGCAACGCTTGCTCGGCTACGCCCCCGCAATAGACTTCGCCGAAGGCATGCGCCGCACCGAAACCTGGCTCCGGGAAAACAACCTGATTCACCACCAAGACACGAAGACACGAAGATAAGAGAAAGAATTCTTCTTCGTGTCTTCGTGCCTTGGTGGTGAAGATTTTACTCCAACACAGTGGTCGCGCCCAGGCGGGGAAGGTGGGGAAGATCTCTTCCGGCTCAGGCAGGTTCGGGTGCCAGCGCTTTTCGTGCTCGAACATCAGCCAGCCGTCATAGCCGTTCGCGCGCAGGATGTTCAGCGCATCGGCCAGCGGCAACTGGCCCGCGCCGGGATAGACATAACGCCAACCGTCTTGCATGGCCTTCGGATGCTCCGGCTCGTAGACGGCGTCCTTGACGTGGGTGTAGCCGATGCGCGGCCCGATGGCGGCGTAAGTCTCGGCGGGGGTCTCGCCGCCGACGCGCGGCGTATGCCCCATGTCCCACAGCGCGCCGAAGGCCGGGTTGGGGATGGCGTCCAGCAGCAGCCGGCAATCCGCCGATTTGATCCAGTTGTCGTGGGTCTCGAACAGCCAGTGCAAATCCTCCGCGCCGTCGAGCGCCAGGATTTGCTCGATCCCCTCGCAGCCGATCTTGCGCCAGTTCTTCGCGCGTGTGTTGGGTCAGGTCGCCGCCGCCGTAGATGCGCACGTTCGGCGCGCCCAGCGCCTTCGCCGCCGCGATGGTGCGCTTGGCTTCCTCCAGGTTGCCCTCCCACTTCTCCGGCGCGCAGACGGTGATGCTCGAGCTGACGCCGCTGACTTCCAGCCCTGCGTCGTTGAGTCGTTTCCGTGTGGCCGCGGCGTCCGTCGTGAAGGCGGGCAGCGTGGTCACATCCAGCGTATCGAGGTAGCCGCGGAAATCTACGCCATCGTAGCCATACTCCCGGCCGCGCCGGCAGATCGTGTCCAGATCCCACGTGGGACAGCCGAGGGTAGAAAAGCTGAGTTTCATTGTGAGCCTCCTGAGAATGATTTTGTTACATCAATCTGTCCTGCGTCGCGAACCGTTTTCTGATAGCGCGACGTCCGCGCCAGTTCCGCGAGGTGATCCGCATAGAGGTCATCGTCGAAGGGTAGCTCGACCGGCTTGCCGAGGAAGGACGAAAGCATGATCGCGTTGCCCAGCGCCAGGCTGCGGATGCCTTCAACCGCCGGGGCGATGAGCGGGGCGTCATTCTGGATGGCGTTGGCGAAGTTTTCAGTCGCCAGCCTGTGGCCCGATTGCCCGTGATGCTGATACGGCACTTCAATGGCCCAACTCTCCACGCGGTCAAACGGGCGCGGCGAGGTCTGGATGAAATCCAGCATCGAAGACCGGTTGCGATAGAACATCAGCTTGCCGTTTTCGAAGACCAGCTTGCCGCGTTCGCCGGTGATCTCCAGCCGGTTGGTCCCCGGTGATTCGCCGGTGGTGGTGATGAAGTGACCGACCATGCCGTCCGCATACTCAAAATAGCCGGTGACTTCGTCCTCGACCTCGATGTCGTGGTACTTGCCGAGCGAGGCAAAGCCGGTGACGCGCGCCGGCAGCCCCACGAACCACTGATAGAGGTCGAGGTTGTGGGGGCACTGGTTGAGCAGACACGCCGCCGCCCTCGCCGCTCCAGGTGGCGCGCCAGCCGCCGTTGTCGTAATAGGCCTGGCTGCGGAACCAGTCGGTGATGATCCACGTGGCCCGCGTCAGGCGACCCAACTCGCCGTCGTCTATCAGTTCCTTGATCTTGCGCCAGTAGCCGTAGGTGCGCTGCATGAACATCGCGGCGAATTTCAGGTCAGGATTGGAGACCAGCGCCGCTTCGTAGGCGTCAATCATCCGCCGCGCGTCGCGTGTATGCACGGCGATCGGTTTCTCCGTCAGCACGTGGACGCCGCGTTCGAACGCGTCGATGGTGATCGGGGTGTGATCGTAGTGCGGCGTGGCGATCAACACGCCGTCCACCAGGTCGGCGGCCAGCAAATCTTCGTGATCGTAGAACGCCGGAACATCATACTCGGCGGCAAAGCGGTCGGCGCGCGCGGGGTCGGTGTCGCATACGGCGACCAGCGTCGTGTTGGGGAGCGCAGCAATATCCCGGATGTGTGCGCTGCCCATGACGCCGGCGCCGATGACGGCCATCCGGACCGGGGGTGGAGTCGTCATGATCGGTTTCCCTCCTTTGGGTTGAACGATAACTATCTCTACTTATAGCCCCAAATGCCCTTTCCGGCCAAACCGGTCGGTATCCGATGTGGACGCTTTGGCCTGGGTGCTTGCCCTGCGTCCTCCTTTCCGCTATACTCGGTGCATGCGCGTGTATCTTGAGAGCCTCGGTTGCCGGCTCAACTATGCGGAAATGTTCTCGCTGGGCCGCCAATTGACGGATGCCGGTCATAGCCTCGCGCCCTCGGTGGAAGACGCGGACGTGTGCGTCCTGAACAGTTGCGCGGTGACGGATGAGGCCGCGCGCAAGAGCCGCCGGCTGCTGCGCCAGATGGCGCGCGTCAACGCCGACGCCCGGCTGGTGGTCACCGGTTGTTATGCGACGCTGGAAGGCGAGCGGTTGGCTGAGCTACCCAACGTCGCGCTGGTGGTTGGCAATGCGCGCAAGCAGGCGCTGCTGGGGGTCATTGACGAACTCGCGCCCGCCGAATGTGCGCCCACGCCGATTCTTACACCCACAACGCTGCCTGCCCCCGATGGCCGGACGCGGGCGTTCATCAAAGTCCAGGACGGGTGTCGCAATCGTTGCACGTTTTGCATCGTCACCGTGGCGCGCGGCGAGGAGCGCAGTCGCGCCATCCGCGAGATTGTCGCCGAGGTGCAGCAATTGGCCGCGGACGGCTATCAGGAAGCCGTCCTCACCGGCGTGCATCTGGGCGGCTACGGGCGCGATTTGCAGACTGACCTGACGGCGCTGGTGGATGCCGTGATCGCCGACACCGACATCCCCCGGCTGCGTCTCTCGTCGTTGGAGCCGTTCGATCTCTCGCCCGCTTTCTTTGCGGCGTGGCAGGGGAGCGACCGGCTGATGCCGCACCTGCATCTGCCGGCCCAATCGGGGAGCGATGCGGTGCTCAGGCGCATGGCGCGGCGCAACACCGTCGCCGATTTCGAGGGGCTGGTCGCCGGGGCGCGGGCGCGTATTCCGGGCCTGACGATCACCACCGATATCATTGTCGGCTTTCCCGGTGAGACGGAGGCCGATTTCGAGCAGAGCCTGGCCTTCGCGCGGCGGGTCGGGTTTGCCCATCTCCACGTCTTTCCGTATTCCACGCGGGCCGGCACGGCCGCCGCGCGGATGCCCGACCAGACGCCGGAACCCGAACGCCGCGCGCGCAGCCGCCGGATGAGCGAACTGGACGGTGAATTGGGCGAGGCCGCGCGCCGCGCCTTTCTCGGCCAGACGCGCCCGGTGCTGTACGAGAGTTGCGTCTCCCCGGCCGACGAGGACGCCGGCGCAGTGAGTTGGTTCGGGCTCACGGATAACTATCTGCGCGTGCGTGTGACCGCGCCGGCCGGCCTTGATCTGCACAACCGGATTGCGCCGACGCGGTTGATCGGGTTGGAGGGCGGCGATCTGGTCGGTCGAATCGAGTCTGACGAGCGGTCTACAGGAGCGTCAAAATGACCCTTGAAGAACAACTGAATGCGGATTTGAAAGAGGCCATGCGCCAGGGCGATGAGCCGCGCAAGCTCGCGATTCGCGCCGTCAAGACCGCCGTGACGGAAGCGAAAGTGTCGGGCGCGGAGTTGCGTGATCTGACCGACGCCGACGTGCTGGCGATCATCGGCAAGCAGATCAAACAGCGACGTGATAGCCTTGCGATCTTCGAGGCCGCCGGACGAGGCGACCTCGCCGCTCAGGAGGCCGCGGAGCTGGCGGTGCTGGAGAAATATCTGCCGCCCCAGATGGATGAAGCGGCGATTCGTGAACATGCCGCCGCCGTGATTGCCGAACTGGGCGTGACCGACATCAAGGGCATCGGGCCGGTGATGAAGCGCATGACCGCCGATTTGCGCGGGCAGGCGGATGGGCAAACGATCAACCGCGTCGTGCGCGAACTGCTGAGTTGAACTGAAATCATGTCAGTTGATGACTGGATAGGCCCCGCATCCGGCAGCCGATCGTTGTCCTACATGAAATCGCAAGATATCCCGTGGGCCGATCGGGCGCGTGTGCTGGTCATCTGGTCGCTATTCATGGTCGCCGCGATCATCATCCTCGCTGCGCCTCTGGCCCTGGGCGATCAGGTGCGGTTGCAGGAAGGCGATGTCGCCCGCGCGGATGTGGTGGCCCCGCGTCAGGTGACCTATGTCAGCAATATCCTGACCCAACAGCGTCGTGAGTCGGCTGCCAACGCCGTGCTCGATGTGTATGACCCCCCGCAGGCCCGTGTCGGACGCCAGCAACTCACCCTCGCCAACCAGATCCTCGATTTCATCATCACCGTGCGCAGCGACCCCCAGATAGACGCCGCCGCCAAAACCGCCCACATCGAAACCATCGCGCAGGTAGACCTGCCGCCTGCGACGGTCGAGCGGATCATTTCGCTCTCAGGCCCCGCCTGGGAGCGCACGGCGGCGGAAGTTCAAGTCGTGCTGGAACGCGCCATGCGCGAGGAAATCCGCGAAAACAGTCTTGAGGATGAGAGACGCAAAGTTGCCGCGCGCGTGCGTCTCGATCTGCCCGAAGAAGACGCCGCGGTAGTCAGCGAGATCGTGCAAGACCTGTTGATTCCGAACAGCTTCTATAACGCCGAATGGACGGAGCAGCGGCAACAGTTGGCGCGCGAAAATGTCGAGCCGGTCACTGCGACGCTGGAACGCGATGAAACGATCCTGCGTGCGGGCGACATCGTCACTTCGATGGATGTTGAAGCGCTGGACGCCCTCGGTTTGCGCCGCACCGACTGGTCAATGGCGGACTTGCGCGCGGCGACCGCCATCATGCTCTTGGTGGGGCTGGTCTACCTCTACTATTTCTGGCGGCAGGAACCGCCGTTGTGGCTCGATGTCTCCGTTTCGCTGATTGTCGCCCTCTGCATGATCGCTTTCATCACGATCGCAAAGGTGGTCATTCCAACGCATACGGTGTTGCCGTTCCTGGTGCCCTATGCCGCCTTGACCATGCTGCTTTCGGTGACCATCCGGTTCAGGCTGGCGTTGGTGATGACCGGACTCTTCACCGTCCTCGTCGGCTGGTTGAGCGCCGGCGACGTTGCGCTCATGGCGTATGTGTTTTTGCCGGGATTGGTCGGGGCCATCAAGTTGCGTCGGGGCGAGCGCCTGGCGAGCTTTGCCTGGGCGGCGGTCTACGTCGCGGCGACGAATATCCTGGTTGTGCTGGCGTTCAGGGTCGGCGGCGGCGACTGGGATATGCGCGGTCTGGCCGAGCTGATCGGCGCCGGTTTCTTCAATGGCCTGATCGCCATGACGCTCACGTTATTGGGGGTCTATCTGGTGGGGGCGCTGTTCGGCGTGACCACGTCGCTGCAACTGATGGAGATTTCCCGCCCCACGCACCCCTTGCTTCGGCAGTTGTTGCTCAAAGCGCCCGGCACGTATCATCATACGTTGATCGTGGCTAACATGGCCGAGCGGGCCGCCGAGGCCATCGGCGCCGATGCACTGCTGACCCGCGTCGGCGCGTACTACCACGATGTCGGCAAGACGATTCGCCCGTATTTCTTCATCGAAAACCGCTCCGATGACACGGATCCCCACGCGCGCCTGGATCCCTACACCAGCGCGCAGGTAATTATCGCGCACGTGAAGGATGGGATTGACCTGGCGCACAAATATCGCCTGCCCAAACGCGTCACGGCATTCATTCCCGAACATCACGGTACGCAATTGGTGTCCTATTTCTATCACCAGGCCGTCAAGCAGGCCGGGTCGGCGGCGGAGGTGGACCGCACCCAGTTCCAATATCCCGGCCCGAAGCCTCAGAGCCGGGAGACTGCGATCACCATGCTGGCCGATGGCGCCGAAGCCACGGTGCGGTCGAAACGCCCCGCAACGGTCGAAGAGCTCGATAAAGGTGGTCATGGAGAGCATCCAAAGCCGGCTGTTGAACGGCCAACTCGATGATACCCCGTTAACCGTGGAAGACCTGCGCACGGTTCAGCGCACCTTTGTTGATGTGTTGCGCGGCCTGCAACACCCGCGCGTGGAATATCCCGCGGAAGCGCAGCCGGGCCAGGCTGCCGCCGCCCTGCCGGACCAACTACCGCCGCCGGCGCGGCCCGACATCTCTGCGGAAGAATCCAAAGAGCCGGCGTTGGTCAATCAAGGCTCCGGTTCGACGAGCGTGTTTTAATCACCGAATACCTGACATGACTGGTAGGACGGCTGATTGGGGAATAACGGCCCGTCATGCGGGACACAACATGATTTTGACGGGAGGGATTGTGTCCGGGATCGAAATCCAGATTGATGACGCGTTCTTGCCGGATGTTGACGAGGCGGACGTGACCCGTGCGGCCGCGGCTGCGCTGGCGCTGGAGGGGCGCAGTCGGCGCGGAGCTCACGATTGTGTTGACCGATGACGAAACGGTCGCCGGGCTGAACCGACAGTATCGCGGGATGGACGGCCCCACGGATGTGCTCTCGTTTTCCGCAATCGAGCCGACGCCCGGTTTCATCACGGCCCCGGAGGCGTTGCCTTATCTCGGCGACATCGTGATCGCGACGCCTTACTCTCAACGACAGGCGTTGGAGCTGGGACGCAGCCTGCGCGACGAGTTGCGTCTGCTGGTCGTTCACGGCGTGCTGCACCTGCTCGGCTATGACCATGCGACGCCGGAAGAAGAAGCCCAAATGTGGGCGCGCCAGGATGAGATTTTGGCGGGGTTGGCGCAGATCGAATGAAAGCATTCCTGCGTGGATTTGGCTATGCCGCAAGTGGGATCGCCTACGCGGTGCGGACGCAGCGTAACCTGCGCATCCATCTGGTGATCACCGCGAGCGTGATCGCGGCGGGGATTTATTTCGACCTGACGGCGGTCGAGTGGGCGGTGATTGCCGTGACGACCGGCCTCGTCCTCGCCACGGAAATGACCAATACGGTCGCCGAGTTGGCCGTTGATCTGTTGATCCAACGCCACCACCCGCTGGCAAAGGTGGCGAAAGACGTGGGCGCGGGCGCCGTGCTCATCACGGCCATCGCCGCCGTCTGCGTTGGCATTGCGATTTTCGGGCCGCGCCTGCTGGCGCTGTGGCGCTAACAAATTTCGATTTTTACCAGTAGACGCTGGGGGAGAAATACCTGTGCATACATCCATGACTCGACGCGAACGACTCGAAGCGACGGTCGCCGGCCAGCCGGTGGATCGCATCGCGATGGCCCTGTGGCGGCACTATCCGGGCGACGATCAGCGCCCCGCCGATCTCGCCGCGGCCATTTTACAGTGGCAACGCGAATATGACTGGGACTTCATCAAGGTGTCGCCCGCCAGCAGCTTCTGTCTGGTGGATTGGGGCGCGGAAGACCGCTGGATCGGCGGCGACGAAGGCAACCGCGAATACGTCCGCCGCGCGGTGCATGAGCCGGGTGACTGGGCGCGCCTGCCGGTGCTCGATCCCCAGAGCGGGCTTCATCAGCGGGCAGCTCCGCTGTCTTGCCCTGCTTCACGACGCGCTCGGCGCTGAAGTCCCGTTCATCCAGACCATCTTCAGCCCGTTGGCGCAGGCTCGCAACCTGGTCGGCGGCGAAAAACTGCTGGTCCATCTGCGTGAGCATCCCGACCTCGTGCGCGCCGGACTGGAGACCATCACCGAAAGCACGGTGCGCTTCGTCACGGCGTGCAAACCGCTGGGCATTGCCGGCATCTACTATGCGATCCAGTGCGCGTCGCCGCGCGCCTTGAACGAGGCCGAATATCGCGAGTTCGGTGAGCCATATGACCGCCGCGTGCTGGCGGCGGTAGAGGATTGCTGGTTCAACATGGGGCATCTGCACGGCCCCGACCCCATGTTCGATCTCGTCGCGCAGTATCCGATGCAGGCGCTCAACTGGCACGACCGCGAAAGCCCGCCGAGCCTGGCCGAGGGGAAGCAGCGTTTCCCCGGCGCAGTCTCCGGCGGATTGGATCACTGGGAAGACCTGTTGCGCGGCGACCCCGATCAGATTCGGGCGCAGGCGGCGGACGCGATTGCCCAGACCGGCGGCGAACGCCTGATCGTCTCCTCCGGCTGTGTCGCTCCGGTGAACGCGCCGTTCAGCAACCTGCGCGCCGTGCGCGAGGCCGTGGAATCCGCCGCCCCGTGATCGCGCGCTACTGTCTGCGTTGCGGCGCGCCGCTGGCCGAGGGAGTGCGCTTCGGCAAATCTCGCAAGTATTGCCGATATTGCGGCTACACCCACTTCAACGAGCCGAAGGTCGCCGTCTCCGCGCTGCTCAGCCACCGGGGATGCGTGTTGCTGGTCAGGCGGGCCGTTCCGCCGCGCCTCGGCTACTGGGCGCTGCCCGCGGGCTACATGGAGGCTGACGAACTGCCTGAAGAGGCGCTGGCGCGGGAAGTGCTGGAGGAGACGGGCCTTGAGGCGCGCGCGACGCAACTGCACGCCGTCGCGCCGCTGGCCGGCTGGCGAGAGCGGCGCGGCATCCTCGTGGCCTACCGCGCCGAACTGGTGGACCCCGCGCTGGCGTGCGACAACGAACGACTTACGCCGCGCGATGATGTCAGCGCGGCGCGCTGGTTCACCGCCGCCGACATCCCCTGGCCCGATCTGGCGTTCGACTCGACGGCGCAATTCCTGCGTGACTGGATCGCGCTGGCGGATCAGCGCGACACGTAAGGCAGATAGACGGGTTCGGCGGTCAATGCGCACAGCCGCACATCGTCCACCCACACGGTCGTCGGGAAGCCGTCGCCGTCGTTTTGCGCCTCGAAGGCGATGACAACCGGGCGGTTGGTTCGCAACAGCGCCAGGTCTTCGGCATTCAGGACATAGAGGTAATCATCCCACGCCAGACCGGCATTGGACGTGTCGGCCGTGTTCCCGGTGCGCAGCAACGACCGCAGCAGCGTTCCATCTGTCCGGCGGAACTCCACGGTGAAGCTGTCGTCCCACGGCGCCTGCGGCGAGGTTCCCCATCCGCCGTCCGTGGTTTCGATGCGGAAGTCGAACGCCAGCGTTGCCGCCGTCAGATAGGCGGGAATCGTGATGGTTTGCGTCATGCGGTTGCGGCTCGAAGGCCCGCCGGGGAATTGCGCGGCGCGTGACGGCTCGCCGGTTGGGGCGGGCAGTAGATTGACATAATCTAACTGCCAGGGCCTCGCGGTTTCATCCTCGAAGCCGCCGTTCTGCACCACCTCGCGACAACCGGTGGGCCAGATGGGGTTGGGCTTCTGTGGTTTGACCGGCGCAGGACCGGGGACGACCGTCACGCCTTGCAGGGCGCGCCGCGCGTTGATGCGCCCATGTCCGAAGTATGGATCCCAGCCTGTGCTGCCCAGGTCGTCGGCGTTCTGTTCGATCAGCGCGCGCACCTGCGCCGCCGTCAGCGTGGGGTCGGCGGAGCGAATGAGCGCGGCGAGGCCGGATACGTGCGGCGCGGACATGCTCGTGCCCGAAGAATACCGGTAGCCGTTGAAGTAGCTGGACCAGATGGCGACGCCCGGCGCGGCCACATCCACGAAATCGCCCCAATTCGAGAAGGCGGCGTGCTCCTCCAGACTGTTGGTACTGTAGGTCGCAGCGACAGCGATCGCGTTTACGTGTGCGGCGGGATATTTGACAACCTCGCGATAGTCGTTGCCCGCCGACGCCACAACCACGACGTCATGCTCCCAGGCGTAATTCACGGCGGCTTCCTCGCCGCGGCTATAGCTCGTCGCGCCCAGGCTCATGTTGATGACCCACGCCCCGTTGTCGGTCGCGTAGAGGATCGCCTGGATCAGATCGGCGTATGATCCGATCCCGCCCTGAAAGACATCCACCGGCATTAGCGTGGCGGCGCCGGCCATTCCTGCAATGCCGGTCGCGTTGTTGATGCGCGCCCCGGCGATCCCGGCGACGTGTGTGCCGTGCCCGTAGTCATCGTCGGGCAGATTATCGTCTCCGGCGAAGTCCCAGCCGTGGATGTCGTCAATGAAACCGTTGCCCTCGTCGTCCACGCCGTTGCCCGGCGTCTCTCCCGGATTCGTCCAGATGCCCGCGCCCAGGTCGGGGTGCGCCATGTTGACGCCGGTATCGAGGATGGCGATGACGATCTCCGGGCGGCCCGTGGTCTTGTCCCACGCCGCCGGCATTTCGAGCCGTTCCAGGTAACCTGCCTGCGGATTTACATAATATGGATCATCCGGGATGGTATCCAGCGCGAACAGGTAGTTCGGCTCGCTCCACTGCGCGCCCAGCGCCACAGCACGGGCGGCCGCGCCGACCAGCGCGGCCTGTTCCTCGGCTTGCGTCATCGGTCCGGCCATCGATCTCGTCCACGCGCACCCGCGCCAGGTCGAGTTGGGGCATCGCCTCGATGACCGACATCCCGGCTTCGGCGAGGCGCGCCTGCGCGGCGGGCGTCTCCGGGTCGGCCAGCCCCACCAGCAACTCGCCCGGAACGTGCGGGGCGCTCCAGTCGGTCGCCCCGATGATCGAGGCGGCGTCAGAGTGTGAGGGTTCGGGGTGGGCAAGTCCCGTCCCGGCCAACAGGCCGAATGCAAAGAGCGCCGTGAGCAGCGCTCTGAGGGGATGCCGGCCGGAATGATGAGAACGGGGCATGGCGGCGCTCTTTCCGCGGCTAACTGCGATTCGCCAATCGTGTATCAAACGGCGTTTTGCCCAGGGCCTCGCTGAGATCATCTTCGCGCCGGATGAGATAAGTCGTCAACCCGCTGGCTTGCAGGTCGGCCAGGGTAGGCGCCCAATCCGGGGCGGGCCCGAAGGTGCGCCCGGCCAGGAGGACGGCCACGCCATTCACGCCGCGGGCGCGCAGGCTGCGAAGCGCGGCCACCCACCGCGGGTCCGTGGAGGCCGTCACCACGATCAACGTGGTGTGGCGCGCGAGGCGCGCGCCCTCGCTGACCAGGACTTGCGCCAGCGGAATCGAACCGTCGGCCTGGATCACCGCCAGGATTTCCATCAGCCGGCCGCTCTGCCGTTCGCCGCGGTCGGGCTGAATCACCTCGCGCGTGCGCGCGTAACTCAGAAATCCCACCTGGCGATCGGCCTGCAGGAAGTGTTGCGCCAGCGACGCCGCAATGGTCACGCCGTATTCGACCGTGCTGGGGGGCAGGAACAGGCTTTGCTCGGGGCGCCGTTGCAGCCAGGGCATGACTTCGGTCGAAGTCGTGTCCATCGTCCACGGCGCTTCAGCCTGCGCGTCATCGTGCATGTCGAGGAAGATCCACACGTCGGACAACGGATCCAGCTCGAACTCTTTCGAGATGAGGCGGCCCGTGCGCGCGGTCGAGGGCCAGTGGATGCGATTGAAACTGTCGCCCGGCGTATAGTCGCGCACCCCCGACACGCTGGACGTGATATAGGGCGTGCGCCGGTTCATGGTTTCGCCGCCGGGCAGATAGCCGATGGGCGGGCTGAACTGCGGAATGGGCACGGTCGCCGGCGTCACGATCAGCGAACTCGTCCCCGGAATCTCACGCGAGAGGCGGAAAAGGCCCAGCGGGTCGCTGCTGGTCACCGTCACCGGCCCCAGCACGAAACGCCCGCGCTGATAACACAGCGTCCGCGTTTGCCAGCGCGACACAGACCGGCTGCCCAATGAGTTGACCACACGGCTGACCTGATGCCCCGGCAACGTGGAAAAATCGCGCACCTCGACCCACAGCTTGGGCCAACGCGACTCATTGACCAGCTCGTGCGATTCCTCGAAGTAGCGGCCCACCTGCGAGAGCTGGGTACGCGTCCCGCGTTTGAAGGTCAACCCCCGGATATTGAGCCAGGACCAGACCAGCGCCACCCCGATGACGCCGGTGAGGAAATAGAATATGTCATAGGCCAGCCCGCGCCGGGATCCCAGAGCAAAGACCAGCGCCAACAACCAGAGAACGAAAATACCCCACGAACGTGCCAATAGATGTACCTCGTACCCGATCAGCCTGCCCATCACCCGATCGCGGGGATGGGCGCAGCCTCAACGCTCGACGCGAACGCGCGTGCCGGGGACCGGCACAGAGGACGCAATCTGTTGGACGACCGACCGGGCTTCGACGTTCTTGATACGCGCCGAAGGGCTGATAATGAGTCGGTGCGCGAAGGTCGCTTCGAGCAGCGCCTTAATATCATCCGGGATGACGTAGTTGCGTCCTTGCAGCGCGGCGTACGCGCGCGACGTCTTGAACAGGGCCAGGCTGCCGCGCGGGCTGACGCCCAGATAGACATCCGGGTGATTCCGGGTCGCCGTCGCGAGGTCCACGATGTACTCCTTAACCAGATCGTCCACGTAG
This sequence comes from uncultured Chloroflexia bacterium, assembly GCA_963695715.1. Lineage (GTDB taxonomy): Bacteria > Chloroflexota > Anaerolineae > CG2-30-64-16 > CG2-30-64-16 > JBBQRS01. The sequence continues at coordinate 223,352 of CAVOHP010000012.1, forward strand.
ATTTGCCGCGTGGCGGCCTGCGCGGCCATCAGTTCCTCGGCGCTGACCACCTGACCGATGTCCATCACCGGATGATGCTCGCGCTGCGATTCCAGGATGCTCATCTCGTCCGCCGCCGACGGATACCCCAGGCTGAGGCGCATCATGAAACGATCAATCTGCGCTTCGGGCAACGGGAATGTCCCCTCGTATTCGATCGGGTTCTGCGTCGCCAGCACCAGAAAGGGCCGATCCATGGCATAGGTGACGCCGTCCACCGTCACTTGCTGCTCTTCCATCGCTTCCAGCAAGGCCGACTGCGTTTTCGGCGTGGCCCGGTTGATTTCGTCGGCCAGGACGATTTGCGCCATGATGGGGCCGGGGCGAAACTCGAACTCGCGCGTCTTCTGGTTGAACACCGAGACGCCGGTCACATCGCTGGGCAACATATCCGGCGTGAACTGAATCCGGCGGAATGAACACCCGATAGACTTGGCAATCGAGCGCGCCAGCATGGTCTTGCCGACGCCGGGGACATCCTCGATCAAGAGATGCCCCTCGCACAACAGGGCGATGATCGTGATTTCCACCTCGCGTCGCTTCCCAACGATGACCCGTTCAACATTATCTGCTACCCGATCGGATAGCGTCGAAATGACCTGGATATCATCCATCAATAGCTCCTAAACAAATGAGGCGTGTGTTTCCTGAGAGTCAATCAGCATTCCATCATTTTCAAGTTGACTTTGTGTATTATACCACCAGGCCCAGACCCGGTAACGTATTTTTCAGCAGGGAGCCGCTTTGCGCCGAATCATCCAACAGTGCTAGAATAGTGCCTCAGACATGAACATTATCGGGTGTAAGCGTTGATTTTTGGGTAATCTCTCCCACCATTAGCCATGACTCCTACTGAACACATCCTGGTTATCGAAGATGAACGACAAATCGCCGACCTTCTGCGGCGCGGTCTGCTCTATGAAGGCTACTCGGTTGAGGTGGCCGCCGATGGCGAGGCCGGCCTGGCCGCCGCGCGGGATCGTCCGCCCGATCTCGTCTTGCTCGACCTGATGCTGCCGGGGATTGACGGGTTGACGGTATGCCGCCGGCTGCGTACTGCGAGTGACGTGCCCATCCTGATCCTGACGGCGAAGGATGCCATCGCAGACCGCGTGGCCGGGCTCGACGCCGGCGCCGATGATTATCTGGCGAAGCCCTTCTCGTTCGATGAGCTTCTGGCGCGTATCCGGGCTCTCCTGCGGCGGCGCCAACCCGTAGCCGCGGAAGAGGAAGTGACCTTTGGCGACTTGCGCCTGAACCAGAACACCCACGAAGTGTTTCGGGGCGACCGCCCGGTGAACCTGACGGCGCGCGAGTTTGAGCTGCTCCTGCTCTTCATGCAGAATCCGCGCCAGGTGCTGACCCGCGATACGCTCTATGATCGCATCTGGGGTTACGATTTCGGCGGAGAATCCAACATCATCGAGGTCTATATCCGCTATCTGCGCTCGAAACTGGAGGAGGCGGGCGAGCCTCGGCTCATCCAGACCGTCCGCGGCGTGGGTTATGCGCTGCGCCTGGAAGACTCTCGCAAGGGGGATGACGGCCCGACGGCCGCAGGCTAAGGTCGCATGTCTATTCGGACGCGTCTGACCCTCTGGTATACGGGTCTGCTGGCCGTCTTTCTGTTGGTCTTCAACGTCCTCGTCTACCTGGCGCTGCAAGGCGTGCTGATTAAGAGGTCGAGAATCGCCTGGCCTTCGAGTTGGTGCAGGTGACCGATCGGATCAAGGCCGAGAATGATCCCCTGGACGTTGTCATTTCGGGGCGCGCCCGTCTGCCCTCCATGGATGCTTTTTCCTCCCAATATTTCATCCAGATTTCGCAGCTCAATGGCCGCGTTGTGCAAATATCGGAAAATCTCCAGGGCCGGTCGCTGCCCATACCCGATGATCTGATCGCGATTCTGAATGCCGGCATGACGGATAAGCGCACCATCCAGGTGGCTCCCGGCGTCAGAATGCAGATGGTCAGCAGCCCGATCGTGTTCCCGGAACGCCCGATCGGCGTCATACAGGTGGCGCAGAGCCTGTCGGGTGTGGATGATGCCCTGCGAAATGCGCGGCGTGTGTTGCTGTTCGGCAGTTTGCTGCTCCTGGCGCTGGCTGCGCTGGGCGGCGCGGTGCTGGCGCGCGCGGCATTGTCCCCGATCAATGCCATCTCGGAGACGGCGCACCAGATCACGCAGACGGGCGACCTCGATCAGCGCATCCCTGTGATTGACCCCAACGACGAGATCGGCCAGTTGACGGAAACTTTCAACGATATGCTCTCGCGGTTGGAGACGCTGTTTCAGACCCAGGAGCGCCTCGTCGCCGACGTAAGCCACGAACTCCGGACCCCGCTGACCACCATCCAGGGGAACCTCGATCTGCTCAAGCGCGGCGGCATCGAAGACCCGGAGATGCGCGCCGAGGCGTTGCGCGCGATTGGCGACGAGACGGGCCGGATGCGCCGCCTTATCAACGACCTGTTGCTGCTGGCGCAGGCCGATTCCGGGATGACGCTTCACAAACAACCGGTAGAGGTGGATACATTGCTGTTGGACGTGTATCGCCAGGCCCAGGTGATGGCGAACGCCGTCGGCGTGAACGTGCGTCTGGGCGCGGAGGATCAGGCGATGGTGATGGGCGACGCGGACCGGCTGCGTCAACTGTTGCTGAACCTCGTAGATAATGCGATCAAATACACGCCGGCGGGCGGCGACGTGATCCTGACGCTGCGTCGCGACGGCGGTTGGGTGCAACTGGGCGTCCAGGATACCGGCATCGGGATCGCGCCGGAGGACCTTGCGCATATCTTCGATCGCTTTTATCGCGCCGACCCCAGTCGCACGCGGCCGGGCGGTTCCGGGTTGGGTCTGGCCATCGCGCAGTGGATCGCCCAGGTGCATGGCGGGCGCATTCAGGTCGAAAGCCTGCCGGGGCAGGGCAGCCGGTTCACGGCGTGGTTGCCCGACGCCAGCGCGCAGGCGGCATAGCGTATATAGCGAGGGAATATTCAATGTCGCAGACGCACAATACCGATCGAGACCCGCTGACCCGGGGGCGATCACTGGCCGCGGAGTTGGGCGACCTGTTGCTGTCGCAGCGCATGACGCTGGCCCTGGCCGAATCATGCACGGGTGGCTTGATCGCCAGCCTGATCACCGATATCGCGGGCAGCTCGGCGTATTTTCCGGGCGGCGTCGTGGCTTATGCTTATGAGGCGAAAGAGCGTCTGCTTGGCGTTTCTCACGAGACGCTGATGCTGCACGGGGCGGTGAGCTATGAGACGGCGCAGGAGATGGCGCAGGGCGCGGTGCGCACGTTCTCGACCGACCTGGGTCTCTCCGTCACCGGTATCGCCGGGCCGGGCGGGGCCACGCCCGACAAACCCGTCGGCCTGGTGCATATCCACCTCTCCGCCGCAGGCGTTGAGATCGGCGAGCAACACCTGTGGGATGCCGACCGGGTCGGCAACAAAATCTTGTCGGCTGAAGCCGCGTTGGCTCTGGCGATTCGCCATCTCCGGGGCGCGCCGGTCGAGGTCGAAACCACATCGGCCCTGCCGGACTTCGTCAACGAACCCATCGGCATCGAGCTACGCGTCCTGCGAGACGGGGAAGTTCTACCCACCGGCTTCACCTGGCGCGGGCGCACGGTTCCCATCACCGACGTGGGCCGCACGTGGCGCGAGGCGTCGGGGGGATCGCGCCACGTTCACTGGCTGGTGCGCAGCCCGAACGGCGACACGTACGATCTGCGTCACGACTCCCGCCGGGGAAACGTGGACCCTGGCCCGCGCCTGGCTGCGCCCCGGCCGTGACGCATAGATGCTGCCCCGCGCTCCTTCGTAGTCGCGGCTTCAGCCGCCTTTGCGTCACTCAACCCGACTATCGAGAGGCCGATTCACCCTGGCCGGCCCGCCTATTTCTTCTCCAGCTTGCGCAGGTTCGCAAAACCCGCCAGCAGCGTCTTCGTGCCCTTGCCCTGGAAGGCGACGGTCACTTCCTCGTCGTCGCCGCTGGGTTGCGCGCGCAGCACGATCCCCTGCCCGAACAATCCGTGATCTACCCGGTCGCCCGGCTTGAAACGCGTTTCGCCCCCCGTGTCCCGCGCCGGCTTTTGCGGCGCGACCGGCCGCCCGCGTCGCGCCGCCCGGTCGTGACGGCGCGCCTCGTGTCGCAGCCGGCGGCGGCCAGGTGGATGCGCGTCGCCCGTAGCCGCCGGATGAACTCGACGTGTAACTCGATGGCTGCGCTTCGCGACCGATTGCGCCCCGCGCCGGTTTGTCCTTGCTGATGATGGACCACACATCTTTCAGGAAGCGCGACGGCTCGTTCATCTGATCGCGCCCGTAGAGCATGCGCCGGAACGCGTAGATCAGATAGAGCCGGTCTTTGGCCCGCGTGGCTCCCACGTACATCAGGCGGCGCTCTTCCTCCATGCCGTCGGGGTCTTCCAGGCTGCGGCTGTGCGGCAGGATGTTCTCTTCCAGCCCGACCAGGAAGACCACGGGGAACTCCAACCCCTTTGCCGTGTGCAGCGTCAGCAACGTCGCCCGATCTTTGTCCTCGGAAAGCTCATCCAGGTCTGCCACCAGCGCCACTTCTTCCAGGAAGGCGGAAAGCCGGATTTCCGGCGGGAACGCGTCATACGCCGCGGCCACGCTGCGCAACTCCATCAGGTTGTTCCAGCGATCTTCCCCTTCTTCCGTGCCGTCGCGCAACCAGGCCGCGTGTCCCGATTCCTCGCCGATGCGCTCCAACAGTTGCGCCACCGTCAGGCGATCCCGGTCGGCGACCCAGCCGGCCAGCATCTTGTAGAACGCGATCAGCGCGCGCGACGCCGCTTTCGGGAATGGATGTTCGGGCGCGGCTCCCGCTGCCAACGGCGCGCCCGTCAGGATCGGGCTGGTCAGGTCGCCGGCCAGCAGCGCCAGCCCGCCCGCCATGCTCACGCCGAGTTCGGCGCTCCACGTCGCCAGCGCGCTCACCGATTTATCGCCGATGCCCCGCGTGGGCACGTTGATGATCCGGCTCAGGCTGATGTTGTCATCGGGGTTGTGCGCCAGCCGCAGATAGGCCAGCGCATCCTTGATTTCCTTGCGCTGATAGAAGCGCGTCCCGCCGATCAACTGATAGGGGATGCCGCGCGCGACGAACGCATCTTCGATGGCGCGCGATTGCGCGTTGGTGCGATACATCACGGCGCAGTCGCCCAGGTTCACCTCGCCGCGCGCCGTCATCTGCTGGATCAGCCCCACGACGAAGTTCGCTTCATCGGTCTGGTCATACGCCTCATGCGCCATGACCTCCAGCCCGCGCCCGCGCGAGGTGTGTAGTTGCTTGGGCGTGCGATGCACGTTGCGCGTAATCACAGCATTCGCGACATCGAGAATGGACTGGGTCGAGCGATAGTTCTGCTCCAGCAAGATCACGCGCGCATCGGGGAAATCATCGCGGAACCGTCGCACATTTCGATAATCCGCTCCGCGGAAGCCGTAAATTGACTGATCTTCGTCACCTACGCAAAAAGGTTGCGATAGTTTGCCCGCCAGCGCCTGCACCAGTGTGTATTGCGCCGTGTTGGTGTCCTGGAATTCGTCCACCAGGATGTAACGATACCGTTCCTGATAGCGTTGCAACACTTCGGGTTTCTCAAGGAACAGATACGCGGTGCGCGCCAGCAGGTCATCGAAGTCGAGCGCGCCGTTCGCCGTGAGGATTTCCTCGTAACGCGTGTAGACGCGCCGCGCGATCTCCTCCCAGTAGGTTGTCGCCTGGAATGCCTCCGGCTTGACCAACTCGTTCTTGGCGCGTGAGATCGCCGAACGCATCGCCTCCGGGCGATAGAGTTTCTCGTCAATGTTCAGGTCGCGCAGCGCCTGTTTGGCGGCCATCTGTTGCTCGCCGTCGTCGTAGATGACGTAACCGCTCTTGATCCCGGCTTCGGCGGCTTCCTGCCGCAGGATGCGCGCGCGCAGATGCTGTGAAACGTGCCGATCGTTAACCCGCGCCAGCCGGTGCTGGTGGGCACGCTCTCGCCCAGCAACCGGTTGATCCGCTCGCGCATTTCCTGCGCGGCCTTGTTCGTGAACGTGACCGCCATCACGCTGGTCGGCGCGGCGTTGGCGACCCGCAACAGATAGGCCACGCGGTGCGACAGCACGCGCGTCTTGCCCGAGCCGGGACCGGCCAGCACCAGCACCGGGCCTTCCGTGGTCGTCACCGCCTCGCGCTGCGGAGGGTTCGAGCCCCGCCAGAATATCTTCCTGCATACAAACTCCCTGACAATTTGCTTATTGGATAGCGCCAAACGTTGGAGTCGAGGCTTCAGCCGGTTGATCCACCGACCGCGTGCCTGTGGGTGACCGCCTGAAGGCTCTACTCCGGATCACTGCTGCCATCGAGACAGCATTGACCTGCCACGCTCCGGCACAGCTCTGCGACCGGGTGCGCAATGGCGAAACCGGCTTCCTCCAACAACGCGGCGACCTCTTTCAGCGGCAGCCCCATGATGCCGGTGTAACACCCCTCCCAGCGCGCAACGGGCGCGAAGGCCGGGTGTTGAATCGCGTACGCGCCGGCCTTGTCGAGTGGGTCGCCGGTGGCAATGTAGGCCAGCATTTCATCCGTGCTGTAGTCGCGAAAGGTCACATCGCTCACCGAAAGGCGCGAGCTGATACCGTTATGCCACGACAGACTGACCGCCGTGTAGACCTGGTGGGTGCGCCCGCGCAGCGCCGTGAGCATGGCGACCGCTTCGGCGGCGTCCACCGGTTTGCCGAGCAACTCGCCATCCAGCGCCACCATCGTGTCGGCGGACAATATCGCCGCGCCGGGTGCATGGCGGTCCGATGCGGTGAACGCCGCCGCCTTGGCCCGGCTCAACCGCACCACCATGTCGGCGGGCTCCTCACCGGGCAGCGGCGTCTCATCAATATCCGCCGCCGCAACGGTGAAGGGGACGCCCAGCAGGGCGAGCAGCGCGCGCCGGCGCGGCGAACCCGACGCGAGGATCAACGCGGTCGGGGTCATGCCTCGGCCCCCGCCGGTTTTCGGTCTTGCAACACGTCCAGCACTTCGCACGCGACCTCATAGCGCCCGAAGCTGGGCATCAGGTAGACGCCCTGCACCTTCGGGGTCGCCATCAGCTCGGTGAGCAACTCTTGCGCCATCAGGACGCCCTCGCGCCGCCCGTCTGCGCCGGCGCGCTCCATCCGTTCCAGCGCACGCTCCGGGATGGTGATGCCGGGCACCTCGTTGTGCAGGAAACTGGCATGACGGTGGCTCTGTAACGGCAGGATACCGATCAGCACCGGCACGGGGAACGGGCCGTGGCGCTCCTCATACAGCTCGAAGAAGCGCCGCCACACGGTCGGATCGAAGATCGGTTGCGTCATGGTCAGGTGCGCGCCGCCGCTGACCTTGCGGTGGAAGCGATCCACTTCGCGCACCAGGTCGTCGCGCGTGGGGTCGCAGGCCACTGCAATCGTGAACGCCGACCGGCTGCCGAACGGTTTGCCCGAATAGTCCAGCCCCTGGTTGAACTGGTTGATCAGCTTGACGAGGCCGATGGAATCCACATCGTACACGGCGGTGCTGCCGGGGCTGTCGCCCAGGCTGGGCGGGTCGCCGGTGAGCGCGATGATGTTGCGGACGCCCAGCGCGTGCGCGCCGATCAGGTCGGCCTGCAAACCCATCAGCGACCGGTCGCGCGTCGTGAAGTGCAAAATGGTCTCAATCCCCACCCCTTGCTGGATCAAGAGGCAGAGCGCCAGCGCGCCCATGCGCACGCGCGCCATCGGGCTGTCGGCCACGTTGACGGCGTCCGCGCCGCGCGCCAACGCCACGCGCGCGCCTTCCAGCATCTTCGCCGCGCTGAACCCGCGCGGCGGGTCCACCTCGACGCTGACGACGAACCGCCCGGCGTTCAGCTTTTGCAGCAGGCCGGTCGGCTCGGGCGCATCTTCGGTGATCTCCGGCAGCCCCGGCGACGGAGACGCGCACCATCGGCAGGGCGGCCAGCTCCCTGGCGTCCGCGTCAGGCGCTCCCTGCGTGCGGCGCAGCAAGTCATCCAGCGCGCCGCGCATGGCGACCGTGTGGGCGGGCGTCGTGCCGCAACAGCCGCCCAACACCATCACGCCCGCGTCGACCAGTGGGGCGGTGTGCTGCGCGAAATAGTGCGGCGCGGAGGGATAGACCATCCGGTCGCCGGCGCGATAGGGCAGCCCGGCGTTGGGCATGGCGGATAACCGGAGTGACGGTTCGGCGCGGTGCATCTCGGTGACGAAATCGAGCACGCGCGCCGGCCCCATCGAGCAATTCACGCCGGCCACGTCCACGCCCAGCGCCGCCAGCACGCGGGCCGCGTCGGCGGGCGCGCTGCCGTCGCTCGCGATCCCATCATTGCCGTAGGTCATCTCCGCGATGATCGGCAGATCGGTGGTCTGGCGGGCGACCTGCACCGCCGCGGTGAGTTCCGACAGGTCGGAGAAGGTCTCGAAGATCAGCAGATCGGCCCCGGCTTCCCACAGCACGGCGATCTGCTCCTGGAACGCAGTCCGCGGCAAGGTCGGCCACGATGACGCCGTTGCGCCGGATGCGCCGCCCCAGCGGCCCGACCGAACCCGCGATCCAGACCGGCTGCGCCGCTCATCTCGCGCGCCTCGCGCGCCAGCTTGACCCCGCGGAAGTTGATCTCGCGCATGCGGTCGTCCAGCCCGGATTCGGCGAGACGCAGGCTGCTGCCGCCGAAACTGTTGGTCTGGATGATCTCGGCCCCGGCGCGGATGTATGCCAGGTGAATGTCGCGCACCCAGTCCGGCTGTGACAGGGTCAGCCCCTCGACGCTGGCGTCCAGCGCCGCGCCGCGCCCATGCAGCATCGTGCCCAGCGCGCCGTCGCTCAGGATCGGCCCGCGCGCCAGTCTCTCCGTGAAAGGATGCGTCAAAATACCCTCTTCCGTCTGTCTGGATGAGGCGTTTAGTATACCATGTCGGGCGGCGCGCGCGGCAATTGCCACCCGTTCCCGTCGGTGCTATAATCCGCAAATGCTCAAACGCGCCGATTTTAATGCGGCGCTTTCAGATCGTCCTCATCGCTCTCAATGGAGGTCGCATGCGCTCAGCAAGACCACTTCGGCCCGCAGGAGTGCTCATCCCGGCTCTGGCGTTTGCCCTCTGCCTGTTTAGCCCGGGCAGGCCGGTCGTCGCGCAGGATGCTACGCCAACCATCGCCGTGACGGTCGTGACGGCGACGCCCGTCCCCACGGCGACGATCACCCCGACGCCAAGCATCACGCCCAGCCCCACGCCGACCTTCACCGCGCTCGAAGCGCGCCTGGCGTTGGCCCAAGCACGTACCTCGACGGCGGCAATTATGCCGCGGCGATCGAACTCTATTCGGCCATCGCGCTGGAAAGCCCCGGCAACCCGATCGCGCTGCAGGGCCTCAACGACGCGTTGATCCAGCAGAGCGTGGTGACGGCGACCGCCGCCGCGCCGCTCCCCACGGTCGCCGCGCCCGAGCCGACGCCCGCTCCATTCCCGACCTTCTCGGAGAATTTCGACCGCTGGTGGCGGCTGCTCGGCTCGCTGGCGCTGGCCGGGGTGCTGATCTTCGCCCTGCTCTTCGTCGCGTTGCGGCTCCTGCGCTGGTTCTTCGGCTGGCTGCGTGAGTTCTGGCTCACGCGCCTGCGACCGCGCCTGGGCATGGCCCCCGTCGCGCCCGGCATCGCCCTGGGCGAGTTCACCGAGGCGCTGGCCGAGCCGGGCTATGTGGACTCCGAGATCGTGACGCAGACCATCGAGGAGTCGCTGGTGCGCTGGAATCGCGCCATGCCGCCGCAGTTGCAGACCCCCGTCATGTTGCGCCCGCTCGACATGGTCGGCCTGGGCCGGGTCAGCGCGCTCTGGACGCGGATCTCGACCCCGCCCCGCGGGTATCTCACATCGGGCCTGTTGCTGGGCGGCGAGGCGGATCGTTACCGGCTGGCGGTGGAGCGGCTGGACCTGCGCACCCATCGCGTGGATGCGAGCCGCACCTTCGAGAGTTTTGCAGGGTCATCCGCAGACGCCTTCCGCGCGCTTGCCATGACCGCGGCGCTCTGGCTGCGCGACCCGCTGGGGATGGAGGCGACGCCGGAGACGCTGGCCGGCCCGTCCGCGGGCGCAGGACGCCGCCCCGACGCCGACGCAGATCGCGTTCGCGGCGCTCGATGTCCTGACGCCGGTGCGCCTCCAGGTGGACGCCGAGAGCGTGGCATATCCCGCCGCGCCGCAAGCGTTGGACGCCGCGCAGAAGCTGGTCAATCAGCTCCCCGCGGGCTCCACCCTCCGCCGCGACCTGCAAACCGCCATAGACGACCTGCGCACATCCGTCCAGCCGGGCCGCGCCTGAATCCAGGTTCGTAGTGCGCACCTCAGTGCGCAAGCGACGGCAATTGCGCACTGAGGTGCGCACTACGAGCGGGAACGGAGTTATCGCGCATGAACGAGCTTGACGGGAAAGTCGCCGTGATCACCGGCGGCACGCGCGGCATCGGTCGCGCGATTGCCGAAGCCTTCGCGGGCGCGGGTGCGTCGGTGGTGGTCGCCTCGCGCACCCAGGCATCGGTGGATGAGGCGGTGAGCGCGCTGGGCGGGCAGGCCGCCGGCATGGCCGTGGACGTGAGCGACCTGGCGCAGGTGCGCGCCCTGGCCGACCTCGCGGTCGCGCGGTTCGGGCGGCTTGACATCTGGGTCAACAACGCCGGGATCGCCGGCCCTTACGGCCCGACGATGGGCTTCCCGCCGGAAACTTTCCTTCAGGTGATCCACACCAATATTGTCGGAACCTACAACGGCTCGCACACCGCCATGCGCCATTTCCTCTCGCAGCGTTCGGGCAAGCTGATCAACCTGCTGGGGCACGGCTACAAAGAGCCGCTGCCGGATCAGAACGCGTACGGCTCCAGTAAGGCGTGGGTGCGCAGCTTCACGAAGGCGCTGGCCGAGGAGAACAAGGGGAGCGGCGTCGGGGTCTACGCCTTCAACCCCGGCATGGTGCTCACCGACCTGCTCACCGACATTGACGTGATCGAGGGTTCCGAGGAGAAGCTCAAAGCGTTCCCCACCATCCTGCGGATGTGGGCCAAACCGCCCGCCTCGGTGCAGGAGAAGATCGTCTGGCTGGCGTCCAGCGCCACCGACGGGCAGACCGGGTTGGAGGTCTCGCTGCACTCCACCGGCCGCGTGATGGGCGGCGCGGCCCGCGAGGCGCTACGCAAGCTCACGAAGCAGCCCGCGCCGGAGGTGGATTTGAAGCTGCACACTGTGCCGCCGGAGTGGGAGTGACGAAGGATGGGACGCGGATGAACGCGGACGGAGCGCGGAATCACGTTTTTGTGGCGTATACGCCGCTCAAGAGGCGAATTCGGCGAGGTTCTTCCAGCCGCGACGCATATCGTCAGCGTCAACCGCTTCCAGCAGCCGGGTAACGCGGCGAATCATCTCACCCAGTTCAAGTTGCTCTGAACGATGAGGCCGGAGTGTTCGCGGTCGGCATCCCAGTAATCTTCGAAGATGGCGGTGAAGTCGCCGGCATTGCACGTGAGGAGCACGCGTTCCTGGGTTGCCGCGAACGCCATTTGCTCGCTATCCGATGCATCGGCCATGCTCGCTTCGTGCGCGGACAAAACATCGTACCCACGCTCGCGGAGAGCGCGCGCCAGCCTGGGCGTGATATCTGCGTCAACGTAGAGTTTCACACCGGCGAAATTCCTGACGGGCCCTCTGTGAAGCGCAGCGCGGTTGCGGGCGATCTCTTGCTCGATCTCGCCCTGATGTTCATAGAAGTAGCTCAATGCATCATGGACCTGCGCCAGGGTGAGCACGCCATCGTAGTCCGCGACGATCTGCGCGGGCGACCGGCCCAGCCGAGTCTGCTCCACAATGGCCTGCACGCTGACGCCCGCTCCACGGATTGTCGGCCGGCCGCCATGCACTCCTTCGCTGCGCACAATATGCGGATGTTCCGTCCGCAGGGTCGGCCGTTCGGGCGTCGCCGAGCGCGTCCACTCTATTGCGGAGCATCCGCACTTCCTGGCGCAACGAGTTGAGTTCGCTATAGATGCGTTCCGGGTTCAATTCGACACTCACAGCCATGCTCCGAGATGGATTTCTATACTGCAGTGTATCCTTCGATCTCCGTTACGTCAAGTGTGCGATAACCGTGGCTCCATGTCTGCTCAGAGTCCGGCATCCTAACCTCTGGCGTTGATGACTTCGTTCAGCGCTGCGGCGACAGTCGAGGAACTCAGGATTCTCATGCTGAGCACTCTTCGGTTCTCCTGTTCTCGGTGTTCCGTATCACGACATGGTGGGGGACTGGCGACTCTGGCCCGAGTCACTCCCAAGCAAAAGGCCTAATCCGATTAGAAGCGGGATCAGGCATAGGTCAAGCTGCGCAATCGCCGAAACCTGGCTGTCTGATCTAGCACTGCGCTGCCAATGAAAGTCCCAAATCTGTATGCTCCCAGGCAGAAGAAGATAACCAAAGCCCATCAACAGTAGCGTGCCACACCCGCTCGGATGTCTAACCTGTACGTCACGCAGTGATATCACTCAGCGCGTAGGTTCATCGCGTACGACGAACCGCGTGCTCGTCACGGTTACAGCCGTCGGCATCAAAGAACACCTGCTCGGTCATGTTCACTACTCCCTTTGATCAGATGATGGTTGCCGACTATCGTCGTGTTCACTCTTGCCTGAGGATTGCCCGAGAGCACAGCAACAAGGTGACGGCGTCTTCTCGCAAGTGGAATTTACTCACAGGGGGGGTATTGTCAATAGGTGATGCAAAAAAAGAGGAAGAACTCCTGTCTGGCAACGCAACTACCCGGAAGTGTCCCGCGGAACTCCCAAACTGAGGATGTGTCGCGTAGACGCGATCGACGCGTAGACAGGGCCTCATTTGTTTTACGCGATGGCGATTCTAATTCTAACACGTCTTGAACCCGGAATGCAGACGCGTCGAAGCAGAGGTTGCTCTTTAAGGGTTAAGAAGACCCCTCGCAGCGCCACCCCTGAGATTTACCGTCCCGCTTTGCTGGATCGCGTAGACAAAATAAGGCCCTGTCTACACGTCTATTGTCTACGCGCTTGCATTCCGATTGACAGGATGGATATATGATAGCACAAATGTGCTAAAAAGTCAAATCGAGTGAAATTCAGAAACCTTGTCGAAAGCATCCATTCGTCGTATGATAGGGATGCAGTGACAGGAGGGTGCTATGACGCAAACTGTGATGCTTGAGCTGTCCGAGGCCCAGATCGTCGGGTTGGTGCGCCGGCTCTCACCGGAAGCGCAGCGCAAAATACTGAAGGCGCTTGTGCCGCGCCTCGGGCGGCTTGACGTGCTGGTGGAATATGGTGAAAGGCGCATGCAGACTTTGGCCGCTGAGCGCGGGCTGGACTGGGATGCGCTGGATGAAGATGCGCGCGAGCACCTCATAGACGAGATGCTGCACGAAGCATAGCCATGCCCGAGATCGTCGTGTTCGACACCAACATCTGGATCTCCGGGCTGATGTGGCGGGGCAGACCGTATCAGTGTCTGCTGTTGGCGCGCGCCGATGTGCTTGAGGCGGCGTATTACTCTCAGATGGCGGCGGAGCTTTCGCAGAAACTACGCACCAAATTCGGTTTCTCTGAAGATCGAATTCAGAGCGTCGTTTATGATTACCGGCGTGTTGGCAAACGCGTCGAAATCGAGGGAAACCTACGGGCCGTACCGGATGATCTGGATGATAACAAATTCGTTGAATGCGCGATTGTCGCCGGAGCAACAGCGATCATATCGGGCGACAAACACCTTCTTGCCCTGGGTGAATATCAGGGCATTTCTGTCCTCACTGCCGCCCAGTGCATAGTGCGCTTCGCGGACTGAAACCCGAACACGCGTCAGGTGCAACGCACTTCCGAAGTGCGTTGCACGTTGTGACCCGCCAGGAGGATGCCGGTGACCATCGTACGCCTTTCCGATATCAAACCCGCGGCCGCGTGCCGCTATGACGCCGTCGCGCTGGGCGAGGTGATGCTGCGGCTCGACCCGTATGACGTGCCCACCGCACGGGCGCGCGAGATGCGCGTCTTCCAGGGCGGCGGCGAGACCAACGTCGCCTGCGGGCTGAGCTACACCTTCGGGCTGCGCACCGCGGTGCTCACCGCGCTGGTAGACGACCACGTCGGCGCGAACATCCGCAACCAACTGCGCGAGGCCGGCGTGGACACGGGCAAGATCGTCTGGTTCAACACGAAGAACGACGGCTCGCGTCACTCCACCGACCAGAAGGGCACGTTGATGAACGGCATCAACTTCACCTTCGCCGGCAAGGGCGTCATCCCGTCCGACACGCTCTACTATCGCGCCCACACCGCCGCGCGCGAGCTGGCCCCCGGCGACTTCGATTGGGATGCGCTCTTCGGTCAGGAAGGCGTCCGTGTCTTCAGCACCGGCGGCATTTTCACCTTGATTTCCCCGACTGCCGCCGCGCTGGCGCTGGAGGCGGCCGCGGCGGCCAACGCGCACGGCGTCTTCGTCGCCGCCGATCTGAACTACCGCTCGAAGGTGGAGCCGGACAAGGCGAAAGCGCGCGAGACCAACCGCCGGATGGCGGGTTATCTCGGCTTCCTGGTGGGCAACGACAGCGACCTCGACGACGCGCTGGGCTACAAAACGGAGGCCCCGGCGGAGGCGGGCTATGCGAGCTGGGTGAACGCCTATCGCGACACGGTGCGCCGCGTGGCCGCCGACCTCCCCAACCTGAGCCTGATCGGGACGCAGTGGCGCGGCGCGACCAACGCCGACGTGGTGAGCTGGGGCGCGGTGCTCTACGAGACGGCGACCGATACGATCTACGAGGCCCCGCTGCGCGAGGACATTCCCATCGCCGACCGCACCGGCGGCGGCGACTCGTTCGCGTCCGGCGTGCTGGCCGCGCTGCTCAAGGGCCACGACCTGCAAACCGCGGTCGAGTGGGGCGCGGCGCACGGCATCCTGGTGCAGGAGACGCCGGGCGACATCACCATGATTGACGAACGCGCGGTGCTGGCCGAAGTGCGCCGCGCCCGCGGCAAGGGCGGCGTCCGCGCCCTGCGGTGAGGGGGGAGCAGGGATCAGGGATCGGGTATCAGGGATTAGGGATCAGGGATTCGGGAGCGTGATGGCCTCCCCTTCCCGTTCACTGATTCCTGATCCCCAATCCCCGCTCCCTGATTCCCGATACCTGATGCCAGCTTGACAGGAGGTATTCTCATGCCGAGGCGAATCGAATCCGTATTGTCTGACCCGCGCTTTCGGCGCGAGGTCGCGGTGAATGAGATCGCGCCGCCCGCCGCGCTGGCGGACATCTTCATGGGCGTGCCCGCGCTCGATGTGCAGCCGCCCGTCCCGCCGATGCGCCCGCCTGTGCTGGAGGCGGTCGTACTGTTGCATGGCCGTCCTTCGCTGCTGATCCGTAAGGATCGGTTCGAGCTGCCCAACTCGGGCGTGTGGGCCGACGTGCTGACCACGCACCGCGAGCTGATCGAGGCGCGACTGCCCTCCGTGGGCCGCATTGAGGTGGACGATGGGGCAGGCTACCGGCATTCGGGCACGGGCTGGGTGATCGCGGAAGGGATCATCGCCACCAACCGGCACGTCGCAGAAGTCTTTGCCCGCAAGCGGGGCGACGGCGGCGATTTTCTCATGACCTTTCTGGGGACGCCGTATCGGGCGCGCATTGACTTCCGCGAGGAGTACGAGGAGACGGAACACTTCGAGGTCCCCATCGAGGAGATTATCTTCCTGGAGGACGCCGACCGCGCCCTGCCCGACATCGCGCTGCTCCGGCTGGCGAGGCACGGCGGCCTGCCCGCGCCGATCCCTCTGCTCCAGACGCCGCCCCGGTCGCGCGCCGATGTCGCCGTGATCGGCTACCCTGCGTTCGATCCGCGCTATGGCCTCAGCGCCGAGGCAGCGGCCCGCGCCGTCTTCGGCGCGGTCTACGACGTGAAACGGCTCAGCCCCGGCAGCCTGGTGGGCGAGGATGGCGCAAGCTGGTTCTTCGCGCACGACGCCACGACCCTGGGCGGCAATTCCGGCTCTGTGGTGCTGGACGTGGAGACGGGTTACGCCGTGGGGATGCATTTCTCCGGCAGCTTCCTCGAATCGAACTACGCCGTGCGCGCGGCGGTGCTGCTCGATCAGGCGGCGGGGCATGCCGTCCCGGTGATCAAGCGCGAGAAGCTGCCGCCGGTGAAGGCTATGGGGCCGGAGATCGTCGAAGAGGCGCCGGCGGAAAGCTACGCCGATCGCGAGGGCTATCTGGAGGACTTCCTGGGTGATGGCCTGGGCGCGCCGATGCCCGTGGTGGATGACGATCAAAAGGCCGCGGTGCTCCGCTTCACCGATCCGGCCACCGGCGAAGTGACCGATACGCTCAAATACACCCACTTCTCGGTGGTGATGAATGCGGCGCGGCGCATGTGCATCTACTCCGCCGTGAACATTGACGGTAACACCGCCATATCGGTGAAGGGCAAGCGGCCCGGTTGGCGGCTCGATTCGCGCATCCCGCCGCGAATCAAATCATCAAGGAGTGTTACGGCGCGGAGACGGACGGCAAGTTCAGCCGCGGCCACATGACGCGGCGCGAAGATCCCAACTGGGGCGACGAGGCGCTGATGGCGAACGCCGATACGTTTCACGTCACCAATGCAGTCCCGCAAATTCAGCCGTTCAACGCGGGCGTCTGGCTTAGCCTGGAGGACTACGCGCTGGAGAACGCCGACCAGGATGATATGCGGATCTGCGTGTTCACCGGCCCCATCTTCACAGACGACGACCCGGAATATTTCGGCGTCAAGGTTCCCATCCGGTTCTGGAAGGTGATCGCGTTCGTCCACGATGAGACCGGCGAACTGTGCGCCACGGGCTACACCATGTCGCAGAAAGACCTGCTGCCCGGCGAGGAGTTCGTCTTCGGTCGCTTCCAGACCTACCAGACGCCGCTGGCCGAAATCGAGGCGCTTGCGGGCCTGTCCTTCGGCCCGCTGACGGCGCTCGATCCGATGCGTATTGTGGAGGAAGCGCCGCCCGCGCCGCTGCGCTCGATGCAGGAAATCCGTTTCGCGTGAGGGTTGACAGGAGCAATCCGGGCGGTATATAATCGCCTCAATAGAATAATGACTGTGAACCGGAGGAGTAGGCGGCAGGCCATCGCCAGAGAACGGGGGTCAACGGGTGAGAGCCCCCCTCGATGTGAGCGCCGCTGAAGGTCGCCGGGGAGTCGGGCGGCTGATAGCTGATAGATGATAGCTTATGGCTTCAGGGGTAGGTCGCCACGGGTATGCCCGTTACCGCTCAGAGTGGGCAAATGCGGCG
Organism: uncultured Chloroflexia bacterium; assembly: GCA_963695715.1. Lineage (GTDB taxonomy): Bacteria > Chloroflexota > Anaerolineae > CG2-30-64-16 > CG2-30-64-16 > JBBQRS01. The sequence goes on from CAVOHP010000012.1 coordinate 240,781, forward strand.
GATAGCCGATAGCGCATGGCAAATAGCAGATGGCCTGACCTCAGGAGCCATTTGCCATAAGCCATTTGCCATAAGCTATAAGCTATAAGCCATTTGCCAACCAAGGTGGTACCGCGGAGCGTCCTTCCGTCCTTGAGACGGGGGACGCTTTTCTTTTTTGCTCAGACAGGGTATAATATGCCACTATAGTGGCATGGTGGCATATTAGCAATCGTGGGAGGTGCAGGATGGCCGAGGAAAAAGTAAAATTGACGGTTCGTCTGCCGAAACACGTGCATCAGGCGTTGAAAGAGCGTGCGGTCGAATATGACATCTCGCTGAATCAGGCATTGGTGGATGCGCTGGAGACCGAGCTCACGCCCGCCGCGCCGGTCGAGGAGACGGAGGGGGAGCGAGTTGACCGCGTCCTGCGCGAAGTGGGATGCTGGCCGACACCAGTTGGATGGATGAATTCATTGAGGGCAAGGAAATTCCAACACGTGAGGAGGTCCGTGAATGGTTGAGGGGGATCCCCTTGTCTGACTGGATCATTGAGGATCGAGGGCCGCGCGAATGACGGTGTATTATCTTGACAGCAGCGCAGTGGTGAAAACCTATCTTCCCGAGACGGGCAGCGAATGGGTCATCAGTTTACAGGCACAATCAACCGCCGACCGATTTGTGTCTGTGGAACTTTTGGCTGTTGAAGTGGCGTGCGCCCTGGCTCGCGCCCAACGCTCCGGCCGTACCGGTATGGATCGTTATGAGAACTCGCTGGCGCTGTTCGCCTTGGATTCGCAAAACCGTTACGAATTGTTGACTGTTTCAGAACGCGTTCTGTCACGCGCAATTGCGCTGGCGCAGCGCCATTCGTTGCGCGCTTACGACGCAATCCATCTTGCGGCCGCGCTGGACATTGCTGCTCAGGCGCATAATGCCGGGCTGCCCCCATTGGTCTTCGTCAGCGCCGATGCGGCATTGCTGGCCGCGGCCCGCACCGAAGGGCTGGAAACCGAAAACCCGAATGAGCACGACACTGCGTGTGCGTGACGAACATAGAGGAGTGTGACCCATGACCGATTTTGACATGCCCAAAGCCTACGATCCGAGTGCGTCCGAGCGTCGCATTTATGATTGGTGGGAGCAGTCCGGCTTCTTCAAGCCGGAGGTCGCGCCGGCGGACGCCGAGCCGTTCGTGATCAGCATCCCGCCGCCCAACGTCACGGGTGAGTTGCACCTGGGCCACGCGATGTTCGTCACGCTGGAAGATGTGATGATTCGCTACAAGCGGATGCGCGGTTACGCCGCGCTCTGGATTCCGGGTTATGACCACGCGGGCATCGCGACCCAGCTTCAGGTCGAGAAGATGCTGGCGCGCGAGGGCGTTCGCCGCCAGGACATCGGGCGCGAGGAGTTTCTGCGCCGGACGTTCGCCTGGAAAGAGCAATATGGCGGCCACATCGTGCGGCAGTTGCGCCGGCTGGGCGCATCGTGCGACTGGGATCGGATGCGCTTCACCCTCGATGACGGGCTGAGCGTCGCCGTGCGTGAGGCGTTCGTGCGTCTCTATCGCATGGGGTTGATCTACCGCGGCGAGTATCTCATCAACTGGTCGCCCGGCCTCCAGACGGCGGTCAGCGACCTGGAAGTGGAATACGCCGATGAGGATGCGACGCTCTATTACTTCAAATATCCCATCGCCGGGGCCGATCTGGAAGCCGGGCCGGGCGTGGGCTATATCCCGGTGGCGACCACGCGCCCCGAGACGATCCTCGGTGACACCGCGGTGGCCGTGCATCCCGATGACGAACGCTATCGCGATCTGATCGGCGCGACCTGTCTCGTGCCGATCCTCAAACGCACGATCCCGGTGATCCACGACACGTATGTGGATATGGCGTTCGGCACCGGCGCGCTCAAGATCACGCCCGGCCACGATCCGAACGACTTCGAGATCGGGCGGCGACATGGGCTGCCGATCATCAGCGTGCTGGACACCGACGCGCGCCTCAACGAGAACGCCGGCCCCTATGCGGGCCTGGACCGCTTCGAGGGTCGCAAGAAGCTGTGGGCCGACATGGAGGCCGCCGGGCTGACCATCAAGACCGAGCCGTACAAGACTCAGGTGCCGCGTTCGCAGCGCGGCGGCGAGATCGTGGAGC
>CAVOHP010000013.1:0-39261 GCA_963695715.1 uncultured Chloroflexia bacterium
TGTCCGCTATTGGCACTTAGCGGACGTCGTTAGCGATGTCGAGCATGTCCGCTCTTGGGGTAAAGCGGACATCCCTGATACCCCTCACCAATGTCCGCTAATGACCCAAAGCGGACCTCAGGACGCGCGTTCCGGCTTGGCGGAGATCACCTTCCCACCTCGGTCGACTGTCGGCGCGGTACGATGAGATTGGCGATTTGGACCTGCACAGCCTCATCATTCTGGTTTAACGTCGTTGTCCGCACTTTGATCAGTCCTTGATTTGAACGCGACCTCGACGGTCGCACCTCGAGCACTTCACTTTCGATGTGGAGCTCATCCCCAGGTCGCACCGGCCGCGGCCAACGGAACTCATCGAATCCCGCGCCAACGACGCCGCCGGCAGGTTCGATCTCGCTCTCGACCAGAAGCCGCATGGTGAGTGCCGCCGTATGCCAACCGCTTGCCGCCAACCCGCGGAAAATTGTGTCTCGCGCCGCGTCTTCGTCGAGATGGAATGGCTGGGGATCAAATTCGGCGGCGAAAGCTTTGATCTGCTCCTTGTCTACCCTTAGCCGCCCAGATCCGAAGGTCTGACCCACCGCGAAGTCCTCGAGATATCGTCTACTCATTTCGCGTTAGCCTAAGGCGGAAGAACTGCGAAAAGTCATCACGGCGCACTTTGGGAGCGGCCCGCCGCCCGCTACCCGCCGGCCACGTCGAATGTGACATCCACATTGTTGCGCGTGGCATGTGAATAGGGACAGATCTTCTCGTGTGCCTCTTTGACAAGAGCAGCCAACTCAGCCTGCTTTATGCTCTTGTCCTCTATATGCATCTTGACGGACAGTCCGAAGCCGTCTCCCTCGCGCGGGCCGATCGAGACGGCGCAGGTCACTATGGCCTTGCTTGCGTCCTTCTTGTGCTGTTTCGCCACGAAGTCGATCGCGCCGCCGAAACAAGCCGCATAGCCCGCGGCGAAAAGGTGCTCCGGCGTCGCGGTTCCCGGTTTTCCCGGGCCGCCCATCTCCTTCGGCACCGACAGATCGACGGCAACAATACCATCGCTCGATTTGGAGTGGCCGTTGCGGCCGCCGACGGCCGTGGCGGTTGCAGTAAATAGCGGTTTGATCTTGTCCATGGCGGGTTCCTTTCAAAAGCGAGACCGTCTCCTCGTAACGCCGCTCCTGCTTTTCGTCCAACGTGAGGTTGTTACGGATAAGGCGCATGCGCAGTCGAACTGAATTGTTCGCTACTCACGCGATGCTCTGACCAGCTCCAGCGCCCCGTGATGCCTCGGGGTGCGCAGCCACTGCGCTCACGACGAAAATTGGAATGGTAGGGTTTGCAGCGTGCGCCAGCAGGGCCTCAGGCCATTCGTCCAGAAGATAGTCGGCTGAGCTAGTCGCTCACCGGCCTGTGGTGTCGTGGAGTGACAAGAGAGGTGACACTTGTGACGGGTATTTCGCTTTAGGCTTTCACGCGCGTAAAGCGATAGATCCTGGGCAGGTGTCACAAGCGTCACCCACCCATCCCTAGGCCTGCGGAAAGATGGACAGGTGTTCGCCGCATCGAGAAGCCGAAGGACGAGAAAATCCGCGCTTTCCCTCCCCGAATGGGAGTTCTCGATCTCCAAGGCCACGCGGAAGCCCCGCTCCATGTCCTCGAGCGCCACGTCATACTCGCAGTGAAGCTGCTCGATCAACGATTGGAGCGTCTGCTCGTAAACCGTGTCCTTGTACTGAGCTCCCGTTAAGGCACAAACTTGCCCCTCTTCAAGCAAGTCAGGCCGTTCGTCCTCAACGGTCAGTTGATCCTCCTGGTCGGTTTTGCGCAAACCCTAATTGGCGGTGGACATTCTCGAGGAAGCTCCGAGGAAAAGTACCGCCGGGATAGTGTAAATTGCGCATTGCGCAGTTTGCAGGTTAGTGATACATGGGAAGAAACGGAGAGAGAAGGCGATCACTCAAAAATGGCGACAGTGCAGATAATTGCGGAGGAGATAAGCCGCATGGGCGGGATACCGGGTTCGACCTTGAGGACGGTTGCCCGTCGCCTTGGCGAATCGGGGCTTATTCCAAGAGGTGGACCCGGTACAAAACCACACAGCGCGACCCCGCTGGATTGCGCACGGATGATCATCGGAGCGATGAGCATCGCTGACGGTATCTCGAGTACCGTCGCCCGGGTTGACCAACAGGTCTCGCGAGTCGAACGGCTCGAAACCGCAGCCAAAATTCGTTTCGCAACCGATGACAGCTCCGCAGCGATTGAAGGGGCAATCCTCGTGATCAGTCCCGGCTCATTTCTACGCCAACTCGAATCCTTAATTCGGCGCCTTGGCACCGACGAAAAGAGCCAGCTCCTTGGCGTAGTGGCTGCGGTTGGATTGACGACCGGAGCAAACCGAACTTGGGGTTGGGTAGAGCCTCGCTCCGGCGTGGAGTTCCTTCATGAAAGTGTTTCACGCCTGCACCATGCGTCCGTCGCATCGCAAATCGTATCTTCTGACGGCCATGCGTCCGGCGTATCGCGAATCATATTTTCTGACGGTGACATTGAGTGCAACGGCTTCACCCGCGAGGTTCGCATGACCTCGGAGGCACTGGGTGAAATCGCATCCCTGTGCCGCCCGGGCACTCAGGGTTGAGCCATGGGTAAGCCTCATCGCCGGATACCGGTCAAGAGCCGGGTTATGAATGCCCATACGACGGCTTGCTACATCGGCGTGGGCGATAGCAAATTCTCAGAAATGCGAAAAACCGGCGAGTTCCCCATAAAGCCGCTCCCCTATGGTCCCTATTGGGATCAACGCGCGGTGGACCAATGGCTTAATATGCAATCGGGCCTGAATATGCAATCGGGCCGGACTATAGAAGAGGCTGCGGTAGCAACAGAGGGTGCACAAGAAGAAGAGGACGCCTGGATAAAGGCGGCACAAGAGTGGCCCAGGTAAAGATTCGATACTTCGTTGAAAAACGACAGGGCGATCACGCGCTGTTCTACTGGCAGCCGTCGCGGTCTCTCCGGGCTCAAGGATGGCTTCCTCGCCGTCTGGCGAGAGGTACTAACGACTATCTTGACGCTATCAAAGAGGCCGAGTCGCTTAATGGAGAGGTCGATGCTTGGCGCAAGGACCAGCTGGTTGCGCTGCCCCTACAGGAATTTACCCTGCCCTGGCTCATCCGTCGCTATGAACAAGAACCTTCGTTTAAAGAGCTCGCTTCGTCGACACAACGTGGCTATGGCCAGTGTCTTAGAATAATCGAACAGTGGTCTCGAGAGGCCGAGAACCCTCCTCTAAAGACGCTTACTCGTCGGGCGGTGAAAGAGTTTTATCGTGCCATGCACGATCGACGGCATAAGGCTAACGCCGTGATGAGGGTGCTACGACTATTGCTAAATTTTGCGATTGACGAGGGATTGATCGATAGGAACCCAGCAGAGCGCCTTCGTTTGGTCGGCACGCCTCCGCGAACCGCCGTTTGGTCCGATGACGATATACAGGCGTTCGTCAAAACGGCGCTCGACGCAGACCGCCCCTCTCTCGCCTTAGCGGTGCTCTTGGGAGCGCACCTCGGTCAGCGAGAAGGCGACATTCTTCGGCTCTCGTGGACTCAATACGATCGCGCGGAAATCGAGCTGCGTCAGGAGAAGACAGGCAAGTTTCTTCGTGTGCCGGTGACCGAGGTATTGAAACGTGCCCTCGACGTGGCACCGCGGGTTTCAACGCAGATTGTGGTCAATGAAACCACGGGAGCTCCTTACAAGCCCGATAACTTTCGTCACCTGTTTAGGGAAATCGCAGATAGGGCGGGTCTCACGGAACTCCGGTTCATGGACCTTCGACGCACTGCGGCCGTCCGACTGGCGGAAGCCGGGTGTACGGCCATCGAAATAGCGGCGATTACCGGCCACGACATCGACACCACCCAAAGGATTTTAGAGGTGTATGTGCCTAGGAATACCCAGATGGCGCGCAACGCCATCGTCAAGCTCGAGACGAACAAAAGAAGCTCAAAGTTGGAAGGGTAGCGTTTGGTTGCTACTTGAAAGTTGGAAGAATGGTGGGCGCAGTAGGACTCGAACCTACGACCCGCTGATTAAGAGTTTCCGGGTCGACCATTCCGGGAGCTTCCGGCAATTGCCAGAAGCGTTCGATCTCAACAAATCTCATTCCTAATGTTTCCGGTTCGTTCTTGCAGTTTCCTCCGGGCGTGCTTACTATGTGCTTACTAGTCAGCGGGAGGGAGACACGCCTTGGGAACAGCTCGCATTACGAAACGGACCGTCGACACGGTCCGTCCCACCTCTAAGGATACCTACCTCTGGGACGATGAGCTTTCTGGCTTTGGTCTCAAAGTCACACCGACAGGCCGGAAGGTCTATCTCGTTCAATATCGGCTTGGAGGACGCAAGGGCCGCACACGCCGCGTCACCATCGGCCAGCACGGCGAATTGACACCCACGGCTGCCCGCATTGAAGCCAAGCGGCTGCTTGGAGAGGTCGCCCTTGGACGCGATCCTGCAAGTGACCGAGACAAGGCGAAGGCCGACAAGACTCTGGCTGCCGTGCTCGACCAATTCATGACAGAGCATGTCAAGTCGAAGCGAAAGGCCAGTACCGCTCGCGAGTACCAGCGGATTGCCAAGCTCTACGTCATGCCGCGCCTTGGGCGTCGTCCCATCAGCGACATCAAGCGCCAGGACATTGCCAAGCTGCATCACGAGCTTGCGAGCAAGCCGTATCAGGCCAATCGCACGCTCGCCCTGCTCTCAAAGTTCTTCAATTGGGCCGAGAAGCACGGGCTGCGGCCCGATGGCTCTAATCCATGCCGGCACATCGAGAAGTACCGCGAGAGCCGTCGCGAGCGGTTCCTGAGCGAAGCCGAATTGGCACGCCTCGGAGACGCTCTGCGAGAAGCGGAGAGAGATAACAGCGCAACGCCTTGGGCGATCGCGGCCATCCGTCTGCTCATATTCACCGGCGCACGTCTCAGTGAGATCCTTACGCTCGAATGGGAACACGTCGACGAGGAGCATGGGCTTCTTGTGCTTCCTGATTCCAAAACGGGAAAGAAGGCTATTCGCTTAAATGCGCCGGCCCGCGAGGTTCTCGAGAGCGTTCCACGCCTTGAAGGAAACCCCTTTGTGATTTGCGGCGAAAGACCAGGCCAACATCTTGTCAATGAGGATTACCGCTTGCGCCCCCACCGCGTCCGCCGTGCGGATCAACGTACCCAGGTTGCCGGGATCCTGAATGCGGTCAATCACGAGCAGCAGCGCCGGATCGCGGGGCGCCAGGTCAGATAACTGCGTCTGAAACAGCTCAAAGGTCGCCACGATGCCCTGCGGCTGCTCGCCATCCGAGAGGCGCGCCAGCACGTCGGGCGAGACAGGCGTCAACTCGGCCTCAGCGGCGCGAAACCACGCGATCAGACGCGGCGCTTCCTGGCCGGCGAACAACGCTTCGCAGTAGAACACCTCGCGCGGGCGGCGCGCCGGCGTCCAGCGCCATGTGGAGGATTTGCAGCCCCTCTGCGAGAAAGCGCCCCTGCGCCTCGCGGTGTTTGCGCTGCGCCAACTTGCGCGCCTCCACAATGCGCGGGTTGGCCGTGCTGGTGATGATCGGTGATTGTGCCATGTCACTGGTAGTATACCATCACGCGGAGACGCCACGCGGAGAACGCGGAGGATATTTTTTATCTCTATCCTCCGCGTTCTCCGCGTGATTACGTGTGGTTATGCAGCCGTAGCCGAATGCTCCTCTTTCGGGAAGACGGGCAGGAACTTCACCGCCAGGGCGAAGATCGTCGCGCCTATCGTGAGCAGCGCCAGGCTGAACGAGATTTCCATGATCGAAGGCATATACACCGGGCCGGTGAACTGCCAGAGGCCGAACATGGACACGTTCAGACGGTTCAGGATGCCGCCGAACACCACCAGCGCGCCGACCGCAAAGAGTCCGTTCTTGCTCGCCCGCACCTTCGGCTGCGCCATGAGGATCGCAGGTACGATCACGCCCACGCCAAGCTCCAGCCAGAAGAACATGGCGTTAAGATCGGGCGTGAAGAGCAAGGGCGCCTTGCCGCGGGCAACCACATCCGCCAGCTTGAGGACCGCATAGAACGCCAGCAGCACGGCGCTGGCCCTTGCCAGGCGTCCCAGCAAGTCCTGATTCAGCCCGTGTTTCAGGCCTCGCGCCGTCAGGTTCGACTCTACGATCACCATGCCCAACCCCACAGTGATCGCTGAAATCCAGAAGAAGACCGGCAGCCACGGCGTGTACCAGAGGTCATGCAGCTTGCCGGGCGCGATCAGCCACAGCGAACCGAGCGATGACTGGTGCATGGTCGAAAGGACGACCCCCAGGATCACCAGCGGCAGGGTGATGGTGTGGACGACCTTCCACGCTTTGCGCCAGTGCAATCGCTCGAAGAGGGCCGGGCTGAACTCCACCGCCAACACGATCGTGTAGCACATCACGCACATCGCCAGTTCGAACATCACCGAATGCACGTTCCAGTGGACCAACGTGTTCCAGATGTTGTACGGCCGGCCGAGGTCAATGAGCAAGGCGACGATGAGCAGCGAATAGCCCAGGAACGCCGTCAGGATCGTCGAGCGCAGGATCGGCCGATAGTGCTCAAGGCCGAAGACATAGACCATGCCCGCCAGCACGAACGCGCCGCCGCCCAGCATCGCGCCCGCCATCACATCAAACCCGATCCAGAAGCCGAAGGGGGTCGCGTCCGACAGGTTGGTCACTCCACCGATCCCGCGCGCCATGCGCAGGATGATCGTCATCGCGGCCATGGACCATAGGGCCAGCACGACGCCCATTGCGAGAACAAAGCCGGGCGAGAACTTCAACTGCACCCCGTTGAAACGCCGCGCCACGGCGTAGCCGATGCCCACGACCAACGTCAACGGCACGATGATCCGCAGGATGAACAGCGCAGCCAGCATGATAATATCTTGCAGCATGGTCAGGATTCTCCTTCGCTTGACTTGTCATGGTCCCAGGCCGGCTCATGGTCCTGCCAGCCGTTTCGTTTACGCGTAACCAATGAGACGCCTCCCAGCACCACCGCCATCCCGACCGCCACATATGGGATCTTCGACATCACATCCCACGTATAGGCGGGCAGCGGACGGGTCGGCACATCCATCCGAAAGCCGAGTTCCTCGAACGGCGTGTCGGAGATATAGAGCATCGCCGTACCGCCCGCCTCATGCTCGCCGTAGACGTGATCCACGTAAACATCGGGGCTTGCCGCGATGCGCGAATGGGCTTCAGCCAGCAATTCCCCGCGCGTGCCGAACTTCAGCGCGCCCGAGGGACACGAGATTGCGCACGCCGGCGACTCGCCCTCGCGTTGCCGCTCGATGCAGAACATGCACTTGCGGATTTCAGGCGTCAGGCCATCCTTCCACTCGAACGTCGGCACGCCGAAGGGACAACTCACCATGCAATAGCGGCAGCCCAGGCAACGTTCCGGGCGATAGGCGATCGGGCCCTCTTCCGTCTGATGCAGCGCGGACACGGGACACGCCGACGCGCACGCCGGGTTCAGGCAGTGCATACACTGCGTCTTGACCCAGCGGGTCTTGTCGTTGGCAAGGTCATGCCGCACCGGCACAGTCAGCACCTGTGGCCCCAACTTCTCGCGTTCGGCGTCCGTCGGCTCCAGTTCATTCGACTCACAGCAGGCTCGCTGGCAGGCCCCACAGCCCACACATCGGCTGATATCAATCAGCATCGAGGGCACGTGCATGGGGTCAATGCCGACGCCGGTGGACGCCTGTGCGTTGTGCGTCTGTGCAGCCAGCGTCGCCGCGCCGGTCGCGGCCGCGCCAAGCTTCAAAAATTGGCGTCTGGAGATGCCGGTCATGAGTTCTCCCTCTTTTCTTCAGAGCCATGGGGGCGGCGCAACAGCGCCATGCCGGCAATCCCTGCAACCAGCCCGATGAAACCGCCGATGCCGAACGCCAGGCCCATGCCGACCACAGCGACATTGCGCATCGAGCTCAATCGGCGTTCCAGCGCCTGCACCTGTTCCGACGCCGCCGCTACTTGCGCAGCCGTCGCAAGCTCCGCCCCGGCGACAGTCACACCAGTGGCCGTCCCGGCAGTCTGCGCGCTCAAGTTCTGCGTATGGCAGTCCATGCAGGCTTGCGAGTTCACGTCGAAGTCGTGGATGCCGGACGATACCGACATCCCCATCGGTTGATGCGGCTCGGTCGTCGTTTTCGGCATGTGGCAGCCGCTGCATTCCAGCCCGTCAATGTTATGCGTGACGTGCGTCGCCTCCATCTGGCGCGCCTCGTGGCAGGCCGAACAGAGGGTTTCTTCGCTGCCGGTGCGCAGGCCTTGCGAGTGGGACAGGTGGCAATCGAAGCACTCGATGTTCTTGTCGCCGTGCGCGCTCTGCTCCCATTCGACAAACGTCGCCTGGTGGCAGGTTCGGCAAGTTTCAGACTCCATCGGCAAGACCATCGTCGCCCCGCCGGGATGACCCGCAACCTGCGGCCCGTGGCACGCCTCACAGGAGATGCCCTCACCCGTAGCCGTCTCCGGCCCCGTGGTGTGGCACTGCATACATAACTCCTGGTCTTGCGTCACTTCCAAGCGCCGCCTGGAACACGGGGTCACTGGCGGCGGTGGCATGTGTGGATTCTTGCCAGAGCTTGTATTCGTCTGCGTGGCAATCCTGACATGCCGGCGGCTGATCGGTTTGTTGCTGCAACGAATCTATCGGCGCAGCGTACCCGGTGGGGACCATGACAAAGCCGAAGATCAATGCAGCGAGGAGGAGAGCAGCGGCCGCGACTCCTCCTCTGAACGCTTGGTCGCGAGTTTTCATGATAGCTCCTCGGGCGTCACATCGTTGGGTAGCGCTGAAAGACGTCGCATTCAACGCACTGTTCGGGGATCTTGCCTTCGGCGTCCAGATGGGCTTGCCAGCATGGCACGCCGGGGTTCGCGGGGGCAGCGCACGACGCCTTCGCTTCTTCGGTGCAGCCCTTCTCGATCCCAGCAATGCTGCGCACTTGCCGCCATCATCATGCCAGGTTGCAGCGGAATAGACTTATCAACGGGCGGGGGGATGAAGGTCGGCAATGGGCCGGGGGCCGGCGCGCGGCGCTGTGCGGGGCGAGCGGGCGCCTGGGGCGCGATCGCCGGTTGCTCGGCGGCCTCAACGGCTTGCGAGGCGCGGGCTTCGGCTTCCCAGCGGGCATCCAGTCGCTTGAGGAAATACGCGGCCCCGGCCATCAAGGCAAGGGGGACGCCAAAACGAAGCAGGACCATGACCGTAAGCCCAACAATATCCAGAAAGTCTAACATGGTTCACCTCCCGATGAATGAGCGCAAACTGTGCGGTGTTTTCTACATACAGCTTAACACCGAACAGGCGGCCATTCCATCGGTTGGTTTCCCCATCTTGGGCGTGGGGTGAAAGTCCCATACGGGGGAAGGAAACAGGTAGACAAGGAACGAAAGAATCAAGGGACAAGGGGCAAGGAGGCAAGGAACCGAGTACTGCGATTATCGAGCACCCGTTGCGGAGACTCTCTTCCTTGTCCACCTGTCCACTTGTTCCCTTGTTCCCTTGTCTCCTTGCCTACTTGTTTCCTTGCCTACTTCCTCACAACTCAATCAGTCCCTTCTCAATCGCATACCGCACCAATTCGACGCGGTTGTGCAGGTCGAGCTTCGTCATGATATTCTCACGGTGACGATTCACCGTCTTCGGGCTGATCACCAGTTGCTCGGCGATCTCGGGATTACTCAACCCCTGCGCGATCAGCGTGAGCACCTCGCGCTCCCGGTCGGTGAGCACATCAAAGGCGCGCCCCGATGCGTCGGGCCGCTCGGGGCGATCCAGATAGTCCTTGACAAGGACGCGCGCGACAGAGGGGAATAGATAGACTCCGCCGCCGCGCACCGCGCGGATGGCGGCGATCAGATCGTTCGGGGCGGCGCGCTTCGGGATGTACCCGGATGCGCCGGCGCCCAGCATCTCGAAGAAATACTGATCATCTTCATGCATCGTGAGCGCCAACACGGCCACACCGGGCGCGTCCGCCTTGATCTTGCGGGTCGCTTCGATGCCGTTCATATCGGGCATGGAAATATCCATCAGGACCACATCGGGCGTCAACTCCAACGCGAGGCGCACGCCCTCAACCCCGTTCTCGGCCTCACCAACGATCTCCAATTCCGGGATCGGCCGCCAGCAACATGCGCAGCCCTGCCCTTACCACTGCGTGGTCATCCACCAATAAAAGACGGATCGGCGTCATCGGCCTTCCTCCGGATTCCACGGCAACTCGACGCGCACAGTCGTCCCCTGCCCTGGCTGCGAGACAATGTCAAAGCGCCCACCGGCCAGCAGTACCCGCTCGCGCATCCCCATGATCCCCCATCCGCTCGGTCGGCGCGGCGCATTCGCGGCCGGCAGCGTGGCAGGGTCGAAACCGCGCCCATTATCGTGCACCTGGAGGCAAATGACGCCCGGCTGTCGGCTCAACGTCACGGTCACGGCCGACGCCTGCGCGTGGCGCGCCACGTTCGTCAACGCCTCTTGAGCCAACCGGAACAGCGTCGTCTCATATTGCTGCGGCAATCGTCGGGGCAAGCGATCCATGGTCAGTTGCACATCCAGCGCCGGATAGCGCGCCGCGTACTCCTTGACATACCAGCGCAGGGTCGGCGTCGAGCCCCAGCTCGTCGAGTTGCGCCGGACGCAGGTTAGCCATGATGTTGCGTAGTTCGGTCATCGCCTCATCCGTCACCCCGCGCAGATCGCGCACCAGCGCCAGCGCATCCGCGGCCTGTTTATCCGTCAGTCGAGCCTCGACCGCAGCCAGCCCCAGCCCCAGCGCGGTCAATTTCTGACCCGTGTCGTCGTGCAGTTCGCGCGCGATCCGTTGGCGCTCGCCTTCCTGAGCATTGACCAACTGGCGCACGAGTTCTTCGAGTTCCCCTTCGCGCTCTTGCAGCATCCCGTAAAGCTGCGCATTCTCGATCGAAGAGGCCATTTGCTGAGCAAAAGCCGACAGAAGCCCCAATTCTGCCCCGCCCAAAGGCTCACTCTCCCGAAGAGAGCCCAGCGCCAGTGCCCCGAACACCCGATCCTGACTGCGCAGCGGCACACCCAGCGTCCGATAGCTCTGGCCGTCGTCGAAGGCGTTGTCGTCAAGCAACCTCACAATGTGATCCAACTTCGCGCCGGTCGCCCCTTCATAATCGAAGGCCTGCCGCGCCGTCTCGGCCAGTGGCGGCGGAGGGTCAGGACGCGGCGCTTCGGGCCGACGGTAGACCCCCGCCGGCTCCAGGACGCCGCTCTGCGTTCGCAGAAATAACATGCTGCAACACGCGCCCTCCATGCTATGCACCACCTGATAGAGCGCATCACGCTGCAAGCGACCCAGGTCTACAGTTGATGTAAGGATCTGCGACAGCTCCAGCATGGCCTGCAACTCTTGCGTCGTAGCCTGCAACTCGGTGTTGAGCGCTTCGACCTCTGCGGTGCGCTTCGACTGCGCGTCCAACGCCTCGAGCCGCGCTTTGTTGGCGCGCGCCAACCGCACGCGGCTCTCCGCCTCGAACGCGCGCAACGCGCTGCCCAGCGCAATCGCAATCGCCATCGCCGCGCCCGCTCGAAGCAGTTGCACGGGAATTCCGAAGGTGTCCAGGAAGAAGGCCGAATTGATGACCTGCGAGGGCGGCACGAGACTCGGCCGCGTGAAAATCTGGCCAATCACGCCGTAAATCACAAAGGCCAGCGCGGCCCACAGCAGGCTGCGCCCGTAACGCGACATGCCGCGGGCGTGAAAATCGCGCCGCTCCCGCAACAGCGCCCAGGCAGCCAGCAACGCGCCGGGAATCGCCAACAAGTAACGTGAGAGCACATCGCCCGCGCTCAGGAGTTCAATCGTCGAGGGGCGGGCAGCGACGAACACGAATCCCAACGCCACCAGCCAGATCCCGCCGAACACTACGACCAGCGTCCAGGCGTGCGCCGGCTCGCGCTCGGCGTTGGGCAGCAGGCGCGCCCCGAACGTCAGCAAAAAGAGGAACGAAACCACCAGAAGGACGAGGCGGAATAACTCGACGCCGACGCCCGAAATCGCCGTCCCACTCTGGGCCGCGAAAATCTGGAACATCTCGAACCACTCGTGCCCACCATGGATCAGACCGAAGAGCGCGAGAGGCAACAACGCCCGGCCAAAACGGAACTCGGTGGAGCGACCCGACTCGAGGAAGACGACCAGCCCCATGGCGAAGAACGCGAGGCCATAGAAGAAGTAGACGTAACCGAGGTTTTGAACGAAGAATGCCGAAAGTCCGTCCATGAAACGATCACCCTTGATCCCGTGAGAGTTCGGCCGGGTTTCAGGATTCTCCGGCTTTCGTCCGGGCTAAGGCGCAATGCGAACACAACCCCGGCAAACGAGAGATTATCCAGCGCCATCTCATAGCCGTAACGCTGCCGGATCGCATCGGACAACGCATCAAACAGCTCCATATCGGCCCCAATGACGGCGCCGCAATCGCGACAGACGAGATGCGCGTGACGGCCATGACCTGCCCGCAACTCATACACCCGTTGTCCGTCGCCCGAGTCTATCGAAGCCACCAGGTCCAGTTGTTGGAGCAGATCCAGCGTTCGATACACCGTCGAAATGTCAACCGATGTGCTGACCTGCTGCACCCTGCGGTATAAGTCCTCCGCGGTGACCAGACCGTCCGACTGATGCAGCGCCGAAAGCACCATCTCGCGTTGCGGGGTCATGCGAAAACCACGCTCGCGCAACTCACGCAGAAAAAGCTCTTCGCACGCCATCCTCAGTAGATCTCCAATCCGTGCGCTTCGAGCAGTTCGGCGTCGCCGAGAATCTGCTCCGTCGGCCCATCGGCGACGACGCGCCCGCCATCCATCACCACGGTGCGGGTGAAAAGTTCCTGCACCATGCGCATATCATGCGTGGCCGTCAGCATCGTCTGCGGCAGCTCGCGCAACAGGTTGATCAACGACCGGCGCGCCCGCGGGTCGAGCCCCGCCGAAGGTTCATCCAACACCAGGATTTCCGGGTTCATCGCCAGCACGGTCGCAATGGCGATGCGCTTCTTCTCGCCCACGCTCAGGTGATGCGAAACGCGCTCGACGTAGTCTTCCATGCGCACGGCCCGCAGCGCCCCATCCACGCGCTCGCGCACTTGCGCCATCGGCAACCCCTGATAGATCGGCCCAAACGCCACATCGTCGAACACCGTCGGCGAAAAAAGCTGATCCTCCGGGTCCTGAAAGACGAGGCCCACGGCAGCGCGCACCGGCCCCAGGTTGCCGTCCTTCACTTCCATGCCGCACACCCGGATTCGTCCGGAAGTTGACTTCAGAATACCGTTCAGGTGCAGCATCAACGTGGACTTGCCCGCCCCATTCGGCCCCACCAACGCCACCTTCTCGCCCGGCGCAATCACCAGCGAGATATCGGCAATGGCGCGATGGCCGTCAGGATAAGCAAATGTCAGCGCTTCGACTTCTATCGTGTGGTGCATACTGCGTCACGCATCCTACAACAGGTATGAGAGAATTACCAACAGGGTCAAAACCATCACCCCCCCGACCAGCAACAGCCGTTGCGGGCCGGAGATGGGCGGCATCGGCGCCGATCGCACCTCGCCATCGTAACCGCGCGCGGCCATCGCCGCATAGATCCGCTCGCCGCGGTCGAACGAGCGCATGAAGAGGTTGCCCGCCATCCCGCCGGTGACGTGCGCCCGCCAGGCAAGCGAGCCGCCGGTGCGATACGGCGTGTCCACGGGATGCCCGCTGCGCGCGTCGCGCGCCCGCATCAACCGCATTGCCTCGTCCGCCAGCACGAAAAGGTAACGCCACATCAACCCGATCACCGCCACCAGCAGCTTCGGGACGTGTACGGCCCGCATCGCCGCCAGCAGATCGGGGAAAGGCGTCGAGCTTGCCAGCACAATCGCCATCTGCACGGAGAACCACGACTTCAGCGCGATGCTGATGAACCGCTCCAACCCCGCATCGCTGATAGACAGGCTCCACGGACCGATGATCGAACGTGACCAGCGGAACGCCCGGCAACGTAAACAGGATCGGGACGGCCGCCAGCACGAACGGAAACGCCAACACCGCGCGCTTCATGACGAATCCAACGCCCAGCTCCGACAGGATCTCGACGGCAAGGAGCAGCGCGAACAGCAGGATATACACCGGCCACGCGCCCGGCGGCGTCAACGCTGTGGCAAAAATGAAACCAACCGCCAGCAGCAGCTTAACGCGCGAGTCCAGCCGGTGAATCGGGCTGGACCCGTGGCGATATGAATCAAGGAAGTGTGCGTGCATTCAGGAAACTGCTATTCCGAACGCAACGAAGGTTCGCCTGTGGCAACAGGCGCCGGCTTGCGGCGCGAATACGCCAGCGCCAGGGCGACGCCGCCAACGATCAGCAAGCCGAGGATTCCGGCGATGATCGTCGCCACGGCTTCGCTGCCGACGCCCGGCATCACGTAATCCGGGATCAGGTTATAGATTGGCCCTTGCGCCTGATCTATGAAGCCATTCTGCTCTGCCACCCATTCCAGCCCATCGGGGTGAGCCGACGCCAGCGGCGACAGGATCGCCAGCGACATCGCGATCAGCAGCCCTCCCACCCAGACCAGCTTACCATTGACCGTCTTGCTCGCCTCAAGGTCAAGCAGATCCGGTCGCACGGCCATCACAAAGGCCAGCGCCCCGACCGTGATCAAGCCCTCGCCGACCCCGATGACCGCATGAATCAACCCCATCGCGGGCACGGCGATATTCGCCGGAGAGGTGCCGGAGAACGCGAGCTGCAAAGCTGCGGCGAACGAGGCAATCACGATAGAGAGCCACGCGGCCGCGAAGCCCCCGACCAGGATGCCGGTGCGCTTGCGCCCCAGCAGCGCCGTGACGGCATGATACGCGAAATAGGAGACGGCGACGCCGATCACCCCCATATTGAGGATATTCGCGCCCAGCGCGAGCAGGCCGCCATCCTGAAAGATCAACGCCTGCACGCTGACGACTGCCGTCATCACCAGCAACGCCGCCCACGGCCCCAGCAAAATCGTCGCCAACGCCGCGCCCATCAGATGGCCCGACGTACCGCCTGCAACCGCGAAGTTCAACATCTGGCCGGCGAAAATACATGCGGCCAACACGCCCATCAGCGGAACCTGTTTCTCGCCCAGGTCGCGATTGGCGCGCCGCAGCGCATAGGCAATGGCGACCAGTGCAATGGCCCAACAGACCAGCGACACCGGCACGGAAAGGAACCCATCGGGGATGTGCATCGGCTCGGGTGAGTAACGCATATTCTGACCTCCATAGCACTTATTGCGAATGATTGCAATTGCAATTATACGCTCAAACACATCACCCGCGCAAGTGAGTTGCACTCCAAATCACGCAACAGCAGCTATATGGATGGGCATTTTCGCAGGGGTAAGTCTCGTTCGTCGCGCGCTGTCCTCAGCGCAGCGCACTACGAACAAGATACATCAGGCAGGCATGGTCGCGGCAGCCATTTCCGCAGCGATGTAGACCTCGCGCAGCGGCACGCCATGCGCCTCGGCCAGACGGCGACAATCCTCATATTCCGGCGCGGCCTTGACGCGACCGCCCGGCAGGCGCGCCGTCTTGACGCGGACGGGGCCATAGGGGGTTTGCACTTCGTGGACGGCGCGCGGCAACGTGTCACGTTCCATGAGCAGCCGGCGCACGCCCAGCGTGGAGGTTTCTTCGAGCAGGATGTGGCTCATCGCCGTCGCATCGCCGGGCCGGCAAATCACGCGCAACAGCGTGGCCGGGCGATTCTTCTTCATCTGGATCGGCGTCAGGAATACATCGAGCGCGCCGGCCTTGAAGAGCCGGGCCATCACATGCTCGTACAATTCGGGGTTCAGGTCGTCAATGTTGGTCTCCAGCACGGCCACCACCTTCGGCGGCGCGTCCGTCGCCGGCGCGGATTCGCCGATCAGCAGCCGCACCACGTTCGGGATCGGCAGATCGCGCCCGCCGGCCCCATAGCCGATGCTCGTGAGCGTCATCGGGGGAATCGAACCGTAAGCGTCCGCCAGGCTCGTCAGCAGCGCCGCGCCGGTGGGCGTCACCAACTCTTTCTGAATCTCGCTGCCCGTGATGGGGACGCCGCGCAGCAACGCCAGCGTCGCCGGCGCAGGCAGCGGAATCTCGCCGTGCGCCGCGTGGATCGTCCCGCGCCCCAGCGGGACCGGCGACACGATCACCTGCTCGATGCCCAGCGCGTCCACCCCGGCCAGCACGCCCACCACATCCACAATCGTGTCCAGCCCGCCCAACTCATGCAGATGCACCGACTCCAGGGACGCGCCGTGAATCCCCGCCTCGACCTCGCCCAGGCGCGTGAGAACCTGCGCGGCCCGCTCACGCACTTCCGGCGACAGATCACTCTCCGCGACGATCTTCAGCAGATCGCTCAGGTGGCGCTCCGGCGCGTCGTCATCTACGATGACATCTACCTTGGTCGCGCCGATGCCATTCTTCTGCACGCGTCGCACCACAAGATCGAACCCCGGCAGGTGCAACCCGGCCAGCCGCGCGCGCAGAACCTCTTCCGGCAACCCGGCATCCAACAAGGCCCCCATCAGCATATCGCCGCTTGCGCCGCCCACGAGGTCGAAATACGCGATTTTCATGCCTGTTCCGCCTTGAAGATGCGAGCGAGGATTTTATAGGCCAGCACGCCCGCGCCGAATCCGTTATCAATGTTCACCACCGAGACGCCCGACGCGCACGAGTTCAGCATGGAGAGCAGGGCCGCCACGCCGCCAAAGCTTGCGCCATAGCCTACGCTGGTGGGTACGCCGATCACCGGGCAGGCGACCAACCCGCCGACCACGCTGGTCAGCGCGCCCTCCATGCCGGCCACGCAGATGACCACGTCGGCGCCCCGCAGCAGCTCCAGCCGGTCGAACAGGCGATGCAAACCCGCAACCCCCACGTCGTAGGCTCGCTCGACGCGCCCGCCGAAAAATGCCAGCGTCTGCGCCGCTTCCTCGGCCACGGGCAGATCCGCCGTGCCCGCCGACAACACCAACGCATAGGGCGCACCCACAGCATAGACCGGCGACGGGCCGCGCGCTAGTGTGATCAGGCGCGCCATCGCGTTGTAATCCGCGTCCGGAAGTCGCTCGCGGATGAACGCCGCCATCTCCGGCGCGGCACGCGTCCCCATCACCCGATCATGCTGCTCCCACAACCGCGCCATGATCGCCGCCGCCTGCTCGTTGGTCTTGTTCTGGCAGAAAACCACTTCCGGCAGACCCTGCCGCAAGGCGCGGTGCATGTCCAACGTGGCAAATCCCATGTCGTCATAGGGCAAGGTGCTCAGACGCGCCATCGCCTGCTCGACAGAAGTCTCGCCCCCCTGCACCCCCTCCAGCAACGTGCGCAGCCTGTCAACATCCATTCGTCATGTCATCCTTCGCGTCGGGGCGATCCTGTGTGATCGCCCGCATGTGATCGCCCAGTATGTGATCTTCCTATTGTGACGCCCGACTGCTACAGTTTCTTCAGCGCCGCGTTCAAACTCCCCGACCGAAAACCGACCAGGTCCAGCGCCACATACGTGTATCCGATCTCCGTCAGCGCGCGCACCACCTCGTCACGCGCCTGCAACACGGTATCGAAATCGGCCGGCTCCACCTCGATGCGGGCCACCTGGTCGTGGTGACGCACGCGCACCTGCCGCAGCCCCAGCCCGCGCAAGGCGCGCTCGGCGCGCTCCACCTGCGACAACAACTCGACGGTGACCGGCGTGCCGTAGGGGATACGCGACGACAGGCACGGCGCGCTCGGCGCATCCCAGTTCGGCAGTCCCATCTCGCGCGCCAGGGCGCGGACCTCCGCTTTGGTCAGCCCGGCTTCCAGCAGCGGGCTGCGCACGCCCAGCTCTCGCGCCGCCTTCCTGCCCGGCCGGAAATCGCCCGCATCGTCCGCGTTGTTGCCGTCCAGAAAGTGCGGATAGCCCTCCGCCGTCGCGAACTCGATCAGTTCATCGAAAACGATGGCGCGGCAAAAGTAGCAGCGATTGGCCGGGTTGGCCGCGTAGCGCTCGTCTTCCACTTCGTCCGTTTCGATGGTCACGTGCCGCACGCCGAGTCAGCGCGGCCAACGCCGCCGCCTCGCTGCGATCCTCCATCGGCATACTGGGAGACACCGCGGTCAGGGCCAGCACATCCGGCCCCAGCGTATCACGCGCCACGCTGAGCAACAGCGTACTGTCTACGCCGCCGGAGAACGCCACCGCCGCCCGGCCCATCTCCCTTAACAAACCCCGCAGAGTCTCGATCTTTTCCATTGTTATGTCAATAGTCACGTTTCGATATCCTCAATTCAGTTCACAGTCCGGCGCATCGCATCAACGATACTGCACATTCACCTGGCCCTCGCCGATTTGCACATCTTCCACATAGATTTGACCGCCGAGCTGGCTCATCGCTTCATTCGCCAGCCGGGGAATCATCGCGCTCGCCAAACCGATAGGCGATACGTTTTCGACCTCAATCTGTAGCCGGCCGTTACTGGCGACCAGGCGGCCCACCAACGCCAAATTGCTGAGATTGAACATCCCGTAACTCACGCTATCGGCCGTGATGTAAATCTTGCCGCCGGTGAACCGCACATCCAGGCCGCTCACGGTCAGGCCCTCGGGATAACGTCGCGAGTCGCTCAGTACCCGCCGAATGTCGTCCTCAGAGATGATCATGATTTTGCTCGTCCCTCCGGTCGCGCCGGGGGTCGCAGTAGCTGTCGCCTGGACGGCAATATCGGTCGGCAGCGGCGAATGGGATGGCGTCGGGTTGATCGGCGCTCGGGTCACGGGGGCAGGCGTCCAGGCGGGAGGGTCACCCGGACGAGACAGCGCAGTCAGCGCAGCCAGGATCAGCACGGCGGCAGCCACGCTAATCCCCAGGATCGCCAGCAGCCGACCGCGCCGGCCAGGCTCTATCAACCGGCCGCCTCAAGCCACACAGGCTGATGATCACTCTGGCTACGTTCGTAATCCGAGATGAGGTTCAGGAGAAACGCGCGGGTGCGCTCGATCTGCTCCACCTGCACGTTCTCCGAACGGATGAGGGGACCCACCAGCCCGATCAGATCATGGCAGGTCAGGCGGATGATCCCCAGATTGACGGACGCCAGCTTCCTGATCAGATCCTCCCAGGCTTCGCTCACCTGAGAATTGTTGTGATTGTGCAGATGCAGACCGACCTGGCAGGCAGGCGAACGCCCAAGATTCGGAAGCACAACCTCATCGCGCTCCTTGCCGGCGATGGCGAAGAAATAGCTCGACATCGGGTTCACCAGCCGCTGGATGCGCGGCCACACGCTGTCCGACTCCCGGGCCAAACCGAAGAACGCCAGATAATACGGGATGGCTTCGGCGTAGTTGCCGGTGACAAATGCGTGCCCTGCCTTCACCGAGCAATAACTTGCCAGATACCACTTGAGATCGTCATACCCGGCGCGCTGTTGCCCCATCTTCAGCGCTTCCAACTGGATGCGCGCGGCCTGGAGATAGCGGTGCGCGCTGCCTGCAAAGTCCTTCTGGCGCAACTCGGACGCTTCCCGAAACAGCTTTTCCGCCGTGACGGGAGAGATCGGCTCGCCGGCGGGCAACGCCACGCGGGCCAGCCCTGCCGCCGTCATCTGCATCTCCTCCCGTTGCAACAGCCGGTTGATCTCCGCCGGCGCAACTGCGAAGCTCTCACCGGACGCAACGATCAACTCACGCCGGATCAAATCAGCGCACAGCGCGCGCGTCGCCGCGACATCGGCGTCCATCCCATAGAGCACGGGCGCCAGCGGCTCCACGAACACCGGCACGCCCCCCTCTACCAACCGCCAGACGTAAACGGCGTCACAGGCGCGGGCCAGCGCTTCGGCATCCAGGGCGTCAGCATCACGCAAAGGCGCGTCGCTCGAAATCTCACCTCCCGCGCAATGCAACGCCCCGCTCATGACGAGCAAACGCATCATCTCCGGTACGGCGATCTTCAGCGTCAGCGCGTTTTGCTCATCATAGCGATCCTTGAGCAGATCTGCACCGGCGTTGATGGAGAACGATTGGCCGTCCGCTTTCACCATCGCAACGAAATCGGCCAGCACCGCACGGCGCGCGCCGACGTCCACCACGCGCAGAGTTGCTTCGCGCAGGAAACTGCGATACCGCTGGCCCATGTCTGCGGACGGCTTGCTGACCGGCGGCGCGGGCACAGCAGCCGTCGTGGACTTCTGCCGGTTCACATAGATCTGAAGCCCGGTTTCCTCGATGCTGACCAGAGTCAGGATGGGCCTCTAGAAATGCGCGGAACTGCTGAAAACCGTAGTTCGCCTCGTTGAATGACGAGTCCAACCCCAACATGATCTGCTTCAAGCGTCCGGCAAAAACGGGCAGCTCGCCCTTCTGCTCGGCTACGGCCAGCGCCCGGTGCAACAATACGCGCGCCTCCGGCAACTGCAATTCGTCCGAGAGGTCATCCAGTTCCTCGCTGACCAGGGTGTCATAGAAGATGAACTCGTCGCAGGCCCGGCGCAGGAGATCACTGGTCGCGGAGCGCAGCCCGATGCCGATGGTATATTTGCCATAATCGCGCAGTTTGTGCACCAGTTCGGTAAAATCGCTATCGCCCGAAACCACCGCGTAAATGTCAATGTTGGGCCGCGTGAAGACGATCTCCATCGCATCAATTGCCAGCCGCACATCGGCGCGGTTCTTCTGCTGCATACCGACGGAGTAAAGCTGGAAGAGGTCCATGCCGTTCTCCAACATGGGACGACGATATCGCTGGAAGCGTCCCCAATCGGCGTAGGCGCGCTTGACCAACAGCCGGCCCCGCGAGCGCAGCAGGTCCATCACCGCGGTGACATCGAATGTCCCAAAGTTGGCTTCCGATGAAGTGGCGACGTTCTCGAAATCAAAAAAGACCGCAATCTGAGGCCCATTCAGCCGTGTTTCCATGTTTTAGCTATCCATAAAATGTGGGGGGCGTTTCTCAAAGAACGCCTGAAATCCTTCGCCGGCGTCATCCGAGGCCATGAGCGCGATAAAAAGGTCCGCTTCATGGCGCAAAGCAACATCCAACGGCATCTCCATGCCGTCCATGACAGCCCTGAGGGCAGACTGTGTCGCGGGCGCGCTCCGGGAAGCAATGCGTTCGGCCAAGAGCAACGCCTTTTCCATCAACTCCGCACCCGGGGCAACCTGATCCACCAGCCCGATCCGATACGCCTCGGCTGCATCCACGGGGTCGCCGGTGAGGATCAACGCCAGCGCCCGCGATGGGCCAACCAAACGCGGCAACCGTTGCGTGCCGCCCCAACCCGGCATGATCCCCAGGTTGATCTCCGTCTGCCCCAGGCGCGCCCCATCCGAGCAAACGCGCAGATGGCACGCCAGGGCCAGTTCCAGCCCGCCGCCGTAAGCCCCGCCGTTGATGGCGGCAATCACCGGCAGGTGGAACCCGGCAATGCGGTCGAACAGGGCCTGCCCGCGCCGGGTAAGCTCGCGCCCATTGTCAATGTCACGCGCGGCATTCAACTCGCGAATGTCTGCGCCGCCTACAAACAGTTTGGCTCCCGCGCCGGTGATGATGACAACCTTCGGCCCGGCGGACGCCGCGATCGCGTCAAGCGCCGTATCCAGCGCCGCCAGGGTGCGCATGCTGAGCGCGTTGACCGGCGGGTTGTCAATCGTGAGTTTCGCAATACGGCCCAGGTGTTCGACGTTGATGGGCGTTTTGTCGGACATATAGAATCCCGATTGGTATGGAACACTCGCGCTCGCGGGTAATAGCGGCGTGTGTTCCGGTGGATCACAGACCCACTGGAGTATAACGCGGCGGTTCGGTCCTGTCAACGCCCGCACCTCCATGCGACAAGCCCCTCAGGGCGATTAGGCAATACGACCAGGTTATCGTACAATAGCATATCATACGCTAGATAAAAACACACAGAAAAGGAACGAACTCAATGCTATTCCACATCACGCAAATTCACTCGCCCGAGACATGCCCGTTGGGCGAGGGAGGGTCGAATTCGCTGTTCGACCCCAACGTCGAGGGCGTCAAACTGATCGGCAGATATGGCGCCAATGCCGAACACACCCTGTTCTACATTGTTGAGGCGGAGGACTGGCAGGCGCTGCAACGGTTCCTCTTGCCGGGGTTCAAGCGCGCCACCTGCAAGATTACACCTGTCAGCGAAATACCTGTCCAGCATTAACCGACCAGAGCAAAGAAGTTCCGAGCACTGCCCGGCAGAATCGTCGGGGGCGCTCTCTTTTATGGGCGCGTCTCGTCATTCCACCGCGCGCGTGATAAAATCTCCCCATGCCAATCCGCATTCTCGAACCCAGGGTCGCAGCGCAGATTGCCGCGGGCGAAGTCATCGAGCGCCCCGCCTCGGTTGTCAAGGAGCTACTGGAAAACAGCATTGACGCGGACGCCCGCGACATCCGCGTCGAAATCCGCGAGGGTGGTCGGGCGCTCATCCGCGTCCACGACGACGGCGCGGGGATTCCGCACGCCGAGGCCGGCCTCGCGTTCCAGCGCCACGCCACCAGCAAGATCGCCTCGCTCGATGACCTGGATCACCTGCACACGTTGGGCTTTCGCGGCGAGGCGTTGGCGAGCATCGCCGCCGTCGCCCAGGTCACGCTGCTCACCCACCGCGACGGCGAAGACGTCGGCGCGCTCTTGCGCATGATAGACGGCCGCGAGGCGGCGCACGAACCCTACGGCGGCGCGACCGGTACGGTGTTGACGGTCGAAAACCTCTTCGCCGCCATGCCTGCCCGGCTCAAGTTCCTCAAACAACCCGCGACCGAGGCCGGCCTGATCCAGCAGATCGTCACGCGTTACGCCCTGGCCTACCCCGACCGGCGCTTCAACCTGGTCAGCGATGGCCGGCTGCTCTTCCAATCCACCGGCAGCGGCAAGCTCTTCGATGCGTTGATGCGCGTCTACGGGCTGGAGATGGCGAAGCAGATGCTCCCCGTGGGTAATCTCGAAAATGAAGACACCGGCCAACCCGCGCCGCGCATCCGCGTCTCCGGTTACGTCGGCATCCCTGAATTACATCGCAGCAACCGCAGCTACATCACCCTGTTCGTCAATCGCCGCTGGTTCCAGGATACCTCGCTCGCGTACAGCGTCATCCAGGCTTACCACACCTGGCTGCCGACAGGCCGCTATCCGGTCGGTGTCCTCTTCATTGATGTGGACCCCGCCGAAGTGGACGTAAACGTCCATCCGACGAAGGCCGAAGTGCGCTTTCGCGACGCGCACGCCGTTTTCGGCGCCGTTCAGCGCGCGGTACGCGAAGCGCTCATCGCCCACGCGCCCGTGCCGCAGGTGCAAACCTCATCCGAGACGCCCGCGCCCTGGAACACACCGGAACAATGGACGGCCCGCCGCGAAGCCTTACTGGGCGCGGGCCGCAGCGCATTCCCATCGGCGCAGGGCCAGTATCCCCTCGACCGCGCCGGACGAGCCCGGAGGAATCCGTGGAACTCCCGGATGTGGGCGCCGCGCCGCCGTTGATCCCCCTCCTGCGTGTGCTGGGCCAAATGGGCGCGACCTACATCGTCGCAGAAGGCCCCGACGGCATGTATCTGATTGATCAACACGCGGCGCACGAGCGCATCCTGTACGAACAACTGATGGCCCAACACGCGCGCGACGGCCTGACCGTGCAGGCGCTACTGGAACCGTTGGTCGTGCAGGTCAGCCCGCAGCAAGAGCCGATCATCGCCGAGACGCTGGAGGCGTTGAACGAGTGGGGCATCGGCATCGAGCCGTTCGGCCCAGGCGCCTACATCGTGCGCAGCGTCCCGGCCATCCTCGGCCGTGACGATCCGCAAGACAGCAATCGCTGAACTCCTCGATGACCTGGCGCTCGAAGCCAACCCACTGGACGCCGGTCATGAGGCGGCGCTCGTCACCATGATCTGCAAACGCGCGGCGATCAAAGGCGGGCAACTCCTGGCGATGGCCGAGATGCAGGAGTTGGTGCGGCAATTGGAAGCCTGTCGCTCGCCGCGCACCTGCCCGCACGGGCGACCCACCATGCTCTACCTCAGCGCCGCTGACCTGGCCGGCCGGTTCGAGCGAACGTAAATTCAGGGGCCGAATTCGTGTTTTTTGCGTTGCGCGTGTATAATCACGTGAATTGTAGGGAGTGCATGACGGGCCGCGTACCATGGCGGCCTTTCGGCATTTCCTCATTGAACC
The DNA here is from genome assembly GCA_963695715.1 of uncultured Chloroflexia bacterium. Lineage (GTDB taxonomy): Bacteria > Chloroflexota > Anaerolineae > CG2-30-64-16 > CG2-30-64-16 > JBBQRS01. Next base: position 24,320 of record CAVOHP010000013.1, read on the forward strand.
AAGGGGGATATCTTGACTGAACCGCTTACCATCACGACTGTCCGGCGCGACGACAACCAGCTCGACATGACCATCATGTTGGGGCCGGAACGGACCGAACAGGCATTGCAACGCGCAGCGCGCCTCGTATCGAAGCGCGCGCGGATTCCTGGGTACAGGCCCGGCAAAGCGCCATACGCCACCGTCTTGCGGATGTTCGGGCGTGAGGCCGTCCTGGGAGAAGTCCTGGACGAGCTGGGCCAGGAAGTCTTCGAAGAGGCCCTGGAACAGGAGAAACTGGAACCCTACGCCCAGGCCGAGCTGGAAGACGTCGAGATGGACCCGGTCGCCTTCAAGCTGGTGGTTCCGCTGCCTCCCACGGTAGAACTGGGGGATTATCACGCCCTGCGCGTCGAAATACCCGAAGCGACCGTCACCGAGGCGGACGTGGACGCATTCGTCAATCAGCAGTTGGATCAGCGCGCCGCCTGGCAAGCCGTCGAGCGCCCCGCCGAGATCGGCGACCGCGTGGTCGTTGACATCGTGGGCACGGTCGGCGAAGCCAGAATCATGGAAAACACCGACTGGGAGATCACCCTGCGGGAAGAATCCGGATGGCTGCCCGGTTTCGATGAGGCCTTCGTCGGCCTGAGCGCAGGCGATCAAAAGTCCTTCACCCTCACCTACCCCGAGGAGTCGGCCTCGCGTTACAAAGGCCAGACGGCAACCTTTGAAGCCATCGTCAAGGAAGTGCGCGCCAAGGTTCAGCCGGAACTCACCGATGAAATGGTGGCCGAATGGGGCGAGTATACCGACGTCGCCGATTTCCGCGCCAAGAAGTTGGCCGAGCTCAAAGAAGCCGGCGAACGTCGCGCCGAATCCGAACTGATTGACGCCGCCGTCAATGCCCTCGTCGAACAAGCGACCTTCGCTTACCCGCCCGTGGCCATTGATCGCGAAGTTAATGACATCCTGCTCGATCTGCAACGCCGCGTCACCGGCGCCGGTTATTCCCTGGAAGACTTCTTGCGGCTGCAAGGCACATCGGTCGAGAAGTATCGCGCCCAGGTGCGCCCGGCCGCCGAAAACCGGTTGAAGGCACAGCTTGCCATGAACAAGCTCGCCGAAGACGAGAAGATCGAAGTCAGCCCGGAGGAGAGCCAGGCGGAACTCGAGCGATTGATCGAGGATACGGAGAGCGAAGAGCAAGCGCAAGCCATGCGTGAGGTGTTCGGTTCGGAGCAAGGGCTGCATCTCCTGTATCACGACGTGATGAACCGCAAGACGGTCGCGCGCCTGCGTGAGATCGTCACCGGGGTCGCGCCGGTCGCGCCCGAAGCGGTTGAGTCGGAAGAAACTGCGGTTGAAGCGCCGGCGGAAACGCCCGTAGCGGAAGAAGCAGTCGGAACCTACCGACGCTGCCTGAGCAGTTGCGGTGCGCCGTGCGACCTTCAGTGTTGATTATTATGTAAATTCGCGCATGGCCGGGCCAGCCTGACCATGCTTTACCAAAGGGAAGATCTGTAATGAGCGCTCAGATATACACCCCGCAATCGTTGATCCCGATGGTCATCGAGACCTCGGGCCGCGGCGAACGCGCCTTCGACATCTACTCACTCCTGCTCAAGGAGCGCATTGTGTTCCTGGGCACGCCGATCAACGATCAGGTCGCCAACGTCATCGTGGCGCAACTCCTGTTCCTTGACCGGGAAGACCCCGAAAAAGACATCCAGCTTTACATCAACTCGCCGGGCGGCCAGGTTTATTCCGGCATGGCGATTTACGACACCATGCAGCTCGTCCGCGCCCCCATCAGCACCATCGCGGTGGGCGTGACGGCCAGCTTCGGCACCCTGCTGTTGACGGCAGGCGCCAAGGGCAAGCGCTATGCGCTGCCGCATGCAACCATTCACATGCACCAGCCCCTGGGCGGCGCACAGGGCCAGGCCACGGAAATCGAAATCCAGGCCCGCGAAATCCTGCGCCTCCGCGAGGACTTGAACGCCATCCTGGCGCGCCACACCGGACAGCCGATTGAACGTATCCAGGAAGACACCGAGCGCGATCGCTACATGAACGCCCAGCAGGCCAAGGACTATGGCCTGATTGACGAGGTGCTGGACCCGTCATTGGTCCGCAAAGGATAAAGATAGCCGTGCCAGGCAAAGACCAGCTCGACGTTCAACGATGCTCTTTCTGCCACCGCGATCAGAGCCAGGTGCGCCGGCTCATCGCGGGGCCTGAGAGCGCGTACATCTGCGACGAGTGCGTCATCCTCTGCCAGGAAGTATTGGAAGAGGATAACATCGAACTGACGACCACGCTGCCGGGCACGTCGTGGCGGTTGATCCCGCCGCGCGAGATCCTGGAGCAGTTGGATGAGTACGTCATCGGGCAGACGCGGGCCAAGAAGGTGCTGTCGGTCGCGGTGTACAATCACTACAAACGCATCGCCGGCGGCCGGCGTCATGATGACGTCGAGTTGGAGAAGAGCAACATCCTGCTCATCGGGCCGACGGGCTGCGGCAAGACGCTGCTGGCGCGCACGCTGGCGCGCGTCCTGGATGTCCCGTTCACCATCGCCGACGCCACCGGGCTGACGGAAGCCGGCTACGTGGGCGAAGATGTCGAGAACATCCTGGTGCAATTGCTTCAGGCCGCCGACTGGGATGTCGAACGGGCCGCCGTGGGCATCGTCTACGTGGATGAGATTGACAAAATCGCCCGCAAGAGCGGCGATAATCCATCCATCACGCGCGATGTCTCCGGCGAGGGCGTGCAGCAGGCGTTGCTCAAGATCATCGAAGGCACCGTCGCCAACGTGCCGCCGCAAGGCGGGCGCAAACACCCCAGCCAGGAATTCGTCCGGCTGGACACGCGTAATATCCTCTTCATCTGCGGCGGCGCGTTCGCCGGGCTGGAAGATGTGGTGGGCCATCGGGTGGGCGCAAAGGGCCGGGTCGGTTTCCAAAAGCCCGGCGAGATCGTCGCCAGCAAAGAGGCGCTAACCTCGCATCTGCTCCAGCAAGTGATCGGCGACGACCTGTTGCAGTACGGCATGATCCCCGAGTTCGTGGGCCGCCTGCCGATGACCGTCAGCGTGGATCCGTTGGACGAGGACGCGCTGGTCGCCGTGTTGACGGAACCCAAGAACGCCATCATCAAGCAATTCAAGCGTCTCTTCGAGCTGGATGGCGTCGAGTTGCTCTTCACGCCCGAAGCGCTGCGCGCCGCGGCGCGCGACGCCCTGAAGCTGAAGACCGGGGCGCGTGGCCTGCGCACCATCATCGAGCGGGTGCTGCTCGAGGTGATGTACGAAATCCCCTCTCGCCCCGAAATCGTCAAGTGCGTTGTCAACGCCGACTGCATCACGCTGGGGACGCCCCCGTTGCTGTTGATGCACGGCGGCCGCGCGGTCGCCTGGGGCGAGGCGGAGACCGAAGAGAAGTCGGCCTGACGAACCGGCGTATCACTCGAAAATAAGAAACCCGGTTTCTGCGGCATTGCCGGAGACCGGGTTTCTGTATCATAGGGAATAACTCATGACCGAACTGACCCATCTGGATGCCGAAGGCCAGGCGCGCATGGTGGACGTGGGCGCGAAGGACGAGACGGAACGCATCGCCATCGCGGCCGGGCGCGTGCGGATGCGCCCTGAGACACTCGACGCGCTGCGCCGCGGCAACCTGCCCAAAGGCGACGTGCTGGGCAGCGGCGCGCATCGCCGGCATCATGGCCGCCAAACGCACGTCGGAACTGATCCCGCTCTGCCATCCGCTGCTGCTCTCCGGCGTGACGCTGGATTTCGCGTTCGACGAAGCCGGGAGCGCAGTGGAGATCCGCGCGACAGTTCGCTGCAAGGGGCAAACGGGCGTCGAGATGGAAGCGCTCACCGCGGTCAGCGTCGCCGCCCTGACGATCTACGACATGGCGAAGGCCGTCGAGCGCGGCATGGTCATCAGCGACATTCGCTTGCTCGAAAAACGCGGCGGCAAGAGCGGAACGTGGACGCCGGCAGACATAGACGGAGGGAACTCATGACCAGACTTAAGATACGCGCCTTTGCGGGCCTGCGCGATGCGCTGGGAACCGGCGCTTTCGAATTCGTTGTCTCGGATGGCTCCGACATTGACGCGCTGCTCGCGCAGTTGGCGGCGGCCTATCCCGCCGCCGACCTGCCGAACCAACACTTCAGCGTGGCCGTCAACCGCCAGTATTGCGAGCACAGCACGCTCCTCAAAGAGGGCGACGAAGTGGCGCTGATCCCACCGGTCAGCGGCGGCTCAGGCAAGCTGTTCGAGGTCACGACCCAGCCCATCTCGCTCGACGAGGTTGCGCGCCGCGTGGCGGCCCCCGACCGCGGCGGAATCACGCTCTTTGCGGGAACTGTGCGCGGCGTTACGGGCGAAGTGACCACCGATTATCTAGAATACGAAGCATACGCGGAGATGGCGGAACCGGCGCTGGCGAAGATCGCCGCCGAGGCGCAGGCGCGCTGGCCCGAGATCACCGCCGTGAGCGTCGTGCATCGGGTGGGACGGCTGGAAGTCGGCGATATCGCGGTGGCGGTCGCTGTGGCCGCATCGCACCGCCGAGACACCTTCGACGCCTGCCGCTACATCATTGACCGGATCAAGCAGGACGCGCCGATCTGGAAGAAAGAAGTCGGGATGGACGGCGCCGTCTGGGTCGAGGGGCCGGAATCCACAGTATAGGAAAAGAGTATGCCTGAAAACCGCACGCCGACCAAGATCAGCATCATCGGAGGGGCCGGGGCCGTGGGGGCCACCGCCGCCTACGCCATCATGAACAGCGGCCTCGCATCCGAGATCGTCCTCGTGGATGTGAACGCACACCGCGTCGAAGGCGAGGCGATGGACCTGGCGCACGGCGCGCCCTTCGTCCGGCCCGTCACCGTGCGCAGCGGTTCCTATGAAGATTGCGCCGACTCGACGGTGGTGGTCATCACCGCAGGCGCGGCGCAGAAGCCCGGCGAGACGCGCCTCGAGCTGGTGCGCCGCAACACCGAGATCATCAAGGGCATCGTCCCACAGGTTGCCGGCCGCCGCGCCGAACGCCATCCTGCTGATCGTCGCCAACCCGGTGGACGTGCTGACCTATGCCGCCCTCAAAGTCTCCGGCTTCCCGCCCGGTCGCGTGATCGGCTCGGGCACGGTGCTGGATACGGGGCGCCTGCGCGCGCTGATCGGGCAGCAGCTTGCGGTGGATCCGCGCAGCGTCCACGCCTACGTGATCGGCGAGCACGGCGATAGCGAGGTGGTGGTGTGGAGCCGCGCCAGCGTCGCCGGGATGCCGCTCGGCGAGTTCTGCGCGCAGCGTGGGAGTAGTTGCGAGGAAGAGATGCAGGAGCAGATCGCCCACCAGGTGCGCCGCGCCGCCTACGAGATCATCGAACGCAAGGGCGCGACCTACTACGCCATCGGGCTGGGCATCCGCCATATCATCGAGTCCATCCTGGGCGACCAGAACACCGTCCTCACGGTCTCGACCCTGCTCGACGGGCAGTTCGGCGTCCGCGACGTCTGCCTCAGCCTGCCCTCCATCGTGGACCACAGCGGCGTCGAGGTCGTCCTCGCGCCCGGGTTAAGCGATGAGGAACTGGCCGCCTTCCGCGAATCCGCCCGCGTCGTCACCGAAACCGCCCGCTCGGTTGGCTTGTAGCTACGGCTCGTAGCGTGCGTCAGCGCCGCCGCATCATCGTTACACAGAGGTTTATGATCCGTCAGCGCTGTCCAGCGCTGCTCGCGATCGTCACATAGAGGAAAGGCAAATCACGCCATGCGCGCAGTCATCCAGCGGGTCAGCCGCGCCGCGGTCCGCGTAGACAACCAGACCGTCGGCGCAATCGAGCGGGGCTTCCTGCTGCTGCTGGGCGTCACCCACAGCGACGGGCGCGCCGAGGCCGACTGGATGGCGCGTAAGGTGGCCGGGCTGCGGCTGTTCGAGGACGACGCGGGCAAGATGAACCTGGGGCTCACCGACATTGACGGCGCGGTGCTGGTCGTCTCGCAATTCACCCTCTACGGCGACGCGCGCAAGGGTCGCCGCCCCAGCTTCACCGACGCCGCCCGCCCCGAGCAGGCCGAACCCCTGATTGACTACTTCGTCGAGCGCCTCCGCGCCGAGGGCATCCCCGTGCAAACCGGCCAGTTCCAGGCGATGATGGCCGTCGAGCTGGTCAACGACGGGCCGGTCACGCTGATCCTGGATACGGCTGAACTGCCTGCCGGCTGATCCACGCGGCGACGAGCAACGCGACCAGGCCCAGGGCGTCGAAGAGGATGAAGCGGCCCACCGAGGCGCGGGCCACGGCGAGCGCGGGCGAGAGCGACAGGTAGATCAGCGATTCGCCGATAAGACCGATGCCTTGCATGACGCACGCCTCGTAGAGCGAGACGCGGTAGCGCGCCGGATGCCACAGCGCCACCGCATAGGGCACGTTCCACATCAGGAAGAGCACGGCCAGCCCGCGCACCATCGCCGCGCCGGCCTCCCCGCTCACCTGAAAGGCCGGCGCGTAGACCTCAGGGCGCAACAAAAAGGCCGCGGCCGCCTGCACGTTCCAGGCGATCACCACGGCAATCAGAACCCGAGCTATCCAGAGTCTCATGATGAGATGGCTTCCACGGGAGGAACCGAGACGAGGCCGGTGTTCTTCGGCCCGCTGAAATCGAACGTCACACGCTCATAGGTCACGCCGTGATCGTCATAGAAGCGGGCGACGGCGTCCAGCAACTCCTGCTGGCCCAGCTTCTCCTCAGACCAGAAGTTGCAGCAGGGGAGCAGGATCGCCGGGCGGGTCAGCGCCGCCCGTGCGACCGCCCGCAGCGCCTCGTCCGGGTGCAACCCGACGATCAGATCGTAGTACGCGGCCTGCGCGGGGTCGAACTCCGCCGATTGATGGGCCACGCCGGTCAGACACCCAGCCGCGCGGATCCACCACCTCGCACTCGTAGTGATACTTCTTCGTCAGGATGCGCGCCAGCATCCCCTGGCCCCCGGCCACGTCTGCAATATAGCGGATGCTGTGCCAGTAGCGGTCGGCGATGTAGTCGGCCAGCACCTCGAAACGGGTCGGGTCGCCGTGAAACCGGTGGCGACTCATACGCGCTAATCCTTCTCGCGCTCCGGCTTGCGGAAGCGCCCCCGGAACTCGTCTGCCGGGAAGCGGCCCTCGTTGCGCGCCAGCTTCGCGAGCACCGCGTCGCTTATGTCAACCCCGCACGCGTTGCTCATGCTCAGGCAGTAGATGATCACGTCCGCCAACTCGTCGGCGATCTCGGCGCGCTCGACGGGGTCCTCCAACGCGGCCAGCGACGCCTCCGGGGTGAGCCACTGGAAATGCTCCATCAACTCGGCGGCCTCGATGGCAATGGAGATGCTCAGGTTCTTGGGCGTGTGAAATGGCTGCCAGTCGCGCCGCGCCACGAAATCCTCGGTCGCCGCGCGCAGCGCCGCCATCGTCGTCCGTTCATCCGTCATCATAGCTGCTCCAATGAGGGCGCCGCCGTGGGCACGCGCCGGCCGAGCGGCAACACCTCGGCCACCACCATCCCGGCCAGGATCAAGACGCAGCCCAGGATCTGGCGCGGCCCCAACAGTTCGCCGATCAACAGGAAGCTGAAGAGCGCCGCAAACACGGGCTCGGCGGCAAAAATCAGCGCCGTGTGCGTGGCCGTCGTGTACCGCTGGGCCAGCATCTGAATACCAAACGCCATCAGCGTGGCAAACAACCCGGTGAACGCGGCGGCAAAGAGGACGGACCCGGTGAGCGGGGGGCGCTGCTCGAAGATCAGCGAGACCAGCGCGCTCAACAGCGCGACCGTCAGCACCTGCCCGAAGAGCAGGGTCAGCGGGTCATGCCCCGGCGCGAAGTGGGCCGTGAGCAGGATATGCACCGCGAACGCGACGGCGCAGCACATCACCAGCAGGTCGCCGAAACTGACGCCAAGACTGGCATTCAGGCTCAACAGCGCCAGCCCCACGGTCGCCATGCCCACGCCCCACCACGCCGCGCGCGACGGCGTTTGCCGCAACAGCAGCGCCGACCCCATCGGCACCAACACCACCGACAGCCCGGTGATGAACCCGGCTTTCGCGGGGGTGGTCAGATTCAGCCCCGCAGTCTGGAACCCATAGCCTGCAAAGAGCGCCAACCCCAGCAGGAACGGCGCGAATTGTGTCGCCCTCACCCCTGCCGCCGGGCTTGCCGGTGAGACCGGCGCGGCGCGCATCCTGCGCCAGAGGACAACCGGAACCAACAGAGCCGCAGCGATCCCGAAGCGCAGGGCGATGAAGCCGAACACCGGATAGGTCGCGATGGCGTCCTTGACCATCACGAACGTGCCGCCCCAGATGAGCGTGACCAGGAGGAGGGCCAGGTCGGCCCGGATGCTCTGCTGGATCGAACGCTGGCGCGTCAGGGGGAGCGGCGGCGCGATCAACTCGCCGCCGGCCGTGAGTTGCTCCGTCATGCGCGCCTCCATCAACGCGTGGGCGGCGGCTCGCGCATCTCATCGCGAACCGTCTGGAGCAGGGCCTCGGCTTTGAGTTCCGGCAGGGTATAGCACGGCCCGCCCAGCGTATCGGCAAGCTGCCGGGCCAGGCCGCGGTCGAACGCGGGGTGTTCCATGTTGATGACCACCGACCGCAGGTGGCTCTGGCGGATCATATCCGCCAGCCGCGCGGCCTCTTCCTGCGGCGGCATCCCCGTCACGGAGACGTTGCCCGCGCCGTCGGTCAGGATAATGATGAGCGGCACGATTTCGGGGTTACGGCGTTGCGCCGCGGTGCAAATGCGGTGCGCGGTCATCAGCCCGGCGGAGAGCGGGGTCTTGCCGCCCACGGGGATATCGCGCAACGCCTGCTGCGCCAGCTCGACGCTGGAGGTGGGGGTGAGCACCACGCGCGCTTCCTCGCGCTGGAACACCACCAACCCCACCTGGTCGCGCCGCTGGTAGGCGTCGTGCAACAGCGAAATGATCGCGCCCTTGGTGGCCTCCATGCGCTCGGCGGCGGCCATGCTCCATGAGGCGTCTACCACGAACAGCACGAGGTTAGCGGCGCGGCGCACCCGCACTTTGCGTTGAAAATCCTGCCGTTTGACGAGGAACGCCGGCCCTTTGCCTTCCCGCTCCGCGCGCCGGCGCGCCTGGAACGGCGCGGCCGAGCGCAGCGTGGCGTCGAAGGCCAGGTCCTCGGGCTTGCCCTGCATGGGCCGGGCGCGCACATAGCGCCCGCGTTTGCGCGAGGTCAGCGTGAAGCTGCGCTTACCCGCCGAATTGCGCGTCAGTTTGTCGAGAGGCGTATCCAGCCGTTTCGCCTGAAAATCCTGCCCCACCTTGACCTTGCGTTGCGCCTGCGGCCCCTGCGCCGGGCGCGTTCGATTGGGGCGATCCGTCATCAATTGGCTGGCCGCTAGCTGCCGTTTCCGACTCTTCTGCTAGCGGCTCGGAGGTTTTTTTGCGCTGGGGGAAGTCTCCGTTTGCTCTTGCGGTTGAGGCTGCATATCGGGGGGCGCTTCGGCGCGTGCCTTGCGCAGCCGTTCTTCGAGTTGGCCCGTGTCCATCACGGCCTCCTCGAAGGGCTGCCGCTTCAGGCGGTGCGGCAATGCCAGTTCGGCTGCCAGCATGATGTCCTGCTCGTTGATGGCCGCCCGCCCCATCAGCGCGGCGTGGGCGCGCGCCGTCTTGAGGATCACGATATCGGCGCGGTGACCGTCCACTTTGAAAGAAGTCGTCAACTGAGCGATGGTGAACAGATCGCGCTGCGTGTGCGCCACCATCGGCAGCCGCATCCGCGCCTGGGCGATCTCGGCGGATAGCTGCTCTTCGCGGGGCAACCACTCCTGGTAGAAGCTCTCCGAGTCCTGCTCGAACGCCACGCGCCGCTCGACGATCGCGACACGCTGGCGCGGGTCGGCGATGCCGTGCATGTCCACGCACAGCGCAAATCGGTCGAGGAGTTGAGGGCGCAGATCGCCTTCCTCCGGGTTCATCGTGCCGACCAGGATGAAGCGCGCCGGGTGACTGAAGCTGATACCTTCGCGCTCGACGACATTCACGCCCATCGCCGCCGAATCGAGCAGCAGGTCAACCACGTGATCGTCCAGCAGGTTCACCTCATCCACATAGAGCAGCCCGCGATTGGCCGCGGCCAGCACCCCCGCTTCGAAATGCCGCTCGCCGTGCTGAATTGCGCGCTCGATGTCCAGCGTCCCAACGACGCGATCCTCGGTGGCGCTCACCGGCAGGTCCACGAAGCGCGTGCGGTGGAGCGCGACGGGCAACTCTTCGCCGCGCGCCAGCCGGTCGCGGCAGTTGTCGCACAACGAGTCAATGCCGCTGGGGTCGCACGAGAAGGGGCAGTCGGCCACCACGGTGATCTCGGGCAACAGCGCCGCCAGGGCACGCGCCGCCGTGGATTTCGCCGTGCCGCGCTCGCCGCGGATCAGCACGCCGCCGATGCTGTTGGAGATCGCATTGAGGGTGAGCGCCCGCTTCATGCGCTCCTGGCCCACGATGGCCGTAAAGGGATAAGGTCGGATGGTTGCCACGCAGTTACTCCAGATGGTTAAATATCGCCGCCATTATACCACGCATTGCTGATTTGCCGGGAAGGAAAGTGAGATTCCCAATGGCAGCGCGGCGCCCGCTGCACCATACCCGCCCGACGATCGGCCCACACACGCGACCGTTGATGTAAGATCATAAGATCGTAAGACAGGTCCCCTTTTGTCTTATGATGACTGCCAGGCCGCCCGCCTATGAGTGCAGACGCTTAAGCCATGTTCGGTTCACAGGAGGAGGCGTCAAATCTCAGGAGATCTTCATAGGGTAAAGCAAACCCCAGACCACCTGTCTCCGATTGTCCTGCGTGATCTTCAGACGAAAGGGGCGTCTTACGATCTTACGATCTAAAGATCACCGCTTCAGTCTCCGTCTATTATACCATAGAACGGGTGTTCGAGTCAATTTGTCATAACAGCTAAGGTATGCCGCCCCACTTGCGCGCACCCCGCGCTGGTGTATCGTGAGCGTGACTCAAATGGAGAATACGCCATGACCGGCCCCACCAATCTGCTCGAACTGAATCACGCCGAACTGACCGCCCTGCTGGCGGACTGGGGTCAACCCCGCTATCGCGCCGATCAGCTCCGCGATTGGCTTTATGTCAAGTTGGCGGCGGACGCCGATGAGATGACCAACCTGCCCGCGTCGCTGCGCGCGCGGCTGGCCGCGGAAACTCGCATCAACCCGCTGGAACTGATCTACGAACAGAAGTCGCGCGATGGGCGCACCGTCAAATGGCTGTTCCGGCTCGCCGACGGGCAGACCGTCGAGACGGTGCTGATGCTCTACCCGGAGATCGAAGGCGAGCGCGGCGAGCGGCGCACCGTCTGCATCAGCACACAGGCCGGCTGCGCCATGGGGTGCGTCTTCTGCGCCACGGGTCAAACCGGGCTGGCGCGCAACCTGACGGCGGGCGAGATCGTCGCCCAGGTGTTGACCGCGGCACGTGCCGCGCAAAAAGACCTGTCAGGTTTCGCAGCAACCTGACAGGTCTGCGCCCCATCATCTGACCAACGTCGTGGTGATGGGCATGGGCGAGCCATTGGCGAACTACGACCGGACGTGGCAGGCGTTGCGGGTCATCACCGATCCGGACGGTTTTGACCTGGGGGCGCGCCACATCACCGTCTCGACAGTCGGACTGGTTCCCGGCATCCGGCGCATGACCGAAGAGCCACTGCAAGTCAACCTGGCGGTCAGCCTGCACGCGCCGAACGACGCGCTGCGCTCGCAACTCGCGCCGATCAACGACCGCTACCCCATCGCCGATGTGATGGCCGCCGTGCGCGACTACATTGCGCGCACGCATCGCCGCGTCACGTTCGAGTATGCGCTGATGAACGGGATCAACGACATGCCCTCACTGGCGAACGAGCTGGCGCGGTTGCTGCGCGGCCTGCTGTGCCACGTCAACCTGATCCCGCTCAACCCGGTGGCCGAGTCGCCCTATCAACCCTCGTCGCCCGAGCGCGCCGCCGCCTTCCAGCAAATCCTGACGCAGGCCGGCATCCCCACCACGATGCGCGTCCGCCGCGGGATTGACATTGACGCCGGCTGCGGTCAGTTGCGTCGGCGCGTCACCGCCAGTTGAAACCGCATTCTGATGATGGACGAATATCTTCAAGCCAATCGGGCACTCTGGGATCAGTGGACCGTTGAGCACAAACCGTCGCCCTTCTACGACCTTGCGGGCTTCCGGGCGGGCAGGGATCGGCTGCGCTCCATCGAGCTTTCTGAAGTTGGAGATGTGACGGGAAAAACGCTGCTGCATCTCCAATGCCACTTCGGCCTGGACACGCTGTCCTGGGCGAGGCGGGGCGCCATCGTCACGGGTGTAGATTTCTCGGAACAGTCCATTGCTCTGGCGCGTTCGCTCAGCCAGGAATTGAAGATTCCTTCGCGTTTTTATTGCAGCGATATCTACCGGCTTCCCGACGTGCTGGACGAGCAGTTCGATATCGTCTTCACGTCGTATGGCGTCCTGCACTGGCTCCATGACCTGCGGCGCTGGGGCGAGATCATAGCAGGCTTCCTGAAGCCGGGCGGTATTTTCTATATCGTCGAGGACCATCCATTCTTTCGCGCGCTACGCGCCGGCGAGGACCGGGTGTTGAAGGCTGAGAGGCCCTATTTCTTCTCGGATACTCCCGAGCGACTCGAAGCGACTGGCTCTTATGCTACCGGCAATCAGGGGCAGGATGCCACCTACTACATCTGGAATCACAGCATCAGCGAGGTGCTGAACGCGCTGAATTGGCGCAGGGCTGACAATTGAATTTCTGCACGAGTTTCCGTATGCCGCCAGGGCGAAGTTCGCGTTCATGAAGCCGGGTCCGGATGGGTGGTGGCGGCTGCCGGAGGAACATGAGCCATCCCGTTCTTGTTTTCGTCTCCACGTCCTCGGGAAGCAATAAGGATCGTCCAGTACCCGGACTACTCGATGCCTGCCTCGAGTACAGGATTCACTTATCTATCAGACTTGGAGAATACACAGTGCTCATCCGGCATCGCACATTCGATAATTGTTCCTCGGGGTGACTTCGAAAAAATGTGGCGCTTCCTGTCCGAACAGGACTACGCCGACAGGGGAGACAATTTCATCTGGTGCTTTCGCCCGGTTGGGCGACTGGAAATATGGCCTCTGGAACGAGAAGAAGTATATCCCGACCTTCTTCCGGGATCACGCTCATCTCTGGGTGGACAGCTTTGACCGATTGCTGGGATTCGTGCTGTCCGAAGATGGCGCTAACATCTTCTTCATCTTCACGGCGCGCGGTCATGCGTACCTCTACGATGAAATCCTGCACTGGACAATCGCGCACTGGAGCACACGCTATTCCACCCTGCTTGCGGAAGTCCACGAGCATCAAGAGGAAGCGCTGGTCAACCTGGAACGTCGCGGCTTCCATTCATTAGGAACCATCGCCGTCACCCGTGTCTACGACCTGGCCGCGCAAGCGCACGAACCGGCCTGTCTGAAGCCAACGTACCGCATCGTGAATATGATCGAGAATGATGACTACCGCAGCAAGGGCCTGCTTTACCTCAATGGCTTTTCCGGGAAGGACGAAGTCAGCGAGCTTAACCTCACACGGTCTGCCCATTCACGGGAGCAAGCCGGCCTATGACCCACGCCTCGATCTGTCGGTGAGTGACCCCCGACGGCGCGCACGTTGCGACTTGTGTCGGTTTCAATGATCCCGCATATGGGATGGCCGAAATCGAGAAGGTCTGTACCCACAGCGCCTATCGAAAGCAAGGACTGGCCGAAGCCGTCATCAGAGAGTGTTTTCACCGCTTGCACCGGCGCGGCATTGCGCGGGCGTATATCACCAGTTACGGACCTGAAGCCGACGCGCTGTATGAGAAGCTCGGGCCTGTGCCGGCCACAAGCGGTGGTTTCACTACGCATTGGGGGCCGGATTGATCGGCGACGACAGGGCGCAAGACTGCACCTCGACACCGACCTGGGCGGCGACCTGGACGACACTTTGCGCCCTGGCGATGATCCTCAACTGGCCCGGCGTGGATCTGCTCGCCGTCACCACCAACTCGGACGACCGGGGCCGGCGGGCGGGCTACACGCGCCACGCGCTGCGACCTCGCGCGGGCGCGGCGACGTCCCCGTGGCCGCGGGCGCAGATATTCGCATCGGGCTGCTATCGGTTCGAGCCCGGCCTGCCGGACGAAGCTGACTACTGGCCTGGGAGCCGATCCCGCCGGTCCCGATGCCGCTCGACGTGGCGCTCGATTTACTCCGAGCACAGCATCACTCAGGGCGCGATCATCGCTGCCATCGGCCCTTACACCAACCTGGCGTTGTTGGAAAAGCGCTCGCCTGGCATCCTGCGCGATGCGGACCTTTGGCTGATGGGCGGCTACGTCTTCACGACCCGAGACGGCTTCCCGGCCTGGGGCAACAACATGGATTGGAATATCCAGGCGGGACGCGCCATCGGCGCAGTACGTCCTCGAACGCTCAAACCCAACGCTCGTGCCGCTGTCCATCACTGTCGAAACCGCGTTGCGCCGGTCCTATCTCCCCGCCGTCAGACAGGCCGGACCGCTGGCTCGGCTGATCGCCCATCAGGCGGAGGCCTTCGCCTGCGAGTACGATTACGAGACGCAATATGGCCTCACGTGCGCGCGGTTACCCGCCGACATCATCAACTGGCAGCACGACCCGTTGGCCTGCGCCATCGCGTTGGGCTGGAATGAAGGAGTGGAGATTAGTGAGCTTCCCTTGACCTTCGCGATCGAAGACGGTTGGCTGGTCGAGAGAGTTGAAAACGGTGGGAAGCCGACACGCGTCGTCACGCACGTGGACGGAGACGCATTCAGCGCATTCTGGTTGGAGACAGTGTGCGCGGA